>JAWHBY010000001.1:0-85021 GCA_032568935.1 Parahaemophilus parainfluenzae
TACATGGCGTGGTTAAATAAATAAAAATATTGAACAAATAATGTCGTTCAATACTAGAAAATGAATAAAGTGCGGTTAAAATTAGTCTTATTTTTAGCCGCACTTTTGTTATAAGGTCAAGCATGAATATTTTAATTATCGGCCCGTCTTGGGTCGGCGATATGATGATGTCGCACAGTTTGTATCAACAACTCAAATTGCAATACCCCGATTGCCAAATTGATGTGATGGCACCGAATTGGTGTAAACCGCTTTTAGCCCGTATGCCAGAAGTGCATCATGCCATTGAAATGCCGGTTGGTCATGGCAAGTTTGCTTTGTGTGAACGTTATCGTTTAGGCAAGGCATTACGCAATCAATATGATATGGCAATCGTATTACCAAACTCCTTGAAGTCAGCTTTTATTCCTGCTTTTGCAAAAATTGCGGTGCGTCGTGGCTGGAAAGGGGAAAGTCGTTATTTCTTGCTTAACGATTTACGCAATAACAAATGTGATTACCCAATGATGGTGCAACGTTATGTAGCGTTAGCTTTTGAGCAAAATGCGGTACCTAAAGCGGCTGATATTCCTGTTCTAAAACCTTATTTAAGCGTTGACCCAACTCAACAAGCGGAAACCTTAAAAAACTTCGAAAAACAGACCACATTTTTAGGTGAACGTCCGATTATCGGTTTCTGTCCAGGGGCGGAATTTGGTCCAGCTAAACGTTGGCCGCATTATCATTACGCTAAATTGGCTGAAATGCTAATTGAAAAAGGCTACGCAGTAGAATTATTTGGTTCACCAAAAGATGTGGACGCAGGAGAGCAAATTCGCAATGCATTGCCAGCAGAACTGCAACCATTCTGTTTGAATTTGGCAGGGCAAACGAATCTTAATCAAGTGGTGGATTTAATCGCTAACTGTACCGCAGTGGTGAGCAATGACAGTGGCTTAATGCATATTGCAGCAGCAACAGATCGTCCATTGGTTGCACTTTATGGCCCAACGAGCCCAACGTATACGCCACCATTATCAGATAAAGCTGTGATTATTCGTTTAATTGAAGGTGATTTAATTAAGGTGCGTAAAAGTACAGATAGCTCGGAAGGGTACCATCAAAGTTTGATTGATATTACACCTGAAAAAGTAGCAGAAAAACTAATCGCACTTTTGGAGATTTGAGAAAGAGAAAATATAAAATGGAAATTACCTATCAACTCACATTAGATAAAAATTATACTAAGGCAGTAAAAAAAATAAGTCGTGATATTTATAAGCACAATAAATTTCGTAAGATAATGAGAATTGGAGATTTTTTATTATATTTATTTTACTTGATACCAAGTCTTTTTATTGCATTTTATATAATGAATTGGGCTGAGGTTCTTTATGATTATTATGAGAATATTTTGGCCTATTATGCGGGATATATATTATTTGCTATCTCAATGCTTTCTTTTTTCTACGCTCTTATAATACGACCTTATTTGAATATGTATATGATTAAAAACCAAATAGGCGACAAAATGGAGAAAGGAAGTCAAACCATACGAATTCAAGAAGATGGTTTATATATTAAAATAGATCTCTGCCAAACATTATATAGTTATCATTATATTCATCATATTGAAAATAAATATGGCTATTTAGTAATTCGAGTTGGTTCTGGATTGTTTTTAGATATTCCTCATTCCGCTTTTCAAGATGATGCTCATCGAGAAGCATTTGAATCTGCTTTGCAAGAAAAAATCAACGCTTACCAAGTAGAGCCTTTAAGCAAATAGAAAAGGATTAACCAGGATATGTTAATGATATGAATCCTCTCCGCATACACTTACAATTAATTGGAATGGCCATTTTATGGGGAGCCTCTTGGCCTTGGGGACGAGTGGTTGCTCAGGCCATGCCGACATTTGTCGCCTCAAGTTTGCGATTCTTTTTCGCCATTATTCCTCTCATGATTTGGTTATATGTGGCAAATCGTTTCAAATATGCAAAACAACTTAGTGCAAATCAGTGGGTTGGTTTGTTTGTCACCGCCTTTTTCGGTGTTTTTGCCTATTCCACGTTTTTTATCTGGGGGCTGAAATATCTTCCTGCGGGACAAGCGGCTGTTATTGTGGCAACGAACCCTGTCTTTACTACGCTTTTGGCGATTTTTTTATTTAAAGAAAAGTGGAATCGTTGGGTAATAATCGGGATGACTATTGCCATGGGGGGATCATTATTGGCTCTCACGAAAGGGAATTTTTTACAGATGATGGATTCCTTTGGCTTTGGGCAAATATTATTAATTGCCGCACTAATTTGTTGGGTCGTTTATACCTTATTGGCTAGAAAAGTACTCGCGGGTATTGATTCACTCACTGCAACCACATTATCTTCTATTTTGGGGTTTCTATTGTTATTTATGAGTGCGTTATGCGTGGAAAGTACTGACGATTGGCTTACGGTATTGAATTTATCTCAAGGTGAGTGGATCAGTTTGCTTGGCCTTGCATTTGGTGCCACAGTATTGGCCTACGCCTGGTATTTTGATGGCGTGAAATACTTAGGCGCAGGGAATGCCTCAGCTTATATTATTCTAGTGCCGATTTTAGGGATTTTATTTTCAGCCGTTTGGTTGAATGAGCAAGTGGATTTTTCCTTGATTATTGGTGGTATTTTAGCTGTGTCAGGGCTCGGTATTATGCACTGGGGAAGAAGGTTAATTAAATGAAAGTATGCGTGATCAAAACGTCTTCCATGGGCGATATAATCCATACTTTGCCGGCATTAACTGATGCGCAAATAGCTATACCCAATCTTTCTATTGATTGGGTGGTGGAAGAGAATTTTGCCGAAATTCCACGTTGGCATTCTGCCGTGAAACAAATCATTCCAATTGCCTTAAGACGTTGGCGAAAATCGCCTTTTTCGGCTCAAACAAAAAAAGAGTGGATATCTTACCGCACTTTATTGCAAGTCAATCAGTATGATGCCGTGATTGATGCACAAGGGCTTTTTAAAAGTGCCTTTTTTGCGACACGCTTAGCCAATGGTGTTAAACATGGCTATGATCGGAAAAGTATTCGAGAGCCAATAGCCTCATTCTTCTACGATAAGAAATATGCCATATCCTATCAACAACATGCGGTAGAGCGTATTCGTCAACTTTTTGCTCAAGCATTATCTTATCCATTACCAAAAGAAAAAGGGGATTATGGTATTGCTCGTCATTTTATTTCAACTGATTCTATCGAGCCTTACGTGATCTTTTTTCATGCTACGACAAGGGATGAGAAGCATTGGCCAGAAAAAGAATGGCGAAATTTAATCGAAAAACTAACCGCACTTTCTATTCAAATTCGTTTGCCTTGGGGGAATGAAAAAGAAAAGGCGAGAGCGGAACGATTAGTTTCTGGCTTGCCTCATGCCATGATTTTACCTAAGCTTTCATTAAATGAATTGGCTGATCAAATTACTAATGCGAAAGCGGTGGTATCCGTAGATACAGGGCTTGCTCATTTAACTGCAGCATTGGATAAACCTAATATTACGCTTTATGGCGCAACTGATCCGACCTTAATTGGCTGTTATGGTAAAAATCAGCATTATTTAACAGCGAATTCAATGGGAAATATTACTTCAGAGCAGGTTCTTTCTAGCCTAAGTACATTAATTAAATAATTTGTAGCATAATTGGAAATGTATTGATCTAGATTAATTTTAGTCAAAATATTGTCTATTTTCTGATAGTTGGAAAAATTTAAGATTGACACATTTGGGTTGTGATGTATAGACTAAAAAAGTTCAATTTTTATTAACTCCATTAAATAATAGGGAAAGCGTTATGAAAAAAACATTTCTTGCTTTATCTGTAGCTGCACTAGCAGCAGGTTCTGCACAAGCGTATAACTTCCACATTGACCAAACTGGTACTGATGTTGATTTTTACGGTTCTTTACGTGTTAAATGGGAAAGTACCTCTAACAAAACCAACTATGTAAATGGTGATGTAACTAAAGAACACATCAACCACGCAGTTGATAATAACGGTTCACGTTTTGGTTTTAAATTAAAACAAAGCTTGGGTGGCGATTTCTATGCTTTAGGTCGTGCTGAATGGCGTATGCGTGGTGAAGCACCTTCACAACATGATTTTGACCATGTTTATACTCACCAACTTTATGCTGGTTTTGGTCACAAACAATTCGGTGAATTAACTTACGGTAACATGGTGACTATCACTGATGAAGTAAAACAAAGTGACTTAGCAAATACTTACAGCTTGACTGATGGCCTATTAGAGACTTCAGCTCGTCGTGTAACACAATATGTTTATAACGGTGATTATGGGTCAAATAAAGTGAAATTTGGTGCGTATTACGGTGGTTCAAGCAAACGTAACATCAAAAATGTAGATTTAAAAAATAACCGTAAAAACACTTGGGGTACAGGTCTTATCTTCAATCACGAAATTGATAGTATCCAAAATGTAACTGTAGCAGCGGGTTTCACTCGTCAAATTTCTGAAAATGCTAATAAAACAGCATATTACAGCAATGCTTATGCTTTAGGTTTAGCATATAACTTTGTTCACACTACTTATGGTTTAGACCTTGCTCACAAAGATACTAAAAATAAAGGTGGTGCAGGTAACAAAGTAAAAAATAATGAAGTAACTGCAGTGATTCGCCAGGGTTTAAATGAAGATTGGAATGTATATGCAATGTATTCTTATAAAACAGAGAAAACTTTACCTGTAGGTTCTGCATATTCAAAATCAACTGATCGCCAGTTCTTAGTGGGTACCGAGTACTATGTATTTAAACAAGGTTCAGTAAAAGTGAAACCATTTATTGAATGGCAAGCGACTCGTACTAAATACGAGAATACCTTTGATAAAGACTCTGGTAAACAGCTTGATCGTAGCCGTGATTTCAAAACGGTTATCGGTTTACGTGCATATTGGTAATTTATCAGTTTAATCTGATAAAGCGGATAGTGAAAGCTATCCGCTTTTCTTTTTGCTTGTAATTTTGATTTTCATCCCCATAATACTGCACAGGCACAAAGTGCGGTAACAAAAAACGCCGTTTTTGAATATTGACTTCAATACTAGAGACGAAAAATCAGATAAACCACTCACAATTTATGCGTAAAATTAACCGCACTTTTCATTCAAAGAATAAATAGGAACACATAATGAATTACACTCAAGATAATGACAAACTTTACCGTTACCTTTTTCAAAACCGTGCAGTGCGTGGTGAATGGGTGCGATTAAACCAAACTTTCACTGATACCCTGAATACCCATCATTATCCCAAAGCTGTACAAAACTTATTAGGTGAGATGATGGTGGCGACGAATTTGTTGACAGCAACATTAAAATTTAACGGTAATATTACGGTTCAAATCCAAGGTGATGGTCCATTAAAATTAGCCTTAGTTAATGGCAATGATCAGCAACAAATTCGTGCTTTAGCACGTGTGCAAGGTGATATTCAAGACGGCATGAGCCTACATGATATGATCGGCAAAGGCGTATTAGTTATTACGATTGCACCAACCGAGGGTGAGCGCTATCAAGGCGTTATCGGTTTAGATAAACCAACCATTACGGAATGTTTAGAAGACTATTTTGTCCGTTCAGAGCAATTACAAACCCAGCTTATTATTCGCACGGGTGAATATGAAGGCAAACCCGTGGCGGCAGGGATGTTGTTACAAATTATGCCAGATGGCCAAGGTACACCAGAAGATTTTGAGCATTTAACTACATTAGCTGCAACAGTCAAAGATGAGGAGCTATTTGGATTACCTGCAGAAGAATTGCTTTATCGTTTATATCACGAAGAAGTTGTGGAGGTTTTTGAACCGCAATCAGTTTCTTTCTTCTGTGGTTGCTCATCTGAGCGTTCTGGGGCAGCATTATTACTGATTCCAGAAGCTGAAATTGATGAAATTTTAGAAGAGCATAAAGGCAGCATTGATATGCAGTGTGAATGTTGTGGCACACATTACTTCTTCAATAAAGAAGCCATTGATAAACTTAAACAAGCCCAATAAGAAAAATCCCCGTTCATGATGACGGGGATTTTTTTATGGTTGAACTTGTTCCAAACAATGTTTGATAGCGTCTGGAATCGAGCCACCATGATTTTTATTGGGAATGGAAATAAACTCTACGGAATTACCTTGTTTTTCCAATATTTTCGCTAATTGATGCGCATTGATTGTTCGCATTTTTTTCCGTTGATTAATACGCTGTAATTGTTCTTCAGTCATATTCGGATCCTCTTCAGGATGCTCTTCATAATAGCCTAATGTAATCAGAATATGTGATGGTTTTTGGCTAATCCATGGCTCATTTTGAGGTAAAAATGAGCCGTTTCCCCACCAAAGAGAAGGGCTTGCCAATGTGTAATGTTGAAATAAATCTGGTTGATGGAAGAGCACGTACAATCCAAATAATCCACCAAAAGAATGACCAAAGAAATATTGTTTTTCCTTATTGATATCGAAATGCTGTTCAATATAAGGCTTTACGTCTTGTTGAATAAAACGTAAAAAATCGGCAGCTTTCCCTCCTTTGGCAAATTCAGTACCTTCAGCCGGAAAAGTGTAGTCTCTAGTGCGTTCTTCAATGACGTAGGCTTTATCAGAGACATAACCGATACCAACAATAAGCGGGAGTGGTTTATTGGGATTGACAGCATTCACCGCCATTGGAAATTGTGCATTGCCATCTAAAGTGTAAAGTGCGGTCAGTTTTTGCGATGTTTTTGGCGGTACCGCAATGAACAAACGGTAATGTTTGTCTTCAAAGGTAAAATCTTTTTGTTGAATTTGATACATTTTTTTCATGCTTTCTTGAATAGGAGGAATCTTAAAGTCGGGTTCTGCTTGCGTGCTTTGCGTAAATATCAGCAGATAAAATAAAAAGAATAAACGCAGAAATGAGAACATGGTTATCGAGTTTTTAGTTGATAATGGTTCTCACTATATCGAAAATGTGATGGGTAAATCAACCTTGTTGTATCCTAGCCTTTTAAACCACCTAAAAAGGGGTAGAATTTTCCAATGAATGTTCAAAAATGAGATCTACTTAACATTTTTTTTTTGACAATTCCCATACAATAAGCATAGGAAAAATTTTTAAACTTTAATCAAGAGGTGAACTATGACTGATGTTAAAAACGTAATTAAAGAACTTGAAGCCGTTGGTATTCATGATGTAAAAGAAGTGGTTTATAACCCAAGTTATGAACAACTTTTTGAAGAAGAAACAAAACCAGGTTTAGAAGGCTTTGAAAAAGGTACACTTACCACAACTGGCGCGGTGGCTGTTGATACAGGGATCTTTACCGGTCGTTCCCCGAAAGACAAATACATCGTTTTAGATGATACCACAAAAGATACTGTGTGGTGGACTTCTGATGTAGCAAAAAACGATAATAAACCAATGACTCAAGAAACTTGGTCAAGCTTGAAAGGTCTTGTGACTAAACAACTTTCTGGTAAACGTTTATTTGTGGTGGATGGTTTCTGTGGTGCAAGTGAAAAAGACCGTATTGCGGTTCGTATTGTGACGGAAGTAGCATGGCAAGCACACTTTGTGAAAAATATGTTCATTCGTCCGACAGAAGAACAATTAAAAACCTTTAAACCTGATTTCGTAGTCATGAATGGTTCTAAATGTACCAACCCAAATTGGAAAGAGCAAGGTTTGAACTCTGAAAACTTTGTCGCATTCAATTTAACTGAACGCATTCAATTAATTGGTGGTACTTGGTACGGTGGTGAAATGAAGAAAGGTATGTTCTCCATGATGAACTACTTCCTACCACTTAAAGGTGTAGGTGCAATGCACTGTTCTGCTAACGTAGGTAAAGACGGTGATGTAGCAATCTTCTTCGGTTTATCAGGTACAGGTAAAACCACACTTTCTACCGATCCAAAACGTGAATTAATCGGTGACGATGAGCACGGTTGGGATGATGTAGGTATCTTCAACTTTGAAGGTGGTTGCTATGCGAAAACTATCCATCTTTCAGAAGAAAATGAGCCGGATATTTATCGTGCAATCCGCCGCGATGCATTATTAGAAAACGTCGTTGTTCGTGCTGACGGTTCAGTTGATTTTGACGATGGTTCTAAAACTGAAAATACTCGTGTATCTTACCCAATTTATCACATTGATAATATTGTTAAACCGGTGTCTCGCGCAGGTCACGCAACAAAAGTAATTTTCTTAACTGCGGATGCATTCGGTGTATTACCGCCAGTGTCTAAATTGACACCAGAGCAAACCAAATATTACTTCTTATCTGGTTTCACCGCTAAATTAGCGGGTACAGAGCGTGGTATTACTGAACCAACTCCAACCTTCTCAGCATGTTTCGGTGCGGCGTTCTTAACTCTCCACCCAACACAATATGCTCAAGTGTTAGTTAAACGTATGCAAGCCGCCGGTGCAGAAGCATATTTAGTTAATACAGGTTGGAACGGTACTGGTAAACGTATCTCAATAAAAGATACTCGTGGTATTATCGATGCAATCCTAGATGGTTCTATCGAAAAAGCAGAAATGGGCGAGTTACCAATCTTTAATTTAGCCATTCCAAAAGCATTACCTGGCGTAGATCCTGCGATCTTAGATCCACGTGATACTTATGCGGATAAAGCACAATGGGAAGCAAAAGCAAAAGATCTTGCTGGACGTTTCGTGAAAAACTTTGAGAAATATGCGACGAATGCAGAAGGTAAAGCGCTTATCGCAGCAGGTCCAAAAGCTTAATTAGAGAATATCGTATCTAATTAAACATCCCTAAAAATAACCGCACTTTGGTTTTCAAATCAAAGTGCGGTTTTTTATATTAAGGTTTTTTGTGAGTTATTCTTTCGCTACGGTGAGAATAGACCAAACATAAGCCAATACTACCAATACTGCTGATACAGTAAACATAATACTGACAATATCAAGGAATAATAAACTATCAATAATTGGTTTGGTGAAGATGCGATCCGCATATCTTGCTACAAAAGTGATGACATACCCCCATAAAGCCCATGTAGCAATATCTAATAAAGCGCTTTTGGTTTTTATCAGTAATGGAAGGCTTCTACCTTTATTAATTACCATCAATTGTTGTAAAGTAGCCGTTGTCATATTTAAACTCCTCTGTCAGGGCTTGTCCATACAGCTAATTTGGACTTGTTTCTAAAAATTGCTTTTGGAATCCCTACTAGCAGTGTTACGGTATTGAGTAACCAATAAACATAGGGATACCAAATGCAAGAAATTCCATATTGGATCAATCCTTTTTCATAACGTGAATCTATGTATAGACTTAAGAGGCACTGTAAGAAGAAGGAAAAAAACATGATCGATATATTCGTTTCAAACAATTCCATGTTTTGAATACCCATACCTAAAATAAACTTGCGGTATAGTGCAAGTGCAACCAATATAACTAATAAAATTGCCCAACTCGCAGTAACTAAATATTCTGCGTACATAGGCCACAAACGGCGGTTTTTCCATCGCCAGACTTGTGGGAAATATTTCAGAATAGTTTCAGCTCCGCCTTGTGCCCAACGTAAACGTTGTTTATATAAACCGGAAATGCGTTCAGGCATTAATACCCAGCATAAGGCTCTAGGTTCATACATTATGTTGTAACCAGCGGTTTGAATTTTCCAACTGATATCTATGTCTTCAGTGATCATATTGGTACTCCAGCCGCCAATTTCTTCCATTATTTCTTTTCGAAATAGACAGCATACGCCAGATACAGTGAAGATTGTTCCCATTAAGCTTTGTGCTCGTTTGATTAGACCGATAATGGAACTAAATTCAGAGACCTGTAATCGACCTAAGATGGTACTACGGTTACGTACACGAGGATTACCTGTAACGGCACCATAAGAACGGTTTAATTCAAGGGATTGGACCATGTAATCGATAGCATCAAAATCCAATACGGCATCGCCATCAATACAAGCGACGTATTCCCCTTTAGCGACTAATAGGCCATGATTTAATGCACTGGCTTTACCTTGGTTTTCTTGATGAAGTGCAACAATGCGTTTGTTTTCTTTTGCCCAACGCTCAATAATTTCACCCGTGTTATCTTTGCTACCATCATTGATAAAGATGAGTTCATAATTTGGGTATCTAAGCTGAAGTAAATAAGGGATAGCCTCATCTAAATTATCTCCCTCGTTGTAGCAGGGCACCATAATGCTGACCATTGGGACTCGCTCTTTTGGCATTTGCTGGAAAGTTGGTTGCCCGAGCTTTCCTTCCATAAAAAGGTAATAACAGAGGCTTGCAGTTACCCAATATATTGCCATTCCAGCAGGATACATAAATACGAAGATGCTAAGCATTTCTAAGAATTGTTGATTCATAATCAATCCTTATGGTTTACCCACATTAGTATTTATTGAAAAGTGCGGTTTCATTTTGCCTAGGTTAGGTTGATTATTTAAGAAATTGTCTGGGTAGTAACCATAACTATAAATACGGTTTTGTTGCAGTAATTTCATCCAATCAATGAGTTCTACTTCTGGAATTGGCTTTTGGGTTCTCCAATTCACTACTTGAAATTCAAATAGGACTTTATTTAATGGCACTTGCGCTTTGACTTTTTCAATGAGAGATGAGAACCATCGATGAGCTTCTTTTTCTGAAATAGAATGCTCGTTTTCCATATATGGCATTGCCATAATTGCGGTTGTATCATAATTTTCAGTGAGCGTTTTTAAATTTTGAGCTAGCCATTCTTCTGCATTTGGATCAGTTATAACTGATGCATAAAGATTACGAGCAGTTTTAAGCGAGTAAGAGCCACGTAAGAAATAAGGTTTTAAGGCATCACTAAGTTGGTGGGTTAAGCTAATAAGATCTAGTGTTTTTTGTTTGGCTTGAGAGCTAACAACTCCAGTTGCATGATTACCTTCGTTTCCTTCAAAATCAGTTAGAAATGCATCATCATGGAATAAAATGCCGTTAAATTTGGCATAGAAAGATAAATCGTTGTAAATAGATTTAATAATTTCAATATTCTTACGATTATAGGGGGAAAGACGTAAATATGACTCTTTTGATGGCTTTCCAGTACGGCTATCGATAACATATTCTGCATCTTTTACTTTATTACGTAAATCAAAGGCAAGCACAGGCATCCAAGCATATACCTCAACACCAGCACGGGTTTGTAATTGCCATGCTATACGGCCAAAAATATCATCTCGAACAGGTAGATATTGGTTTGGAAAATATAAAGCGTCAGCTACACCATTCCCATCCGGATCAGAGAACGCTTGAAGATAAACGGTTGTAATTCCATAGTTATGAATTCTTTCAATAAGTTTATCAAGATTTTTAGCTTGCTGTTTTTTATCTATATCGTAAACATAATCTAAGTCAATATGCACTACACGTTGAATTTTACGTTCTTCATCTACTCTGTTTAAATAGTTTTTTATTGTGGCTAAGTCAGTTTCAGTATTTAACAATAAACGGCCGATATGTCTATCCCCGACCTTGTTGATAAGCTTTTCTCCTAAAGAAAAATGATAGGGCATGTCTGTTTGTTTAGCTGTTTCAACAGCAATATCATTAAATTGTCCATAAGGCCATACTATAATTCGAGGTTTTTTCCCAATATGATTGAAAATAGTTTGAGATGAATGTTTAAAATCTTCTAATAACCTTTTTTGATAGGATTCTTTAGTTTCATATTGACCATTTTTATATTCAGGTACGATTGCTGCAGGTATTTTGCTACCAGCAGGGTTAGCATTTACCCCTTTATGCATATCATGAGTATGAGAGGCTATTTCAACTAGACCGCTTTGCTCCATTTCTTTTACTTGTTCCCAGGTAGCAAAGACGGAACGATCTAGTATTTTATCGGCATAATGAATTTTTTGATTTTGAGGTGTATCCAACCAACTGGTTACAGGTGCAAAAATAGCTGGATAGTTGTACGCTTTTAATAGTGGAAAAATAACGCTATACATAGTTTCGTAACCATCATCAAAGCTTAATAGTACTGCATTATCGGGTAATGTACCTTTCCCATTTTCCGCATCAATGACTTGCTGCCAGCTAATAATGTTGTACTTATTTTCTTTAAGCCAGTTGAAATGTTTAATTAACAATTCGGCCGAAATGGTTTGTGGAAAATAGATTTTTTTATCTTTAGATGCAGTTTCATCTACGACCGAATGATAAGCCAGAACACTATAGCGTTCTTGAGCAAAAGAAAAAGCAGATAAAAGAGAAATAGAGCAAATAATTGCTCTGAAAATATTTTTTAGAGATTTCATAAAATAGTACCGCTTAAATAGAATTAATTAGTAATAAATTGAAAAAGTTAAATTTCCAAAGTTATTAAATTCAGCTGAGCCATCATAAATATTTTTTTTACGACCAACTTCATAAGATATTGCGTAGCGTTTTCCAATACGCCAGTTGTGACCATAACTGATTGACCACATTTTTTCTCGACTGAGTTCTGCCTGTTTATAAACACCCACGCTAGCTTTCAGATGATGATTTAAGACTAAGCCATAATTAAGTGGTTGGTAGTAACTTAAATCCGCACCGAATTCCAAGCTTGTCGCTTTTGCTGGGTTGTAATATTCAGCAGAATCAATGGTTTTATTTTTGCTGTAATCGACTCTGAAATTATTGGTTAGCACCCAACGGTCATGTTTGAATGTATTGATTTTCAACCAGATATTGGCTTCTTTTCTTAAGTTGCCGTCATCAAATTTCATGACGCCCCCACCTAGCCCAGCTTGGAAAATATCGGAATAGGAATATGTAGTAGAGAAACCAATATCTTTGGTATACACACCTTTATTAATAGCTTTAACTGGGGTACCACTACCATTAATATTGGCATCTAAATTAAATGACCAATGTTGGTTTAGGGTATAATTTGCTTCCGTCGAGAAATAGGCTTTATCATTAAGCTTAATGCCTTTCCCGCCTTCCATTTTCACTTGGAGTGGATAGAAATTGAGCTCTGTTCCTACACCAATTCGGCGAGAAATAAGGCTTTCTTTGTCATAAGGAGAGCGAGTTTCTAAATAATGAACGTAGAGATCGTGACCATTTGCTGTTTTCGGTGTGTAAATCGCATAATCTTGGCTACTTTCATTGCTATAACTTATTGGTGAGGTGCGATGCTGTAAGCCGACACTCCCTACAATTTTGCCAGAACGTGCTTGTTCATAATGCTTAATAAGGGATTGTGCTGACTGACGTTGTTCTTCATTCATTGCATCAAGCGTTTTTGAAACTGTTGGTAAATCATTTTGACTTAAGGCAATTTCAGCTAGGCTGGTGCGAACTTCCTGTTGATCGTTGTCATTTAAAAAATAGCTTGCTTTTTCAGACCAAAATTTAGCATCGTTGTAGTTTCTTCGATTTTTTTCTAATTCTGATTTTTGTAACATTACCCATGGGTCACCAGGGGTTTTATTGAATACACGATCGTCAATAAGTTGTTGAGCTAATTGACTATTCCCTCGCCATAATGCAAGGCGAGCTAAACCGAAATATCGAGAGTCATAGCTAGGATTTATAATTCTAGATGTTCTAGTATAATCATTGATATAAGCATTAGATGTTATTTGCTCTAAATACTTTTGAGCTAACTTAAATTCTCCAGCATCACTTGCAGCAAGAGATAATTTTTGAAGCAAAACATCACTTACCGCACGTTTATTTTTTGATGCTCTTTGTTCAATATTTTGATAAGTGCTTAGAGCTTTATGTGGCGAGCCTTTTGCCATCCAGTAATCACCAAAGGCTTCTTCTAAATAATCAGGTGTATTAGGCTGAGATTGCAATAATTGAAAGTCATCATCAATTTCGTTGAATTTATTTAGCCGAACGCCCACTACAAAACGATCTTGTAATGTCTGTTGGTAGAGTGGGTGTTGAGGATTAATTTTTGCTAAAAGTGCGGTTAATTCATCAAATGATCTTTCTTGCTGTGTTATTGTTGAGGCATTTTTTGCAGAAATGATAACCTTATCATGTTCTAACCACATAATATCTTTAGAATTAAATTGTTCTGGATAACTGTTTTGCAGTTTTTCTCGTAATGGTTGAACGTTATACTTTGAGGCTAAACGATATAGCTCTTTCATTAAAGTAAGATTTTTAGGATTCTTTTCTAATTGACGTTGCCAACGGCCAAGTTTAGCCATATCAGATTCAGTAAAATCAAGTAAGTAACTTTCAGCATCAAGGTAGGCATTATCTAGCCCAAAGTGTTTTCTATAGCTATTTAATGCATGTTTAGCCACATCATAGTTTTTATTTTCTGTCGCAGCTAACGCGGCACCAAGCCATCCATTAGGGTTTTTAGGGGAGAGTTTTTGTAGTTGTAAATAAAAGGTAAGTGCTTGATTATATTGCTTTTCATTTCGAGCCGCTTTTCCCAAGTTTTCTAATTCATTTTGGGAAAATTGAGTAAGCTTACAATTTTCACACAGTGAAAGTGCTTTATCTGATTTATTGACTTTTAGATATAATGCTATTAAGTCATCACGAACCTTTGCATCATGAGTTTTGTCAAATAGGGCCTCAAGCCTAGGAATAGCTTGGTTTAACTGGGCATCTCCTTGCCTAGAAAAGATAATAATATCTTCTCGTTCAATATCCGTAATTGATTTTTGAGCATAAACTGACGGTGCTACTGAGGTTATCACGCCTGTCAATAGCACCGCCTGAAATGCTTGGGATAGAGATTTCATTTTTTATTCCAACAACAATAAGTAGTATTTAATCTATCTAATAACTTACTATTTCAGACAGGAATAATGGTATAGAGTTCCTTTATCTGGTCGGAGTAGTTGTTGAAATATATTTGTATTGATTTATTTTAAATGCAAATAGCTTATCTATAAAAAATAAAAATACACCTATTTAAGGTCTAGAAAGATAGTATTTTTTATTACTTTAAAATAAACATTGGGGTGTTGCTAATGGGATCTCGGTGAATAATGACATCCAAATCAAACACATCCTTCAGCAACTCTTCGGTCATCACTTCATCAGGTGTACCTTGTGCCATCACTGCACCTTTTTTCATGACGATTAAGTGATCGCAATAGCGGCAGGCTTGGTTGAGATCATGCAACACCGTAATCACGGTTTTGCCGTTTTGTTGCATTTGTCGCATCATGCCCATGAGTTCTGCTTGGCGGTTTAAATCCAGATAAGTGGTAGGCTCATCGAGTAGCACTAATTCAGCATCTTGCGCAAGTGTCATGGCTAAGAAGACGCGTTGTTGCTGACCACCAGATAAATCAGAAACTAACTGTTCAGCAAGTTCGGCAGTTTGCGTTTGTGCCATCGCCCAAGTCACCAATTCTTCATCTTTTGGGCTGAGTTTACCCCAGAGGTTTAAGTAAGGCGAACGCCCGTAAGCGATCAATTCGCGTACTTTAATCCCTTCTGGTACCAGGTGTTGTTGCGGGAGAAAAGCCAATTCTTGGGCATATTCTTTAGGGCTTTTTTGCCAAATATCCTGACCTTTATGGGTGATTGAGCCTTGCTTCGGTTTAAGCAAGCGAGCCACCGCTTTTAATGTGGTGGACTTACAGCAACCATTTGGGCCGATTAACGCAATCACTTTATTTTTCGGGAATTTTAGCGACAGATTTTTAACCACGAGTTTATCTTGATAACCTAAAGATAAATTATTGATTTCAATGCTCATTATTTAGTTCTCATCAATAAGTAGAAGAAATATGGCGCACCGATAATCGCGGTCAGAATACCTGCCGGCAGTTCCGTTGGTGGGTCAATCACCCGCGCCAAAATATCCGAAAGTTGTAATAAGAGGGCGCCAATAATCAAGGCTGCCGGTAATAGGGTGCGATGTCTGCCACCGACTAAACGACGAGCAAGATGCGGCGCAACTAAGCCTAAAAAGGCAATCGGACCACAAATTGCCACGGCTGTAGTGGAAAGGGCCACCGCTAGCACTAAAACGCTAATTTGCACTTTATTTACCGTCACGCCCAAGGTGGAGGCTTTGTTTTCACCTAAACCAAGGGTGTCGAGATCGCGACAGAAAATAAATGGCAAGGGTAGCAATACCACTAACCATGGCAATACCACATTTAAATAAGACCAGCTGCGCCCCCATAGGCTTCCTGTAAGCCATAACATTGCCGTATTGATCTCGACCGGATTGGTAAGCATCAGATAATGACTAATGGCTGCCCACAATGCGGAAAGTGCGACCCCAATGATTGCCATTTTGATAGGGCGGAAGTTAAAACCGCACACGATCCATAAAATGACAAAAGAGAGCACACCGCCTAAAAAGGCAAAAATTGGCATCCAGTAAAATGCTAAGTTTGGTAGGAACATCAATACCGAAACAGCAACCAACCCCGCCGCATTGTTAATCCCTAAAATATCGGGAGAAGCAAGCGGATTACGCACTACGCTTTGCACTAGCACACCGGAAATTGCTAAGGCGCCGCCTAATAAAATCGCTAACACCGCACGGGGGAGGCGATATTCCATCAAGGTAAAATAGTTTTTATCGTCAGGCTGAAAGGCCGCCCAAATTTCTTCAAAGGAAAGCGTATAAGTGCCGAGACGAATACTCAACCCAAAGAGTAGTACCATCAGACTAAGCGTAATGACATAAAAGCCGATAGCGCGAAAAGATACATGAGAGGTTCGCATTAGTGTCTTCCTCTGGCAAATAATACAAAGACTGGGGCACCGATTAAGGCAAGCACCGCACCAGCAGGCACTTCGCTAGGAAAGTTGACCGCGCGGGCAATGGTGTCTGCAGCGAGCATTAAAATTGCGCCGAGTAACATCGCCATAGGGAGCGATTTTCGCAAGTCATAACCAATCCAATAGCGTGCCAGATGGGGCACGAGTAAGCCGATAAAGGCTACTGGGCCAGCAACACTCACGCTTGAACCTACAATCAATAACGCCATGATGTTAGCGTACCAACGTAAACGGAAGAGATTGATGCCTAACGAACGCGCAGATTCATCGCTTAAATTGAGTAAATTTAAACGACTAGCAAAGAATAGACAGAAAAGTGCGGTCAAAATAAAGAACGGAAATAACGTCAATAATTCATTCCAACGAGCATGTGCAATGCCGCCAGCTAGCCAACTCATAATACCGAAGGCATGATCTTCCGCGATAATCAGCACCAATTTAGTGAGTGCTGCACAAAGTAGTGATACGGCAATCCCTGCTAAAATCACTCGGCTACGATCTCCACTGTTGTCTTTCCAGCCATTGCTGATCAGCATCACCACAAACCAACTCAGACCGCCACCGATACTAGCCACTAAGGCAATGCTATAACCAGAAAGAATCAAGGGGCTAAACGCACTGGCGGTTACCATTGCAAGACTAGCACCCGAGTTCACGCTGAGTAGCGTAGGGGAGGCAAGCGGATTGCGCGTAATGGTTTGTAACAACGCCCCCGCCACCGCAAGATTTGCACCTAAAATCATGCCAACTAATGCACGCGGTAGGCGTAAATCGGTTACCGTAATTTTGGCAATTTCGTCGCCATCGGGGAGGAACGCTTGTAAAGCTACAAGCGGTCGAATTTCGATGGGATAATACAAAAACAGGCTTCCCCATAATAGGAAAGCCAGAATGATAAGGGGAAGTCCCCAACGGAAAGTAGACTTCATCATTATTTTTGTTTCACGAAACCTTCAATTTGTTTCGCCATAATTTTGCTCGCTTCTAAGCCACGACCACGAGCCCACATGTCCGAGTCAACGCTGTAAACATGATTTGCTTTTACGGCAGGAATGGCTTTCCAAAGTGGCTCAGCTTCCCATTTGCGCGCAATACTTTCATCACGATAATGGGCAATGAACAAGTATTCCGGTTTTTCCATTACTAATTGTTCAAGGTTGATTTCCACGAAAGCTTGATCGCTATTGAGTTTAGTTGGCGCAAAACCTAATGTCGTTAAGAAACTTCCCACATAGCCATTGTCATTTTGGATATTAAATTTATCTTCTCGGGAAGTACCAAATGAGGCTTTTTTGCCTTGCACACCTAAATTTTTTGCGATGTTGGCAATGTAATCATTATGTTCATTGATTTTTGCTTTCATTTCGCTACTTTTACCGACTAAATCACCAATTTTCTGCGCGGTTTCAAGATTTTCTTGGTAGCTTTCATGACGAGAATCGAACATCACTGTTGGCGCAATTTTTTTCAATTCTTCAAACACCGCTGTGTGACGGGAAGGATCGGCAATAATTAAATCGGGTTTGAGGGAAGCAATCACTTCAAGACTCGGTTGAGAACGCGTGCCAACGGATTGCCATGCAGCAATTTTTTCGCGCACTTGCGGCAAAATACGATCGATTTTGTTATCGTCGGCCACACCTACTGGGCTAACTCCGACTTGGGCTAAAGCATCCACAAAAGAATATTCCAATGCCACAACACGGCTTGGGGTTTTATCAAGGGTAAATTCACCTTTTGCATCTTTAACCGTCACGGCACTAGCAAATGCAGACGCCATTAATAATGCAGAAGCTAAAGTGGTTTTTAATAATTTTTTCATGTTGTGTCCTCAATAATAAAAAGCATTAGGATTATACATTCAAACAATGTTATTGAGAATAGTTATATTTTAGCTATTTGGTCGGATCTCTCTATTTTGCCCGCATTCTGGCAAGTAAACTGACGGCAATAATAATGACTAATGAACCAATCCAGAAATTTAGGCTTGGTACGTTATCCCAGAATAACCAGTCACAGATACTGGAAAAAATGACACCGGTAAAAGCAAAAGGCGTAATGACATTGGCAGGCGCGTATTTAAAGGCGCGAGTGAGTAATAATTGGAAAATAAGACCGAATCCACCCACTAAAAGCAGTAATGTGAATCCATGTAGTGTTGGTATTTCCCATTGAGCAATAAAAAAGAGCGGCAACAAAATCGAGCCTAATAAGTGAAAGTAAAACACGATATTTTTAGGTGAGTTGTGTTTATTGAGCTCTTGTAAACTGATAAACGCCATCGCAGCCAATACTGCAGCACCCAAAGCATAGCCTACATGGATAGGGTTGATATTCATTGAACCGTTGGTCAGCATAATGATGGATACACCGATAAAACCCATAAAACTGCAAGCTAATACTTTTAATGGCGTTCTGACTTTAAAGAAAAATAGTAGTAAAGGCACAAAAAGTGCGGACGTATTCATCAATAAAATCGCAATAGAAATCGGCAAATATTTAATGGCGTAGAAGGTTAGCAACATACTGGCAATGCCGGCGAGGTTGCGCAAAACGAGAAATTTCCATTGCGACATATCGACTTTGAAATCTCCATCTTTAATCAAAAAGGGCAAGAGAAAAACAAAACCAATAAAGAAGCGGGAAAATAAAATTTCACTGGACGGTAATTCATCAGAGGCGTATTTTACAAATACGCCCATTAAGGCAATGCTGATGTAAGCTAACACCATACAAACAACAGCTTTTTGATAATGATTGCGGAGATGTATGTTTGGCATAAGGGTTCCTTGCACAACGTGCGGTAAAAAAATTGCCTTATTTTGTAAGAAAATGGGTTTGTCTTCGTCTAATCAAATGTAAGCTGAAGATTTTTCTATAATAAGGAAAGAAAATGAAATATACAAAAACATTTCTCATATTGACCGCACTTTTTGGCGGTTTGCAAAGTAGTTTAACGTATGCTGATAATCCAACTTCATCAAAGGAGCAAAAAATGACAATGGAAAGCAAACAAGAACAACGAATTATTTATCTTGCTGGTGGTTGTTTTTGGGGGCTCGAAGCTTATATGGAACGCATTCAAGGCGTGACAGATGCCGTTTCGGGTTATGCTAATGGAAAAGGCGATACCACTAACTATCAATTATTGCACGCGACAGATCATGCAGAAACGGTGAAAGTCACTTACGATCCAAATAAAATTTCGCTAGATAAATTGTTGCAATATTATTTCCGTGTTATCGACCCAACCAGTATCAATAAGCAAGGCAATGATCGTGGCAGACAGTATCGCACCGGCATTTATTATCAAAACGAACAAGATAAAGCCGTTATTGAGGCAGCATTAAAAACCTTACAAAGCAAATATCAAGAACCGATTCAAATTGAAGTAGAACCGCTGAAAAATTATGTGGAGGCGGAAGAGTATCATCAGGATTACCTCAAGAAAAATCCAAATGGCTATTGTCATATCGACATCAAAAAAGCGGATGAGCCATTAATTGATGATAAAAAATACCCAAAACCAAGTGATGCAGAATTAAAGCAAAAATTGACCGCTCTTCAATATGATGTGACGCAAGGCAAACATACCGAACGCTCTTTTAGTAACGAATATTGGGATAATTTCGCGCCGGGTATTTATGTGGATATTACCACGGGAGAGCCGTTGTTTTCTTCCAAAGATAAGTTTGAATCCGGTTGTGGTTGGCCAAGTTTTACTAAACCGATTGCTGCTGAAGTGGCGGAGTATCAAAAAGACAATAGCTTTAATATGACTCGTATTGAGGTGTTAAGTCGCAGTGGCCATGCCCATTTAGGTCATGTATTTGATGATGGTCCACGCGATAAAGGCGGCTTGCGTTACTGCATCAATAGCGCATCGATTAAGTTTATTCCATTAGATGAAATGGAAAAACAAGGCTATGGCGATTTGATTCCCTTTGTGAAATAAGAGGAAAAAATGAAAAAAATATTAACCGCACTTTTATTGTTTTTGAGTCAATTGAGTTTTGCACAAGAGAAGGTATCTTTGGCTGATGTTCCCTTGAAAACATTGGATAATCAAACCGTCACCTTATCACAATATCAAGGCAAACCGCTTTATATCAAAATGTGGGCATCTTGGTGTCCAATTTGCTTAGCGGGCTTAGCGGAAATTGATGATCTTAGTGCAGAAAAGAATCTTGATTTTAATGTGATTACGATTGCCTCACCAGGACAAAAGAACGAACAAAATAGCTCAAAATTTATCAATTGGTATAAAGGCTTGGACTATAAAAATATCACGGTATTATTGGATGAAAATGGTGAAATCATTAAACGAGCCAATGTATTAGGCTATCCGTTTAATTTGTTATTGGATAAGGACTTAAATCTTATCAAAGCACAACCAGGACATTTGAATTCAGATCAAATAAAACAATTTGTGAAGGAATAAAAAAGTGCGGTCATTTTTGACCGCATTTTTAATATTGTAATATTGGCTTGATTATGCAAATGCCTGTAATTCAGGGTTGATTGGGGTTTCAGCGATGTTATTCACATAGTTACATAATGTGGCGAGGCTGACACCTAAAATCACATCAATAGCATTTTCTTGGGTATAACCCGCATCAAAAAACGCTTTAAGCTGTGCTTCGGTTAATTTTGCTTTTTGTAAAATAACAGCAAGGGTAAAACGCGCTAAAGTATCGAGTTTTTTATCACTTTCAATACGAGCAGTTGCACGAATTTGGTTTACAAGCTCTTCTTCAAGTTTTAACACTTTTAAAGCGATTTTCGTGTGGCCAGCTACACAGAAACCACAGCCATTGACTACCGCCGCGGTAATTTGCACTACTTCGCGTTCTGTTGCCGTTAAGCTGTTACGACCATTAATGCCACCGACTGTGCGATAAGTTTCAAGTGCAGTAGGGGCATTCGCAAGAACACCAATTAAATTTGGAATAAACCCATTGGCATTTTGTACGGCTTTTAAAGCTTCTTGTGCTGCTTCAGGGGCTGATTCAATGGTGTGAATTTTAAATTGGGACATAAACTACTCCTAAGGGTAAATCATAAATTTCCGCTTGATAATACCTTTCTAACTTAAGTAAGAAAAAGAAGAAAAGCTTATTTCATATAGCTAAAAGTTATGATTATTTTGGTGTCGCTAGGCTAAATGCGTTTTGACGACAGACAGTAATCTCTCCAACTCTTTTTTACCTTTTTCGGAAAGGACTTTGTTGTCGCGCAGCATTTGGGAGGCTCGAGCCTCAATAAAGCGGAGGTAGTCGCTGTTTTGGGTTGCTTGGAATTGCTTTTCGGCTAATTGCATTTCTGTGAAATCTTTATTGGTTTGAGCAATCAGCATTTTTTGCCCGATTAATACGATTAGTGCAGCAATTAAGGCGATGACGGCACCATAGCCATTAGTGGGGTAATAAAGAATGCCCGCCAGAATAAAAAGTGCGGTCACTAAATTAGATGAATTTTTAATATAGCCTTCAGCCGGTGGTGGCTTGATGAGATCTTTCCAGTTCATAGGATTTATATGTCATGCTAAAAATTTGCCTTCCCTCAAGTGAAAGAGGGAAGGCAATATCATAATGTATTAGGCTAATACACCAAAATGATAGCCTAAAATACCTACGCCGAATAGGGCGAAGATGATGTACATAGCGTTGATTTTTTTACGTAATAAATACATACATAAGAAGGTTAAACCTAACGCTGCAAGGCCAGGAAGAAGGTCATTTAACACGCTTTGCACAGTGGTAACCACTTCTTCGCCCATTTGGTTTTTATAGCGAGAAAGTTCTAATGGAATGTTGATACTCGTCCATTTCGATACCAGTGAGCCCATGACAAAGAGACCGAGGATAGACGCCCCCTGCGTCAATTTTTGTAAGCGGCCACCGCCCATATCGTTAACGATGGTGGTGCCTTTTTCATAACCATATTTAAAGCCATACCAACGAGTTAACCCACGGCAAAGGTTAATACCGATGAAGAAAAGCAATGGCCCTAAAAGGTTACCGGTAATGGCTAAGCCCGCACCAAGTGCCGCTAGTACAGGACGTAATGTTCCCCAGAAAATTGGGTCACCTACACCGGCTAATGGCCCCATTAAACCGACTTTCACCCCACTGATTGCGGAGTCATCAATATCGTTACCGTTTGCACGTTCTTGTTCCATCGCGGCAGTAACACCTATGATAGATGATGCAACCCAAGGTTGGGTGTTGAAGAATTCTAAGTGGCGTTTTAATGCTGCGGCTTGATCTTCTTTTTTGCTGTAAAGACGTTTAATGGCTGGGATCATCGATACACAGAAACCCATTGCTTGCATACGTTCAAAGTTGAAGGAACCTAGCAAGAAAGTTGAACGCCAGTAAGTGCTACGAATATCGCCTTTTGTTAATGATTTTTTAGTTTGTTCAGTCATAATTTCTTCCTTATAGTCCTTCAAGTTCATCGTCAGCTAATTCACGTTTTGCAACTGCTTGTGGTGCAGTGGATTGATGGAAACGTGGGTTTAATTGAATATAAATCATCGCTAAGCATGTGCCTAAAATACCGAGACCGACAAGGTTGTAATTGGTGAAAGAGGCGATCACGAAGCCTAGGAAGAAGAATGGCATTAATGCGCCTGCTCGCATCATATTGATTACCATTGCATAACCGACAACCACGATAAAACCACCAGCGATTTGTAAACCGCGAGTAATCACTTCAGGAATCGCGTTCAATGCTTCAGTCACCGTATCCGTACCGGCCACTAATGCAACGAAGAAAGTTGGAATTGCCACACGTAACGCTTGTAATGCAAGACCGCTGAAGTGACAGAATTCAATACCGCGGAAGTTCGCTTTTGCGGCAAAATCATCGGCTTTGTGTTGAAGGAAGATGGTTAAAGTACGAACGAAGATCGTTAATACTTGACCTGCCGCGGCCACTGGAATTGCAATCGCTAATGCGCTACCTTTATCTTGTCCGCCTTTGATGACAAGGATAGTCGCAATCACACTGGCTAATGCTGCATCCGGTGCCATTGCCGCACCGACGTTCATCCAGCCTAATGCCACTAATTCAAGGGTACCACCGACAATAATACCGGTTTCTAAATTACCTAATACTAAACCGATTAGGGTACAAGCAACTAAAGGACGATGAGTTTGACGTTCGTCCAATACACTACCCATACCGCAAATGGCGGCAACGAGCGTGACTAAAATAATTTCCATTGTTGTCATAATGAATTGTCCTCGTAATTAAAATTGAATTGCATCAAGCTCTTTGTGCGTGAGCATTGATTTCGGGCTGCTTGCCACTTGTTGTAAGCTTAATTCCACACCTTTATCTAAAAGCTGTTTAAATGCGGCGACATCTGTTGGGTTGACCGCAACAGCTTGAGAAATAAGTTTATCGCCTTCGCGATAGGTCATACCGCCCACATTGACCTTATCAATTTTCACGCCACCCTCGATTAAACGCAGGATGTCTGTTGGGTTGGTTACCAACCAAAGAATGTTTTTGCCTGCATATTTCGGGTTGTGATACACCTTAATCGCTTTTTCCACAGGAATCACATAAGCTTTCAAATGTTCAGGGGCGATTTGAAGTAATAAATCACGACGAAGTGGATCATTCGCTACATCATCATTTACTGCAAAAATCGCTTCACATTTCACCGCTTTTGCCCAAGAGGTTGCTACTTGACCGTGGATCAAACGGCTATCAATACGCAACAAGGAAATGTTCATATTGCCAGAAAGTGCGGTTGGATTTGGAGCGGTTTTTGGTGCTTCAGCTGGTTTGGCTGCTGGCGTTGGAGCAGGCTTGCTTTCTTTAGGTTGACGGAAGGATTTTACGGCAGCGACCCCGACTTCTTTCGCGGTTTCTACCAATTCATCTAAGCTGGCGCCATCTTTGGCATCGAGCACTTCTAGTAACATCGGTAGATTAATGCCAGTGACGATATCGGTATTATTTCTTTCACTGGCGACTCGGCTTGCCGCGTTATAGGGGCTACCACCAAATAAATCAACCAGAAAGAGCACCGGTTCGTTTTCAGGCAGCGTGGCAATAATCGCATTATATTTCTCGATTAAATGCTCACCGCCTTCACCCGGTAAGAAAGTCACGACATGGCAGTTTTCATCTTCGCCATACACCATAGCGGCGGAATTGACGATTTCTTCAGAAAACTTACCGTGCGTTGCAACGATAATGTGGGTCATGGATATTCCTCCCATTGAGTTGATAAAATCAGTCTATTTTGCTTTCAATACGTTAGGCAAACGATCGCTTCAAATGGAGTCAAGTGTATTGATTTGAAGATTACCGTCAAATCAAGAATAGTCAAATGGTGATCGAGATCAAATAAACAGGTAAGATGACTTACAACTTTTGAGGTATTTATAAATGAAATGCAAAGTGCGGTAGATTTTTGATTATTTTTTCAGAATGGAAAGCATTTCGCGACAAGACAAATAGGAAAAGGTTAAAATAAGCCAAATTTTCTGTTGGGAGTTTCAATGTTTTTTGTTTATCTCATTATCGCCTTAGCGGCAGGTGTCGCACTCGCCACGCAATCGGCAATTAATACACAACTCGCGAAAGCCATGAGTGGCGAAGCGGTGATCGCGACCTTTATTTCTTTTGCCGTGGGAACAATCGTTCTCTTTTTTATTGCTTGGGTGAAAACCGATTTATGGGGAAATTTGTCTGCTATCCCTTCACAACCTTGGTGGAAATTAATCGGTGGGGTACTTGGTGCAATCGTCGTCTTCACAACGGTTTTGCTTGCACCTAAGCTAGGTATTACCGCGATGTTATTTTTTATCATCGTCGGACAATTAATTACTGCAGCTACTATCGATCATTTTGGTCTTATCGGAATGCCGATTCGAGAAGTAAATATCACGAAATTTATCGGATTAATTATTGTCGCCTTTGGATTAGTATTTTATTTCTTTGGGGATAAGTTGGTTGAGCTATTTGGGGCGAGATAAGATAGAATACGCCTCTATTTATTGAGTAATCGCGTAATTGGGGAATCTATGCGAAAGCGTTGCCTGTGGGCTTTGATTATTTTGTTGCTCTTGATCGTAGTAAGCGTTGGCTTATTACGCGTTTTTGCGACCCCGAAACGTGTGGAACAACTTGCAAATCATTTTTTAGCACCGCATTATCACATTGAATTAGCCGATGATTGGCAATGGGAAGCAACAGGTTTAACGCTGCCAGAGCTAAAAGTGAAAACAGACCAATGTACCCTCGTAAACCTCAATGATGCGCAACTCACTTGGTGGAATACGCATAGTCTTGATATTGAAAAGGCTAGCTTGAATTATGATTGTTTAACTCATTTACCAAGCGATAACGCTGAAAACACACCACCAAATTTGACCGCACTTTGGGCGGCATTGCCTATTTCTGATGTTAAAGTTAAACACGTTCAATTAACAAATACCGACGCACTAAGACAAGCCGCTTTACAGCCTTTTTTATCAGCTGATTGGGCGTTAGATGCCAACTATAACGGTAACCAATTAGCACTTGAAGTCCAAGCGAATAATGACGGGCTTGAGCTACATCACCAATCCACTATTACGCCACGAGATGGAATCTTTCAATGGACGGGTAATACTGATATCAAGCAATCAGGCGATAAAACCTATAATCTTCATTTTACTGCGAATTTTGAGCCTGATCTTTCTCAACTTCCTCAACAAGGAAATGTTTTATTCAATTGGAATAACCCAGAACTTGCTGTAACCAAAGGCGAGGCAAAAGTGTCGTGGCAAGGTGCGGATGGTCAGTTAAATGTCCAAGATTTAACGGCAAATTCGCCGTTGTTGGATGTGCCTTTCGTCTTCACCAAAGACGGTTTGGATATTTCATGGGGGAAATTTTATTGGACCTTCGACAGCTATCAACCGATTAAAGGTTTCCTTGGGTTATCTATTCACCGTGCGGCAGAAGGCTTATTGCCGTTAAGCATTGATATGAACGTGATCTTGCAAACCTTTGGCGAAATGGGCAAAGGGGAGATCGTGATTTCAGGAAAGAACGGTGAAATCGGTGGTGGCGATGACAATAACGAATTAGATTTTGAGCTGAAAACACGCGGGGATTTGCGTTATAACTCGACGGTGGCTTTTACCAATTTAACCTATCATTTTGGCGGAATTTTTACGCATCCCGTGGTGTATTTTTATCCGGGGTCGGTCTTTAAAATGGATAACGAACAAGAGGGCACCAAGTTACATGTTCGTTTACCGTTAGATGACATTATTATCGGTCGTTATGGCTTAGAAGGGCGTTTACAGGCAACGTTGAATGGCACAACCCCGCAGTTTGAAAATCTCAATCTAAAATTAGACGGAAACGCCCACGAGTTTATTGCGGGTATTAAAACCGTGTTTGACTTCCGAGATGAAGAACATAAGTTACAGTCGGTGGAAAAACAAGCGACAAACCGTTGGGATTGGATTATCAATGGAAGTGCAAACTGGAAATCCTTAAATACGCCAGTCAAAATGGAAGGTAAGGGTTTTTGGGAAGCCGATCATATTGAATTAAATCAACTTTCTGCTCATTCCAAAGAAGTCAAAATGAAAGAGGTAAAAATGGCGCCACTTTCATTGGAACTTAAAGATCGACTCCGCTGGGATTATGAAGAAGAACATATTCGAGGCTTGTTACAAGCGAAAACTGATTGGATTGAACTGGCTTATGGCGGTCGTTTTGTTTCGCCTGTTTTTGGCTTAGGCATTGATGGTAAGAGTATCAGTAACTTCAATTTTGCAGGTGATTTAAAGGCTGGCTCGCTTGGACCTTTAGATGTTTTGGGTGTATATCAGAATAGTGCACTTTCAGGTGAAATTAGCTGGAAAGAACAATCCGCAAAAGTATTCCAATCACTCTTCCCACAAAAATGGAATTGGTTAATCCATGAAGGGAGCATCAAAGGACAGAGCAAATTCGTGATTAATACCAATGGCGTGAAAATGGGCGGAGAGCTGAATCTGAAAGGCGGCAAAATCACCATGCCAGATGGTGAAGTGTATGGCTTGAATATTCGCTTCCCAATGAATTATGAAAACGAGGCATTACAAGTGGCTTCGGGCAAACCCATTCATATTTCGACTCAAAATATTCGCTATGGCGCACTTTCTGTTGCAAATGGGGAATTGGATTTATTCGGGCGTTATCCGAATACCATGAAAAATCCACTTATCTTAAAAAATGTGAAACTTTCCTTATTTGATGGTGAATTGACGGTACCTCAGCTCACTTT
The DNA here is from genome assembly GCA_032568935.1 of Parahaemophilus parainfluenzae. Lineage (GTDB taxonomy): Bacteria > Pseudomonadota > Gammaproteobacteria > Enterobacterales > Pasteurellaceae > Haemophilus_D > Haemophilus_D parainfluenzae_AE. Next base: position 28,055 of record JAWHBY010000001.1, read on the forward strand.
CCCACAAAGTAAAATGGCGACACTTTCTTTTACCAATATCGATTTAGCCCAAGTGTTAGCTTTGGCACAATATAATCAAGTCACCTTAACCGGCCGCGCCAATGCGACTCTGCCATTTTGGCTTGGACATAAGGAATGTTTAATTTGTAATGGCACGTTGGAACAAGTAGGAAATGTGTCCATCAAATTAACGGATGAAATGGTGAAAGGACTGAAAAAAGGTGGTTGGACAGAAAACATCTTGGTGGATTTATTAAAAGAAATGGAACTGCAAAATTCCCATGCGGCGGTGACGCTCGATCCGAAAGGGCAAATGACATTGCGTGCGAGTATTAGCGGATTTAATCCAACCAAGCGAACCAATAATCCGATAACGTTAAATTATACGCACCAAGAAAATATGTTTGAATTGTGGAATATGATTGACTATGGCTCACAATTTGAACAAAATCTGCAATATAAACTTTATAAGCAATTAGACAAGACAAATGATAAAACACCTTAAATTTCAACCGCACTTTTTTATTTTTGCGGCAATGTTTACACTTACAGCTTGCACACCGACCATTCAATTGGACACACCAAAGGAAGGCATCACCATTAATATGAACGTGGTAGTGGACCACAATATTAAAGTGGAAATGGATGAGAAATCGCAGAAAGCCGTGGGTGAAGTAGAGCCTGTGAAGAAATAAACATAAAAAAGACAATCTGAAAAGGTTGTCTTTTTTTGTAATAAAAATAAATATATTGAATATATATGTAAATAATTAGAAGTGCTAGAATGAATACTATATAAATATCAATTTATGTATATCTTATGAATAAAGAAATTTATCTCCCTCGAGTTTTACATAGTACTGATGGCAAAGAATTTAATGAATCTGAATTGCTTTCATTTAAGAATAAAGTGATTATTGTTCTAGCTGAGCCAGGAGCGGGTAAAAGTTGTTTATTGGATAGCTTGTCAGAGCAATTAGGTATTAGAAAAAGTGTTGCAAATATATTTATTCATTCGAATCCACAGCAGTGTTCTTCGCTTGCTATTGATGGTTTTGATGAGTTGGTAAAAATTGATTCATCAACAGTAGTAAAAGCACTTGTGATGGCTAACCAACCCTCGGTAGAAAGAATAATTTTATCAAGTCGTTCTAGTGAATGGTATGAGGGTTATACACAATACTGTAGAGATATTTTTGGTGAAGACCCTTTGTTAGTTTATTTGAAACAATTTAATGAACAAGAACAAAAAGCGCTATTTTTATACCATTATCCAGATCAAAATGTAGAAAAATTTTTAGAGGATGCTGCTAGTATTGAGTTAAGCCCTCTATTATCTAATCCTTTATTTCTGAAATTATTTTCAAAATCCTATGTAGAAAATAATCAATGTTTTGCAAATCGTTACTCTGCATTTAAGTTGGCTATTGAAGGATTAGCAAAAGAAAATAATAGTGGCTATTCTTATGATAGAAATATATTACCTGCATCTAAAAAAATTGAATTAGTAGAAGATGTTTTTACTAAACTGATGCTATCAGGTTCAGAAGGCGTTAGTTTAAGTGATTCAGCATCTAATCGTTTCTACCCGCATATTGTTACTTTAAATTCAGATAAAAATATTAATCAAATTTTATCTACACAATTTTTTCTTCCTAGTGATGGAATAGAACAACACAGGCCTGTTCATAGGATTGTTGTAGAATATTGTGCTGGTAATTATCTTGCTAAAAGATTGACCTCAATAGACAATCCATTATCACTGCTCAAAATCTTATCTATTATTGCTCCGAATAATATTGTACGTGATGAATTACGCGGTTTGTTCGCTTGGATGACTGTATTATCAGAAAATCAACGCATTCAGGAAGAGCTAATTGATTTAGATCCTTATGCTATTTTATCGAATGGAGACCCTGCTTTATTATTACCTTGCTCAAAGAAAAAACTACTATCCAAATTAAAAGTTTTAAATCAAGAAGATCCTTATTTTCGCCGTAGCGATAGATGGCGAAGTTTCAGTATCTCTGGATTTTTCACAGATGAATTGCTCGATGAACTGAAAAGTTTGTTATCTCCAGATAATTCTGATGGGGATTTACAAGGACTGTTATTAGAACTATTAATAGATTCTCCTATAGTTTCAAAACTAACTGATGAGCTAAAAAGTATTGTTTGCAACATTAGCTTTGAATCTAAATATATCCGAAGATTGGCAGGAAAGTGTTTAGCAAAAATTAAAGAGTCTAATTACCGAGGTATTTGGGAATATCTAATTGAAGCTAGGGATAATACCTCACTTGCTATCGTAGCGGATATGATGGCCAAATCTAATACTGAATTTGAAATAGATGATTATATTAAATTTTTAAGAATTTGCTCCGGGTTATATCCTACATATTATCGTATTGAAAGAGTTATTGGTGAACGTTTCTTTATTAAGCGATTTATTCAAAAACTGAGTTTTGCTCTAGTTATACCATTGTTAAATGAGTTATCTGCTAATTTGTCTTGCTCTTGTCAAAGAAAGTATAATTGTCAATGCCGAGTTGGCATCAGTAAAATTATTAGTATGCTATTAGATCGCTATTTTGAACTAGTTCAAGAACCTTGGGATCCTGAAAAGATTTGGGAGTGGACAAAAAATCTATATTTTCAGAATGCTGTAACAAAAAAAGAAAGTTTATCGGTAAAAATTTTATCTGAAAATAATGAATTAAGACAAAATATTATTAGAATTGCATTTAAAAATATATTTAATGATAAATCTATTCATGAAACTAAATTTTATATATTTGAAAAAGGCCATTCCGGCTTAAATTTCCAATCGCAAGATTACAAATACATTGTTGATTTAGCCTTTGATACTGATGATATTGAATTATGGTCGTACTTTATGGCTAGACATAATTTCTATGGTCAAAAGGGAGCTAATCTATTACGTCAACACATGCGGATGCAAGCATTGGAAAAAAATGCGTTTTTGCGTGTTTGGTATAGAAATAATATAGAAGGTAAAAAAAGTTATAAACGCAATATTTATAGAGATAGTAGAAAAAAAGGATATAGAGAGCGTAATAAAAAACAACGAAATATTCATTATAAAAATATTCAATATATTCAAAATAATAGGCCATTAATAGAAAGTGGAAAAGATTTTAACTGTCTTTTGAGGTTTTCTGAAATTACTTTACTAGAGCCTAATAAAATTATAGAAGAGTTTGGGGATGAGAAACTGGTTAGAGATGCACTGTATAATTGTTTGGATTATATACGGCCATATGTGCCAAGTTTATCTAAATTAGCAGAGCCACAATGCCAATCTCAATTTCAGTATATTGAGTTCATTTTATATGCCTCTTGTTTAGAGATTTTAAAACAGAATGGAACATTAAATGCTGTATCAGTGGAGATATTAACAGCATTACGTACTAATTTATCTGCTCATTTTCCAGGAGTGAATTCTGATGATAGAGAGCGACTAAAACAAGAAGTAGATAGATGTCTATTCTCTAGCCCGGCCGATGCAGAAAAATTTTTACGTGAGTATATTGAGCCACAATTGGCTTGCATGGAGTGTAAAAGTGCACCAGTAAATTGGCTAGCATATGATGAAGCATTTAACTTTTTGCAAAATACTCTTCCTTTAGAGTGGTTGGAAGATTTTCCCGATATGAATTTTTCAGCACAAAAGGAATTATTACAGTTAGCTATTCAGTTTGGTGATCGCGAAAAACTTAAAGAGATCGTCCAGCAATACTGTGAAAAATTACTCAATATAACTCCTACCCTAGAAGATGAGGATATTAAATTTAAAAGAAATTTCTGGTTTGCTCACGCTTTTTATCTATTAGATGATAATTATGAGATTTTTTGGCAAGAGTTAATTAAAGATGTTAATAGTATCTTTATTTTAGAAGAGCATTTTGGCAGTTTTGGTGATTATACAAAATGGATAATGCTTTCGCCTGTCAAAATTGAATTAATTCTGAATGCTTTTATTGAAAAATGGGAAGAAGTGTATTTACCTACCTCTTATGGCTCGGATAGCCCAGATTCAGAAAAAGCTTATCGTTTTTTAAGTGAACTAATTGGTAAATTAGGAGATAGTTATCAAGATAATCCAATACCTGTTCTAGATCGCTTATTGAATAATAGTCAATATAGAAATTTTTATAATAGTTTAAAAAGTATTCGATTTAATTATTTATGTAAATTAGCAATCCAAAATTTCCAAATGCCAACAGCGGATCAAGTGGCTAATTTTTTAGAGCAGAATGAAATAATTAGCGTTGAAAATTTACGCGCAGTTATATTGGAAGAATTACGAAATTATCAAAAAGATTTAGATGGACATGATATTACTACAAAATCAATCTTTTATCATGGAGAAATAGATATCCAGAATCGAGTTGATGAAAATACTGCAACACAGCGTATAGCAGAGCGTTTGAGATTACGGCTTGAAAATCAGCAAGTTAATATTATGCGTGAAGGCTATATGAAAGATAATAATCGATGTGATCTTGTTTTTTCTAAGCTGATTAACGGTAAAAGAAAAATTTTACCAGTTGAGGTAAAAGGACAATGGCATTCGGAACTTTACTCTGCATTCGACTCGCAGTTGGATCGTTTATATACTATTCATCCAGATGCTGATGGACAAGGTATTTATTTAGTATTGTGGTTCGGTGTGGATGAAAAGGTTGCCAATCGAAAAAATCATCTAATAAATAACGCGAAAGAATTATATTTAGAAATTCAAAAGCAAATGCCTGAAGAATTGAAAAAAAGGTTAGATGTTTTTGTTTTAGACTTATCAGTTGATTAAATAGTACTTCTAGGGTATTTCTTGAAAGGCGGTCACTGTAATTAATATCCTAGACGCTCTTTTTCATTTCAAAGTGCGGTCAGATTTCAAAGCGTTTTTACAAATCGTCTTCAAAATCTGACCGCTTTTAAGCAACCTATTTTTTGTAAACCCCCTGCCAATACATCTAGTTTTACCGCATCCAAACCAGCTTCGTAACGGGCTTTTTGGAACGCGCGCAAGGCTTCAAATTCACGTGTAGGTTCCGTGATTTTTCCTTTTTATCCCACTAAAAACGACGTCATGCTGAGCGATCCTGCAATCAAATTATCATTAAAAAACGTAATATCATCTTGTGGTTCGCGTAACGCAATAATGTAAAGCAACGGCAAATAATGATCTGGTGTTGGAACAGAAAGCTCGGCTTTTTCACCTAACTGGTCATAATGCACCAAAGTTTCATCATCTTGTGTCGCAATCGCCTGATTGACCGTTTCACGGAAAGCAAATGCCCAGTCATAACCCGCACCGATTTGATCAATATGTTCCCAGCTTATCGCTCTTAGATTATGCACAATATTGCCACTGCCGATAATCAACACGCCTTGTTTACGCAAAGTAGATAATTTTTTTGCCAAATTGAAATGCCATTCTGCCGATTGCAAACGGTTAAGGCTAAGTTGCACCACGGGAATATCGGCATCGGGATAGAGAAATTTCAACACCGCCCATGCACCATGATCAAAGCCACGTGTTGGATTTAGCTCAACATTTTCTGGCTGTAATAATGACTTCACTTGCTCCGCCAACTCAGGCGAACCGGGCGCAGGATATTGCACTTGGCTGAGTTCATCGGGGAAACCGTAGAAATCGTAAATCATTTCAGGGTGTTTGCCAGACGTAACCTGCAAACGGCTACTGTACCAATGCGCTGAAATCATCAAAATCGATTTTGGTTTTGGAAAGTTTTGTGTGATTAGGCTGAAATTCTGGTTGAACGGGTTTTCTTTATCTAACACATTCATCGGGCTACCATGCCCAACAAACAATACAGGCATTTTTTTCATTATTTTCTCCTCGTTATTTGATGGGGCAGATTGTACGGTTAAATCTTTGTGTGAAAAATACCAGTTTATGAATAACATCTTTTACTTGTGGGAAATAATGAATAGAGGAAGATATTAAAAGTGCGGTCAAATTTTCAAGTGTTTTTGCTTAATTTACCATTTATTGTCATTCTATTTAGGAGTACTATAAACAACACTATCTGAGTTATTAAGCAAACCTATTATTTCTATTTAATGGAGATTGAATGATGAAAAAATTACTAGCAGCAGCAATTTCAGCGGTTGCCATTACCACCTCTTTTGTTGCTCATGCAGATGTTACCCCGCAAGCCAAACAAAGTATGGTACAACCGGAAAAAGCAAAAGGTGTTTGGATTGATGTACGTTCTGCCGAAGAATTTAATGCTGGCCATTTACAAGATGCGGTGAATATTCCACATGATAAAATCATTGAAGGTGTTAAAGCGCTTGGTTCAGATAAAGATGTACCGCTCAATCTTTACTGCCGTAGCGGTCGTCGTGCCGAAGCCGCACTCACTGAGTTGAAAAATGCAGGCTATACCAATGTAATCAACCATGGCGGTTATGAAGATTTGGTTAAAAAAGGTTTGAAATAAATATTATTTAGTCTAAAAACTTTCGACACTGTAGAATTCATTGTTATTTAATAGTTGACTAAATATCAAGGTTGGCTTTTTTATGGAGACAGTTGTTGCACCGAAAGTATTCAATTTTATTATAATGATAAAAAAGTGTCGTAAAAATTCGTACCTCTTAAGGTTTAACAAAGTATAAAAAAATAAAGGAACTGACAAGACATCAGCTCCTTTATTGTTATTGCTTAATTTAAAATCATTATAGTTCAATAATATATACGTCCTTAGCCAGAGCATCTTTACCCGTTTCTTTCCCTTCATAGTCAGGAATAATTGCTAATCTTGAGCCTTCTTTTATTGAAGGCCATAATCTATATGAAGCTTTTGACATTCGTCTATAATGAATGAAGAAACGTTCTTTTTCAAGAGATTGAGCGAATAAATAACTGGCTCTTTTCCCTGTATCATAAAATACTATTTTTTCTACAATTACCTCTATATGATTTTCTGATGGTAGCTCTTCTAGGAGAACTAGAGTACTATACTTACTAAGAAAATCTTTCCAGAAAAGGTTTTGAAATGGATTTTTATTGGGAAGGTGATGCATATAATCAACAAACTTAATAAGAAATTCGCAATCTCCATATGTAATATCATCTATTGAATTAGGTACATGTTTTGTTATGAAATTCACAAATTCTATAGATTCATGTAAATTCCAATATTCACGTTTATCTTTAGTCGAAATGAGTAACTTAGCTATTTCATCAGCTATAGCCTTCATTTGGATACAGGCTACTTTTATATATCCGTCATTTCTAAATATATCTTCTAAAATATGTATAGATCTCAATATTTCTTTAGCTCGATCTTTAGGAATATTAATTTTCTCAGCAAGATTTTTTATTGCTCTGGCTCTAAAAGAACCTTCGATACCTCTTACTTGTGATTCTCTCCATTTTTTACTAAATTCTAATATTTCCTCATACTTACTATCGTATAATAATGACTTATACATATAATCGATAATTTTTTCTCTTAGCTCCCCTTTTATTTCATTATCTAAATATAAATCCCGAAATTTTTTAAATGAGTTACTATATTCATTATCATAAAAATCAATTAAAGCTAAATAGTATTTGGCGATTCTAGACGAATTACAGCATGATATAGCACTATTAAAGCGTTCTCTAGCCATATCATTAGCTCTCATTTCAAATAATAATCGACCATAGGCAATCTGAAATTCTAAGTGTCCCTTGAAATTATATTCTAGCTGACTAAATCTATCTAATAGTATTGATAAATCATTATGCTTTTTAATACTCTTATTTAGATCAAGTAATAAAATCTTTAAAGAGTCTGGTAAAGATGGATTTATATAATCAAAAGAAAGTTTATCTATACCTTGTATAGCTTGTTCTCTCTGATATTCATTAATTTTTGTCTTCATCCTTCCTATTTTCTTCTGAATTTCAGCGCGAACCCTAATGTTTTTAGGGTTAGACAATAGTAAATTAAGAATTGACTCTCCTAATTTATAATTTTCAACATCATCTTTAGTAACCCTTACTATTAGACTTGTATTAGATAATTGGGCAATACTATCTGCAATTTCGTCATCAGAAAAATCTAATATTTCTTTTAAATCAGCTCGAGAACTTTCTGGTTTCAAATATAAACATTCTAAAACTTTGATAATATTTTCATCAAAAGAATCGATTAAGTTTTTAAATGAGAACTGAACTATTTCTTTATTAGCAACCTTAGTTGAGGTAAAAATATCCTTCCCTTTTAAGTAAAGGTCTATAGTTAATCTAATAGCTAAAGGATTCAAATAGCATTCATTAACTACTTTATCTAATTCATCGTCGGTCATAGTATGATTTCTTAAATTACCAGCTTTTTTCGACAGATAAGAACGTGCTAGAGCAATAGCTTCTGTTTTCTTTAGTACATCAACTTTAATAATTTTACTGTTATCAATAGATATTCTACTAGTGATTAATACTTTCCAAGAAAGCGGTATTTCTGATAAAAAGTTATCAAAATCAGATTTACATTCAATTAAAAGAGTTTCTAAGTTATCTATACATAATAAAATTTTTTTATTAGATTCTATATCAGATAGCTCAGAAAAATCAGAATAATCTGTTAAAAATAGATCATTAAAAATACTCACTAATTCTTTTCTTAGCTCATTAACTGAAGTTATTGAATCTAGTTTTACAATACCATTATCAGTTAGTTCTTCTGTTTTTAATGTTATGTAGATGCATGCTTCAAAATGTTCTTTAGTTAATGGATCATTAATAATTCTTCTTAAAGTTTCTAATACAATTGCTGTTTTTCCATTTCCTCCTGGAGCAACGAGGGATATGGTCAAAGATCTTCGATCAAGCCTATTTATTAGAAGTTCTTTAAGATCGGCTAATAGTTTATTCCTGCCAATTAGACCTGTTATAGTATGTTCAAATTTATCTGGGATGTTGTTAGGAATTTTCTTAAAGATACTATTCATCCAATCTTCAGGAGGATCTACAATTAGATTATTTTCAGCTGATAATAATGATTTTTTAACCTTAGATAAACCTAATAATTCAATAATAGGATCACTTGCCAAGGCAGCAACTTTATACCAGTAATTTAAATCAAATATTCTATTAGGATGAGATATAACATTTCTAATATTATATATTTCGTTCTGTATAAAAATATTTTTTAATTCAATTATATCTTCTCTAAAAATAGTATCTTTAGATGAAGGAATTAACATCTGAAATAAATCATCTAGATATGATTGCTCCACTAAATCTTGAACTGTCAGCGGTTTTAATTTATTAGTTTCAGAATCAGATAAATTAGAATCTGGAATTTGTTCTAGTACTAGATTTCCTATTCCAATTTCTAATTCGTGTAAAACCATAGCTGTTTTTCTTCTAAAAGTGTTTAGATCCATTTAAATAACTCTTATTACTTATCTTTTTAACATAGAAAAAAAGAAGCCTATTTTAAAAGACTTCTATTTATTCATTTGAATTGTATTTCCATATTTAATTTCTAATGTAATTTAGAATGGAATGTTATCATCAAATGCGTCCATTGGTGGCTCAACTTGTGGTGCTGGTGCAGATTGTGCTGGACGAGATTGATAGCTTGGTTGTGTTGCTGATTGTGCAGGTGCATAACCGCCCATCTCTTGATTACGACCACCTAACATTTGTAAGTTATCACCTTGGATTTCAGTGGTGTAACGATCTTGGCCGTTGTTATCTTGCCATTTGCGGGTTTTTAAACGACCTTCAACATAAACTTGTGAACCTTTGCGTAAGTATTGACCCGCTATTTCCGCTAAACGACGATATAACACGATGCGGTGCCATTCTGTCACTTCACGACGTTCGCCCGTGTTTTTATCTGTCCAGCTTTCACTTGTTGCCACGCTGATATTGGCTACCGCTTCGCCATTTGGCATCGTGCGGATTTCAGGATCATTACCTAAATTACCCACGATGATTACTTTATTAATACCTGCCATAGAATCCTCTATATTTTAGAAATAAGGTGAAAAATTTTGGTTATTTTGCCTTAAAAGAAACAAAAGATCCATAAAAATTAACTGGATATTTGCACAGATATTGAAATATGCGATAATGGTCGCAATTTTTGAATTTATTTTCTTAAGGCAATCGCTTTTTTTATGGATACTATCGACATTCGTGGGGCTAGAACCCACAACCTCAAAAACATCAATTTAACCATTCCGCGCGATAAATTAATTGTGATTACAGGCTTGTCCGGTTCGGGCAAATCTTCTTTAGCATTTGATACGCTTTATGCGGAAGGGCAGCGCCGTTATGTGGAATCGCTTTCTGCTTACGCGCGTCAGTTCCTTTCTTTGATGGAAAAACCAGATGTGGATTCGATTGAGGGCTTGTCGCCGGCGATTTCTATTGAACAAAAATCCACTTCTCATAACCCACGTTCAACCGTGGGCACTATCACCGAAATTTATGATTACCTGCGTTTGTTGTTTGCTCGCGTAGGGGAGCCGCGTTGTCCTGATCATGATGTGCCATTAACGGCACAAACCATCAGCCAAATGGTGGATAAAGTCCTAAGCTTGCCTGAAGAAAGCAAAATGATGTTGCTTGCGCCCGTGGTAAAAAACCGTAAAGGTGAGCATGTTAAGCTGTTAGATAGCTTGGCGGCACAAGGTTATATTCGTGCAAGAATTGATGGTGAAATCTGTGATTTATCTGATCCGCCAGAGCTCGCTTTACAGAAAAAACATACGATTGAAGTAGTGGTGGACCGTTTTAAAGTGCGGTCAGATTTAGCCACACGTTTAGCAGAATCTTTTGAGACAGCTTTAGAGCTTTCAGGTGGTACAGCGGTGGTGGCTGATATGGATAACCCTAAAGCTGAAGAGTTGGTTTTCTCGGCAAACTTTGCTTGTCCGCATTGTGGTTATTCTGTACCAGAATTAGAGCCTCGTTTATTCTCATTTAATAACCCGGCAGGGGCGTGTCCAACTTGTGATGGCTTAGGTGTTCAGCAGTTCTTCGATGAAAGCCGTGTGGTACAAAATGAAAGTATTTCTCTTGCAGGCGGTGCGGTGAAAGGTTGGGATCGTCGCAACTTCTATTACTATCAAATGCTTACCTCGTTAGCGAAACATTATAAATTCGATATTGAAACGCCATACGAAGATTTACCACAAAAAATTAAAGATATTGTGATGCACGGTTCAGGCAAGGAAGAAATTGAATTCCAATACATGAACGACCGTGGTGATGTAGTGATTCGCAAACATCCTTTTGAAGGGATTTTGAATAACATGGCGCGCCGTTACAAAGAAACGGAATCCATGTCTGTACGCGAAGAATTGGCGAAAAATATCAGCAACCGCCCTTGTGCAGATTGTGGTGGCTCGCGTCTTCGTCCAGAAGCTCGTAACGTGTATATCGGTAATATTAACTTGCCACAAATTTCAGAGAAAAGCATTGGTGAAAGCCTTGAGTTTTTCCAAGGGCTTACTTTAACCGGTCAAAAAGCACAAATTGCAGAAAAAATCTTGAAAGAGATCAGAGAGCGGTTAGAATTTTTAGTGAATGTGGGCTTGAATTATCTTTCCCTTTCTCGTTCTGCCGAAACCCTTTCGGGTGGTGAAGCACAACGTATCCGTCTTGCGAGTCAGATTGGTGCAGGCTTAGTTGGCGTCATGTATGTATTGGATGAGCCTTCTATCGGTTTGCATCAACGCGATAATGAACGTTTGTTAAATACGCTGATTCATTTGCGTAATTTAGGTAACACGGTAATCGTGGTTGAACATGATGAGGATGCCATTCGAGAAGCCGATCATATTATTGATATTGGTCCTGGCGCGGGTGTGCATGGTGGCCAAGTGATCGCACAAGGCACAGCCAAAGAAATCATGGCGAACCCAAATTCGATTACAGGTAAGTTCTTATCGGGTGAAGAAAAAATCGAAATTCCGAAAAAACGAACCGCACTTGATAAAAGCAAGCTCTTAAAATTAAAAGGCGCGACAGGGAATAATCTGAAAGGCGTGAATTTAGAAATTCCAGTGGGATTATTTACTTGTATCACGGGGGTATCTGGTTCAGGCAAATCAACGCTAATTAATGATACCTTATTCCCACTGGCTCAAAATGCTTTAAATCGTGCGGAGAAAACGGATTTTGCACCTTATAAATCCATTGAAGGCTTGGAATATTTCGATAAAGTGATCGATATTAACCAAAGCCCGATCGGTCGTACACCGCGTTCTAACCCAGCGACTTACACGGGATTATTTACCCCGATTCGTGAATTATTTGCGGGCGTGCCAGAAGCACGAGCACGTGGTTATAATCCTGGTCGTTTTAGCTTTAACGTGCGTGGTGGACGTTGTGAAGCGTGCCAAGGTGATGGTGTGCTGAAAGTTGAAATGCACTTCTTACCAGATGTGTATGTGCCTTGTGATCAATGTAAAGGTAAACGCTATAACCGTGAAACCTTGGAAATCCGATACAAAGGCAAAACTATTCACCAAGTATTAGATATGACGGTAGAAGAAGCTCGCGAGTTTTTTGATGCCATCCCAATGATTGCACGTAAATTGCAAACTTTAATGGATGTGGGTTTGTCCTATATTCGTTTAGGTCAATCTTCTACCACGCTTTCAGGTGGTGAGGCACAACGCGTTAAGTTAGCGACAGAGCTTTCAAAACGCGATACCGGTAAAACTCTTTATATTTTGGATGAACCGACAACGGGCCTGCATTTTGCCGATATTAAACAGCTTCTCGAAGTGTTACATCGCTTACGCGATCAAGGTAATACTATCGTGGTGATCGAACACAATTTAGATGTGATCAAAACCGCAGACTGGATTGTGGATCTTGGTCCAGAAGGGGGCAGTGGCGGTGGTCAAATCATCGCGACAGGCACACCGGAAGATGTGGCTAAAGTCAAAGGTTCGCATACCGCGAGATTCCTAAAAGACATCTTAGCAAAAGGCTAGAAAAACTAACCGCACTTTTGAATATCATCAAAGTGCGGTTATTTTTTAATTCGATTATTGAAGGTTAATGAACAGATTGCTATTATCTTCAGCATATAAACGAAGGGGGATAATATGGAATGTTCTCACCCATTTAGTTGTCAATGTCAGCCTATTGCAAATGTAAATGTATTAGGCGCCCAGCTTACGCGTATTGAATTGTCTTTTCATCGGGCAATTTCAGTTCTCTCAATTTCGCAAGTCTCAGTTTGGGTGAAGAGTTTAAATACTCAACATCGATGGGTAAAACTAGACTTTAATGCCTGCCATAAAAATGATTCGAATAATTTTACATTGTTTATTCAATCAGATGTACATTGTCTTGCCACAAAATTACTACATTTTGATGTTGAACGATTTACTCAAGTGCGGTCGGAATTACAGCTAAAAATTGAATTTAATCAATCGCTTCATATTTCAGTATCGCAATGTCATATTCTGCCGATTCTTTGCCTTGATACCCAAGGTTTCACTCATTTTACTTATCAAGATCTCACTTGTAGTTTCTACCAACCTAAGGCTTCTTTTCAATTACATCCATTAATTATTTGTTTACACGGTGCAGGTGAGGGGGGAAATAATCAGAGCAATATTCTCGCCGATAAAATGGCGGTGACTTTCGCAAACCAATTACACCAAGATATGCTGGATTATCCTTATATTCTTGCTCCTCAATGTCCTAGTTTCTGGGTAGATAAATTTCTATTAAATGGTCAATATTATTATGGTGAACGAGATTACACGGCTGATTTATTAGCTTTAATCCAAGATGCTTTGATTAGGCATCAAGATATTGATCCCAAACGTGTTTATATTGTTGGTGGTTCAATGGGAGGATACCAAGCATTACGGCTTTTTTCTGATGCACCCGATTTATTTGCTGCAGCTCTAATTGCTTGCCCCGCGAAACTTCCTTCTCTAGAAAAATTACATCGTTTAAAGAATAAAAAAATATGGCTTATTCATAGTGCCTTAGATGAAGTCGTACCGATTGAAAATAGCCTTAATTTTCTTGAACAAATCTACAATGAAAAATCTACACAAACAATGTTTACGCTTTATGGAAAGGTTGTCATAGAGGGAAAAGTTATCGATCCACATTGTGTCTTTTTACCTCTTTACGACAACCAATTAACATCAGGACAAAATTCCATTTTTGAATGGTTAGCGGAGCAAAGTCTGTAAGCGCAAAAGGCAGTTACTTGCTTGAATCGCCCTACAGGATATTTTCATCAACTGATTTGATAAAAAATAAGGCCGTCTCACAAAAGACAGCCTTACACATTATAAATATTCCTTAAAGAAATCCGCCAGTTTTTTCTACAGCCTTGTCTGTGTCTTTATAATATAAAGAAACGAGCCTTGCAGCCGATGTTGATACCTGACACATTCGCCAGCGCTTTCGCCTTGATGGCGGGCACAGTAAGCTATTGCCACCAAAACCGCCTCGGCAAGTTTGCCCGCGTAAAGACCCGCTGTTTGCTCTTTCACGTTGCCGCCCGGATGAACCACTACAATGGCGGGATATTGTTTGGTTTCGTAAAAGTTTTCAGGGTTAAAAGTACTCCCACCAATTCAATGCCGTTGCGTGGGATTTGGATCCGTTGTTGCATATAAAGCTCCTGTCTGGTTGAATAATTAAAGTGCAGTCATTTTATGGAGGGTATGTGGAAATGTATATTCCTAAAAAGGGATTTTATTGTTCTGGATTAGAAAATAATTGGATGGAAAAGGTCGCCTGAAGAGGAGTTCAGACGACCTTTTTTCACATAAATCTACTATTATTTTATGGCTTGGATGTAACTATTCCTTTTAATTTTTCTATAAATTCTAAGATTTCTTTTTTCTTTACAATTTCTTCAATTGGTGTTGGTTCTTTATGATTTTTATCCAATGTATCCGCTGGATTTAATGCAATTGCTTTTAACATATTTTCCATCAATATTGGTAATAGTTTACTCTGTTCTTCCTCATTGAGTTTTTCTATTTGTTTTTTGTAACTTTCATAAGATTTTGCCAGTGCTTCTTTATGTGCATATTCTTGTTCAAGTCTTTGCGCTTCACTACGTCGTTTGGATACAAACATCACTAACCAAAATGCAGGTAAAATAAACGGTAACTTATAAATCAATCCTTTTAAAATAGAAATTAAAGTAATTCCTATAGAACTATCGTTATTATGTTGCTCAATTTGAGTAATTATTTCAGTTTTGAGAAAAATACTTGAAATATAGTTTAAAAGAGAGTCAAAATTTATATTTACAGAAACAATAACAATAAATAAAATTGCCAATGCCCAATAAAACCATTTCCCATAAGATGCTACATCTTTGCTAAATTTTTTCCGCATTGCATTATATGCGTTAGATAAGCCGGCAGACGTTGCTCCAGGTAAAAGGCTTTCAATTTGTTTATTTAATTCGTTGTAACGTTCTTGTTGTTTCTTTTTAAAA
The DNA here is from genome assembly GCA_032568935.1 of Parahaemophilus parainfluenzae. Classification (GTDB taxonomy): domain Bacteria; phylum Pseudomonadota; class Gammaproteobacteria; order Enterobacterales; family Pasteurellaceae; genus Haemophilus_D; species Haemophilus_D parainfluenzae_AE. The sequence goes on from JAWHBY010000001.1 coordinate 43,552, forward strand.
TCATCTAATTCCTGCTTGCGGGTTTTAAGTTCATTTTTCAGACCTCCTTCTTTCTCTCCATCTTCATTTTCCGTTCCAAATATCTCTTCATGAAATTCTTCTAATTCCTTTAATACTTGAGAAGAGGTTTTTTTTAGATCTTTGATTTTATAACTTTCCTCTTTTGCATCATTAAGGTAGCTATATAATTCATTCTTCAACCCATCTTCATCAAAAGTGGATTGGTATAATTTATCTATTTCTTTATGCTTGCTCTCAAAGTCAGCTGCCAAGCTAGCTATTTTGCTTTCTAAACCATCATTTTCAAAGAGTTCATTATTATAATTCTCAAATTTTTCTTGTTTCTCAGATAAATCAGAAAGAATATTTTCAGCATCTCTTGTAATATTTTTATTCCTCTCAGAATATTCTTGGAGTTCTTCTAGATAATGTTTTGAATGCTCCGTCATTGCTTCGGCATATTGTTCTAAAGCAGTTGTTAAAACTCTACCAGCCTTTCCTTTGTAAAAAATGAAAGGCATAAGATCTCTAAGTAAAGTATCCAAGTGATTATTATTAATATCCTTAATATAACTAATATTAGATGAATTGATGTAACTTACTAGATTGCTCTTTATATATGTTATAGGGCTTATGACATTAACTAAAACCTGCATAGGTATGAAATCAGGATCGATTGCATCAAGCATTCCTGAAAAATAAGCTACAACTTTTTTTGAGTGAGCAATTTCATTTCGATCGTCTGTAGACAAGCCTTTTACATTGATATCTTTTAATAGGCTTTCAATTTCTTTCCATAGAGGAATTATTTCGTTAACAAATTTTGTGCTGCGGATAGACATATTTTTCCTTAGATTTTTGTTATTTAATTAACCATATTCTATTTATACAACAGAATACCCTTAATACAACAGTACATTCACCACCCAATCCTATTTCTGATAATCAGCTATCGACAGACTAGCGCGCGTTTCAGGTAGAATGTGTCTGCGTATACTTTCAGGATTTTCTGACTTCAATATATCCTCATTGAGCCATCAATAACCCATATAGCTCCACATTAATATAAAAATTTTCTTTTCCAATTTTTTCCTTCTTCAAAATTCCGATTCTGACCAATTCTTCCAAATGAGATCTTGCTGTATTACGATGGATTTGGCAGTCTCGTACGACGAAATTAATTTTCGTGTAAGGGTGTTTATACAGATTATTAATCAACTCATGGCTGTATATCTGCGGTAACTCACTGCGGATGAGCTGTTTGTGATTTTGCATTAAAGCTTTAATTCCATTGATTAAAGTAACCGTTCGTTTTGCGGTTTCTGTAATGCCTTCTAGTATAAATATCAACCATGATTCCCAATTTTGGCTATCACGGACAGACTGCAATAACTGGTAGTATTTTGCTTTATTTCGATTGATATATCGGGAAAGATACAGAATTGGAGTATCGAGTAAATCTTGTTGAATCAGATATAGAATATTCAATATTCGTCCTGTCCGACCGTTGCCATCATAAAACGGATGAATGCTTTCAAACTGGTGATGAATCAGAGCCATTTTTACCAAGGGATCGTAATCAAGTTGTGCCGAGTCGTTGATAAATCTTTCCAAATCAGACATATATTTTTCAATATCGGCAGGATTTTGCGGTGGCATATAAACAATTTCTTTTGTCGTTTGATTTACCAGCCCCGTTCCTTGCTGCTTTCTAAAACCCGCATTGTTTCCTTCCAATGCAGCTTGAATTTCTTTAATTAGATTGAGTGTAATTAATTTATCGGAACGGACAGAGTCAAAGCCTAATGACATGGCTTGCGCATAGTAGTGAACTTCTTTCGCAGCTACGGTAGTGAATTGGTGTGTATTGATATTGCTTTGATATAGGTCATCCTGCGTGGTAATGATATTTTCAATCTCCGAGCTTTCTTTTGCTTCCTGCAAGGGTAATGTCCCGAGTAGAATATTTTGATTCGGCATTGTATGTACCACGCCTTTTAACTCACCTAATGCCTGATGAGCAGTACTGCAAGCTTTCAATACCGCTTTACTTTCTATCTCGCCCAAGGCAAATAAATCTGGAATTTGATAGTTGTTCATTATGACTTCCTTTATACATAAAAAGGTGTGGTTTCTTGTGCACGTTTACATAACATGCACAATATTCAGAATATTTTGTGCATATTAGTACAACGCACACAAATTTTCTATTTTTTTGTGCATGTTTCAGGTTCCGAAGCAAAAGACATAATATTTGGCTAACCCTCCCTGTTTCTCAATTATCCAAAATAACAAATTCTTGTTATTTCAGATACAAAAGTGCGGTTATTTTTTCGGGTGTTTTTAATGTTTGCCACCGAAAGGTGGTTTGGCAAACCAAATGAGAACAACCAAGGAAATAAATGTTATTGCAGAAACTAAGAAGATCTCGTTAGCACCAATAATAAAGCCTTGGGCGGTGATTTGTCTGGCAAGATATGATGCCGTTTGTTCTTCACTTAATCCAAAACCCCCCATAGTTTGGAAGAATTGTTGAGAAATCGGATTGTATGGATTAATGACTTCCGTAAGTTGAGTGTGATGCACGGCTTCGCGGTTATACCACATAAATGTGGTGAGAGATGTGCCTATTGAGCCGGCAAGGGTTCGAAGGAAATTAAATAAGCTGGACGCCGAAGCCATTTTTTCGGGCGGTAAACCAGAAAGTGTAATGGTTGTCAGCGGCATAAAGAAACAGGCTACCGCTAATCCTTGTACAAATTGCGGTAATGCCACATCCATAAAGGTCATTTCAGGTTCAAAGGTCACGGCTCGCCAATAAAAGGTGAGCGCATAAACCATAAAACTGACGGTGATTAAAATCCGCATATCAATTTTATTGCCGAATTTCCCGATAATCGGTGCAAGTAGAATCGGTAATAATCCAACTGGTGCAGCCGCAAGCCCCGCCCATGTTGCTGTATAGTTGTAAACCTGTTGGAGCAGAAGCGGGATGAGCACGACCGTCCCTGAATACACCAAAAAAGCAAGGCTGGTTGAAACACAACCTACGGTGAAATTTCGGGATTTGAATAAGGAGACATCCACAACCGGATTGTCGTCAGTCAGTTCCCAAATGATTAAGGCGATTAAACCTACCGCTGCGATAATGGTAAGTACCACAATTTCAGTAGAATTAAACCAATCTAGCTCGCGGCCTTGATCCAGCATTAATTGCAATGCACCTATACCTAGTGCTAACAAAATCAGCCCAACAGTATTAACTGGTTGATGAGAAACTTTACTTTCTCGGCCCTCTAAAAGTTTCCAACTGATTAAGACAACGACTAGCCCAATCGGAACATTAATAAAGAAAATCCAACCCCAATGAATATTATCACTGATCCAACCGCCTAAGATTGGACCGCAAATCGGGGCGACCACGATTGTCATTGACCAAAAAGCCAATGCCATTCCGCGTTTTTCAGGAGGGTAGTTATTTAATAATAAACTTTGAGAAAGAGGGATGATTGGGCCAGCAACAGCACCTTGAAGGACACGAAAAACGATCAACATTTCTAAACTGTGTGAAATGCCACAAAGCCAAGAAGCCAGTACGAACAATAATGTTGAGACTAAAAATAACCGCACTTCACCAAAACGTTTTGCCAGCCAGCCTGTGATCGGAATTGAAATAGCATTTGCCACACCGAACGAAGTGATGACCCATGTACCTTGGCTGGACGAGGCACCTAAATCACCAGCAATGGTTGGAATGGCTACGTTGGCGATGGTAGAGTCTAACACGAGCATAAAAGTGGCTAACGAAAGCACCAATGTGAGCATCGCTAGCGCACCGCCTTTCAGTGGTTTGAAATGAGATTGCGGCATAACAGAACCTAATAGCTATTGTCACGAATAATAGATTCGATCAAATTATTGACCGCACTTTCATCATATTGCAGCACATTGGTGGAATATAGCGTTGTGGCGGGCGCTTGGTCACGCAAGGTTTCGCCTTGGCTATCGGTTACGTTTACTTTTACGGTAGCAGAAAGCCCAATGCGTAATGGGTTTTCAGCAAGCTGTTGCGGATCTAATTGAATTCGTACAGGAACACGTTGCACCACTTTGATCCAGTTGCCGGTCGCATTTTGAGTGGGCAATAATGAGAATGCGCTGCCCGTACCCATTTCAATTCCCACGACCTTTCCATTAAAGGTTTTATCTTTACCATAAAGGTCGAAATGAATTTCAACGGGTTGACCAATTCGCATATGAGTTAATTGTGTTTCTTTGAAGTTGGCGTCTAACCACATTTGCTCAGTAGTAACCACTGCCATTAATGCTCCACCAACAGAAACCGCTTGTCCTACTTGCGCATTGCGACGAGCTACATAGCCTTTAATTGGGCTGCGGATTTTCGTGCGTTCTAAATTTAACCAGGCTTGTTTCAAATTACTGACCGCACTTTGAATTTGTGGCTGTTCACTTAAAGGCCCATCTAACAATAAGGCTTGATTTGCGCTAAGCTGATTTTGTGAGGTGGTTAAGTTTGCTTTTGCGAGTTCAACGGCTTCTTTCGCGTGTTGGAAAGATTCTTTATCAATCGCCCCATCTTTGACTAATTGCACACGACGGTTCAAGTTTCCTTGCGCTTGAGCAAGGGTGATTTCATTCGCACGAACAGCAGATTTTAATTGTTTTACGGTGTAATTCAGTTGCGAAACTTGGCGAACCGCATTGGCTAAATTGCTTTTCGCTTGCTCAAAGCTCAATTTGGCGTTGGTGTCGTCCAATTCTAATAGCACATCTCCAGTTTGTACGGGATCCATATTATCGACATTAATTTTCGCAATATTCCCTGCCACCTGTGATGAGACCATCACCTGATTACCGCTAACATAGGCATCTTCAGTTTCTTCAAAGCCTTTAATAAAGAAAAACCAATAAACCGCAGAACCAATTGCAATCAGAAGAAGCAAAAGAATAAAAATGGAAAGCCCTTTTTTACGTTGTTGAGATTTATTATTTGAGGAAGTTTGTGTATCTGTTTGTTGATCGGACATAATGCGAGCCTTATGAGAAAATACTGAAGTAAAAAAAGCTTCAGTCTATAAAATATGAATGTTCGTTCATTATGAACGTGAATTAGAATTATTTCAAGAATGACTGCACTTGTTGATATCAAAGTGCGGTCAATTTTAATGATGTTTTATCCTTAAGCCATTTATGCCAAGCAAAATCAAACTGGTCCAAATCGGTACATAAGTAAAGTAATCGGAAAGGGAAACTTGTGTGTTGAGCCAAAATATCGCAATTAAAAAGAGCAATGTCGGCTCGAGATAACTGAGCACGGCGAACACACTGACCGGAATTTGTTGATTTGATTTTAAATTGGCAGACAAACCGATTGCACTCACTAAACCTAATGCAGGCAATAAATACCAATATCGACTTTCACTGATTACAAAAGAAAATTGCTGTTCTTGTATGAGCAAATAGATGAGACAAGGAATAGCAATGAAGCACACATCGAGCGTGATGCCTTGCAATGCGGGGATCTTCATGGCTTTACGGCTTAAATAATAATAGGGATAAACTAAGCACACCCAAAGACTGCTCCATGAAAAGGTTTGATTATGCCACAATTCATGCGCCACACCGCAGGCGGCGATACATAAAGCGATGATTTGAATGGTGGAAAGGGTTTCTTTCAGCCAAATACGCCCTAGTAATGCCATCACTAATGGGAATAAGAAATACCCCATTGCGATGTTTACTCCTTCACCATTAACAGGCGCCCACATAAATAACCAAAATTGACTGCCAGCATCAAGTGTACCGAGCAAAAACAACATCCAACGTTTTTTGTCTTTGCCTAAGGTTTCATTGACTAATTTTGATAATGAACGACAACCTACGGTTGGGAAGATAATCAAAAAGAGTCCAAATACCATCATGACCATTCGCCAAGCAAACACATCCGTGCCGTTAAGTGGCTGTAGCCATAAGCTGAATAGATAGAGCAATCCAAATAAAAATTGCGAGATGATGCCGAGAAAAATACCTTGAGCCATTTTTATATTTCCTTAGGTTTGATAACGTCATTATAAAAGTCTGGTGTGGTAAATTTTCTCAATATAAAATAATTAGTGATTATTTTTCTCAAGTTTGAGCGGTATTTGGCATTTATTTTCAAGGTGTAAACATGGAATTAGATAAATTAGATCGGGATATTTTAAATATCCTCCAACAAGATGCGACTCTGCCATTAAAAGAGCTTGCGGAAAAAGTGCATAGCTCGGTAGCAACCTGTCAGCGTCGAATTCAATTACTGACAGAAAAAGGGGTTATTACCAAGCAAGTGGCGGTGGTGTCGCCAAAGGCCGTGGGTAGAGGCATTAGTGTTTTTGTGATGGTGGAAATGGATAATCAACATTCCCGCTTTCAAGAGTTATTTGAACGGAAAATGCGACAAGAAACCGATGTGGTGAGCTGTTATGAAATTTCTGGCGATTATGATTTTATGCTGCTTATTCACGCTGAAAGCATGGAAAGTTACCATTCGTTTACCCGTCGCGTTCTAACCGGTGAATATCATGTTCGCACTTATAAGAGCTTGTTTGTAATGAATTTTACCAAAGCAGAGAGCGGGATTTTGTTATAGTTGTGTAAATAAAAAAGAAAATCCTTTGCTAAAGTGGCAAAGGATTTTTTATTAAGACGTGATTATTTCGGTAACCTTGTTGTGGCTTTTAACGCCATATACCCCATAATCGCAGAAACCGTGGAGCCTAATAAGATCCCTAATCGAGAAAGGGCATTAATGCTTTCACCGGCATCAGCATTGAAGGCCAGGCTTGCTAAGAACATTGACATGGTGAAACCGATACCACATAAAATCGCTACGGCAAAAATTTGTTTGAAGTTGATGCCTTGCGGAAGTTTTGCTATGCCTAGTTTTACGGAAAGGTAGCTGAAACCAAATACGCCGAGTGGTTTTCCAATAATTAAGCCTAAAGAAATCGCAAATAATAATGGTGATGAAAGCATGCTTGAGTCGATACCATCAAAACTTACCCCCGCATTGGCAAATGCGAATAATGGCAGAATAACAAAGGATGACCAAGGCGCAAGAATATGTTCAAAGTCATGTAACGGCGTTTCGCCATTTTTGCCTTTCAATGGAATACAAAACCCGATGATAACGCCTGCAAGAGTAGCATGTACGCCCGATTTTAATACAGAAGCCCACAAGATTGTTCCCACCACCATATAGGCACAAAGTGCGGTCACTTTAAAGCGATTTAATGCAATAAGTACAGCAATTGCAATGGCAGCAAAGACGAGTGCTTGCACGCTTAATCCATGGGAGAAGAAGAGTGCAATCACGACAATTGCACCTAAGTCATCAATGATGGCTAAAGCAAGTAAAAAGATTTTTAGTGGGAGTGGCACTTGTTTACTTAATAACGCCATGATGCCCAGTGCAAAGGCAATGTCTGTCGCCATTGGGATTGCCCAGCCATCGGCTAAAGTAGGATCTTGTTGTGCAATAAAAATATAAACCAAGGCAGGAATAACCATTCCGCCAACGGCAGCAATAGCAGGGAAAACCGCTTGTTGATAGCTTGAAAGGGAACCCTCAAATAATTCTCTTTTGACTTCCATTCCCACTAAAACAAAGAATACCGCCATAAAACCATCATTGATCCAGTGAATTAAGGTTTTATCGATAGAAAAAGTCCCTACTTGAATGCTGACTGGTAAGTTTAAAAAGTCGTTATAGTTTTGATTGAGCGGTGAATTGGCTAATAGTATTGCGATTACCGCTGAAAAAAGTAATAAAATTCCGCCAGCTGATTCCAATTTGAAAAAACGCTGAATTTGTTGAATCAAACTCAGTTTATTCATTCATTCTCTCCTAAAAAAGTAATAATAAAGGCTGGATACTATCACAAATTTACTGATTTTTGGAAAATAGGCTATGGATAATGTGTGATTTAATCGGGATGTGATAGAGTTCGTGATCTATTTCACAGAATTTATTTTCATTTTTGGAATAAAAAACAATTTAATAGTAAAATTCTTAAAGTTTATTTATTCGAGAATACTTATGTTTTCAAAAAAAGACATCATCGTACTAGGTATGATGATTTTTGCTTTATTTTTAGGTGCGGGAAATATTATTTTTCCTCCAATGGAAGGTTACTCCGCAGGTAATCATTGGGCAACGGCTTCGCTAGGGTTTGTGATAACAGGCGTACTCATGCCATTTATTACATTGGTTGTGGTGTCAGTGTTAGGACGTGGTGAAGAACTGACTAAGGACTTACCCAAGTGGGCAGGCGTATCCTTTTTAACCATTCTTTATTTAGTCATCGGTTCAACCTTTGCGATGCCTCGAATTACCAATGTCGCTTATGAAATGGCATGGTTACCATTGGGGCTTGTTGAAGATAGTGCGACGACACGCCTTATTTTCTCTGTGATCTTTAATATTATCGCAATGGGATTCATGATTCGCCCAAGTACCATTATTTCAACGGTGGGTGAAGTGATGACGCCGGCATTATTGGTATTATTACTCGTCGTTGGGATCACGGTTTTTGTTTCACCGCTTTCTGACATTGTTGCCCCATCACAGGCGTATGCCGAGAATTCAGCATTAACCACAGGATTAATTAGTGGTTATCAAACGATGGATGTGCTGGCTGCGATTGCCTTTGGTGGTATTGTTGCACGGGCGTTGTCTGCTAAAAATGTGACCAATCCACAAAAGATTGTTCAATATACGATTTCAGCGGGCTTTGTTTCTGTCATTTTATTAGGTTGTTTATATTTTGCCTTATTCTATTTAGGGGCGACTTCTGATGCAGTGGCACAAGGTGCAACAAATGGTGGACAAATTTTCTCTCGTTATGTGAACAGTTTATTTGGCACGGCGGGAACCTGGATTATGGCGGGTATTATCACTTTAGCAAGTCTAACTACATTAGTGGGCGTAACCAGTGCTTGTGGTGATTATTTCTCCAAGTTTTCGACACGTTTTTCCTATCCATTTTGGATCGTCTTCTTCACCGCCATGACGACAATCATTTCACAATATGGCTTAACAAAATTACTCCGAGTGACGATTCCTGCCTTGTTGTTGATTTACCCAATGGCGATCATGTTAGTGGTTTTACAGCTTGTGCGTAATAAATTGCCTTCTATTCGATTGAGCTATTACACCACTATTTTTGTGACGGTTTGTTTTAGTTTAATTGATAGCTTGAAAAACTTGGATATGTTGCCAGAAGGGTTACATCAAATCATGGCTAATTTCCCGCTCTATTCACAAGGGCTCGCATGGCTTGTACCTGCATTATGTACTTTAGTGCTTTCCATGATATTTGGGAAAACGAGTTCAAAATAACAAAAATGCCGACAATGATTTGTCGGCATTTTTTATATTAAAGTGCGGTCATTTTTTCACGCGTTTTTAGGCGGCAAGACGTTGTCTCACAATTTCAAATAAACATACGCCAGTCGCAACGGAAACATTCAGAGATGAAACAGAACCCGCCATTGGAATACTAATGAGTTGATCACAATGTTCACGCGTGAGACGACGCATCCCTTCACCTTCGGCTCCCATCACCAAGGCTAGAGAACCCGTGAGTTTACTTTGGTAAATGGTTTCTGTTGCTTCGCCAGCTGTACCCACTACCCAAATATTATGGTTTTGTTGTAGATCTCGCAAAGTACGCGCTAAGTTAGTGACGCGAATTAATGGCACAGTCTCTGCTGCACCGCAAGCGACTTTACGAGCAATAGAAGTGAGTTGAGCCGATTTATCTTTTGGCACGATGACTGCACTCACACCAGCTGCATCCGCAGTACGTAAACAGGCCCCTAGGTTATGGGGATCCGTCACGCCATCAAGCACCAATAAAAGTGGATTTTGTTTACGAGTAAGAAGTTCATCCAGATCATGTTCATTCAGCTCTTTCGCTTCTTGCACACGAGCAATCACACCCTGATGGACTTCACCGTTGGATTTTTTATCTAGTGTTTGGCGGTTTACAAATTGCACCGCAATGCCTAAAGCATAGAGCTCAGTGAGTAAGGGTTGTAGGCGTTTATCTTCACGGCCTTTCAGCACAAAAACTTCAATTAAACGTTCAGGGCTATTTGCTAAAATGCTGTTTACAGCATGGATACCATAGATATTTTCTGACATAGGGTTCTCTTATTTATTATTTCTTCCGTTTTCTCGTCGGTTTCTTCGAAACGTCTTTATTTTTGACCGCACTTTTACGTTTCTTTGACGCTTTAGGTGGCAGTTCCTTAAAGACTTTTTTCGCATTTTTTTTAGCCGTTTTTCCCACAAGACGCGGTTTTCGTGCACTTTCGACTAAACTGAAATCTACCATTTTTTGTTCTAAATGAACGGCAACTACACGAATTTTTACTTTATCGCCAAGACGGTAGATCATACCACTATTTTCACCGATTAAACGTTGTTTTGCCGCATCAAATTGATAGTAGTCGTTATCTAAAGTGGAAATATGGACTAAGCCGTCAATGAATAAATCATCTAAACGTACGAATAAGCCAAAGCCCGTTACAGATGAGATCACTCCGCTAAATTCAGCACCTACGTGATCTTGCATATATTCACATTTCAGCCAATCTGCTACTTCACGAGTGGCATCATCGGCACGGCGTTCTGTCATAGAGCAGTGATCACCTAATAAATCCATTTCATCAAAAGAATAATGATAGCCGCCAGTATCCGTTGTTTTACGTTTAGCACCTTTTTCTTTTGCTAATAAATATTTAATTCCACGGTGAAGAGTTAAATCTGGATAACGACGAATCGGGGAAGTAAAATGTGCATATTCCTCTAATGCCAAACCAAAGTGGCCGATATTATCCGCATGATAAACCGCTTGGCTTAATGAACGAAGCAGCATGGTTTGGATAAGCTCGTGATCCGGGCGATCTTTCACTTGCTCTAACAATTTTGCATAATCTTTTGTGGTCGGTTTCATGCCGCCTTCAAGACTTAAACCGCATTCACTTAAGAATGCACGGAAAGACGTCAGTTTTTCTTCACTCGGTGTGGCATGAATACGATAGAGTGCTGGCTCTTTATGTTTTTCCATAAAGTTTGCTGCTGCAATATTCGCAAGAATCATGCATTCTTCAATGATTTTGTGAGCATCATTTCGCACAACAGGTTCAATGCGATCAATTCGTCCCATGGCATTGAAAATAAATTTGGTTTCGATGGTTTCAAAATCGATGGCACCACGTTGTTTACGGGCATTGAGTAATGCTTGATAGAGATGATGCAATTCTTCTAAATGTGGTACTAGCCCTTGATAACGGGTGCGGAGCTCATCATCGCCGTCTAAAATTGCCGCGACTTTCGTATAGGTTAAACGTGCATGAGAATTCATTACCGCTTCATAAAAACGATAATCGGTGAGTTTACCTTTGGCGGAAATGTGCATTTCACACACCATACACAAGCGATCAACTTGTGGATTCAGTGAACACAATCCGTTGGATAAAATCTCGGGCAGCATTGGCACGACACGATTTGGGAAGTAAATGGAGTTACCTCGATTATAGGCTTCAGTGTCTAATGCCGAACGTAAACGCACATAGTAGCTGACATCGGCAATTGCCACCCAAAGTTTCCAGCCTTTACCGCTTTTTTCGCAATATACGGCATCATCAAAATCACGTGCGTCTTCGCCATCAATGGTCACCAGTGGCAGATTGCATAAATCCACACGGCCTTTTTTTGCTTCTTCAGGCACTTCTTCAGTGAATTTTTTAACGTATTTTTCGACCGCACTTGGGAATTGGTGAGGAATGTCATGATTACGAAGGGCAATCTCTACTTCCATCCCTTTTGCCATATTGTCACCTAGAATTTCGGTAATGATACCAACAGGTTGAGTAAAGGAGGCGGATCGTTCTTGTAATTCGACCACGACAACTTGCCCCATTCTCGCGCCATTGCGGTGTTCATTAGGGACTAAAATATCTCGTCCGATACGACTGTCATCAGGCACCACATAGCTAAAGCCATTTTCTAAGAAGAAACGGCCGACAATTTGCTTTTTGCGACTTTCAAGTACGCGAACAATGCGGACTTCGCGACGGCCACGGCGATCTAAGCCTGCAGGTTGGGCCAATACAAAATCACCATGCATTACGCGTTGCATTTGGTGATTAGGAATAAAGAGATCCTCTTTTTTGCCTTCGACTTGTAAAAAACCATAGCCTTCGCGATGACCAATGACCATGCCTTTGAATAAATCTAATTTTTCAGGCAAGGCATAGCGTTTACGTTTAGTGAAAACTAACTGTCCATCATTCTCCATGGCACGCAAGCGACGACGCATGGCTTCTTGTTGTTCGTCACTTTTAATTGAAAGTGCGGTCAAAATTTCTTCCCGACTCATCGGGGCATTATTTTCACGAATAATTTGCAGAATGTAGTCTCTGCTTGGGATCGGATTACCATATTTGGCTAATTCTTTTTGATAATTCGGATCCGCTTTTTTAAAAGATTTTTTGGTCATTTATTATAGTTTATTTTATGATTAATTTTTTAAGTTGTGGGGTAGTTTACAGATTAAAGGGGGGAATGCAAGCTCGTTGTAGGGCGTTTGTGGCAGGACGGTTTACGGCAAACAAAAACCGCACTAAAGTGCGGTTTATTTTTAAGCTGTTTTAATGCTTTAATTACGCTAATTTTTTGATTTGAGCAGCTAATTTAGCTTTGTGGTTTGCTGCTTTATTAGCATGGATTAAGCCTTTAGAAGCCATACGGTCAACAACTTTTTGCATTTCAACGAATGCTGCTTCAGCTGCTGCTTTTTCACCTGCTGCTACTTGAGCATATACTTTTTTGATGTAAGTACGCATCATAGAGCGTTGGCTTGCGTTGTGTTGGCGGCGTTTTTCAGATTGAACCGCGCGTTTTTTTGCTGACTTGATATTAGCCAAGGTCAAACTCCTAAAATTTCTGTTAGATGATTATGACAAAATAAGGGCGTAGAATATGCCGATTTTTTATACTTTTGTCAATGAATAATTTGTGTTGATTTCGGTGAGACACAACCGAAAGTAAGCATCGTTATTTAAAAAAAGCGCTTTCTATTGGCTCACACAAACGATGTGGGCAAGATTTTATCAGTTTTTTTCGTTGGAATATAGCGTAAAAACAAAAATTCTATACAATTAAGGCAAATTTTTTTGAAGAGCCCCCTATTTTGAGTAAACGACTTTTAAAATCCGGTATTATCGTGAGTGGGATGACATTGGTCTCCCGTGTGTTAGGTCTAGTCCGTGATGTGGTCATAGCACATTTGATCGGTGCAGGCGCGGCGGCAGACGTGTTTTTATTCGCTAACCGTATCCCAAACTTTTTACGTCGTTTATTTGCGGAAGGGGCATTTTCTCAGGCTTTCGTCCCCGTATTAGCTGAATATCAAAAATCGGGCGATCTTTCTAAAACCCGTGAATTTATTGCGAAAGTATCAGGTACGCTAGGCGGTTTAGTCAGTATTGTCACCTTGCTTGCGATGGTGGGATCCCCTGTCGTGGCGGCGATCTTCGGGATGGGCTGGTTTACCGATTGGCTAAATGACGGACCCGATGCACACAAATTTGAACAAGCGTCTTTACTCTTAAAAATTACTTTTCCTTATTTATGGTTTGTCACCTTTGTGGCACTTTCCGGGGCAATTTTAAATACGATAGGTAAATTCGGTGTGATGTCGTTTTCGCCTGTTTTACTTAATATCGCGATGATTGCGACCGCACTTTTCCTCGCGCCAAGATTAGATAATCCCGATCTTGCCCTTGCCATCGGGATCTTCTTAGGCGGTTTACTACAATTTTTATTCCAAATCCCTTTCTTGAAGAAAGCAGGCTTGCTCGTAAAACCAAAATGGGCATGGCATGATGAAGGGGTAGCCAAAATCCGTCGATTGATGATTCCTGCCTTGTTCGGGGTTTCCGTAAGTCAAATCAACTTGCTGCTTGACACGGTCATTGCCAGTTTCTTAATGACGGGATCCATTAGTTGGCTTTATTATTCTGATCGTCTATTGGAGTTTCCACTTGGTTTATTTGGTATCGCAATTTCCACTGTGATTTTACCGACGCTTGCTCGCCATCATGTGAATCGAGAAGATAATTCTTCCCAAAGTGCGGTTGATTTTCGCAACACAATGGACTGGGGCGTACGAATGATTTTATTACTCGGCGTGCCGGCTGCGATTGGTATTGCCGTGTTAGCCCAACCAATGTTACTGGTATTGTTTATGCGTGGCAGTTTTACCTTAACAGATGTGCATGCGGCCTCTTATTCTTTATGGGCATTCAATGCCGGTTTGCTTAGCTTTATGCTGATTAAGATCTTGGCTAATGGCTATTACGCACGGCAAGACACTAAAACGCCCGTGAAAATCGGGATCATCGCCATGGTGAGCAATATGGGCTTTAATGTCTTGGCGATTCCATTTAGTTATGTGGGGTTAGCGATTGCTTCTGCCATGTCAGCAACCTTAAATGCTTATTTGCTTTATCGTGGTTTAGCTAAAGAGGATGTATACCATTTTTCACGTAAAAGTGCGGTCTTTTTTCTGAAAGTTTTAGGTGCAGCCTTAGCCATGGGCGGTTTGGTTTGGTATAACTGCCCGTCGATTCAAGAATGGGCAGCCATGACATTTTTAATGCGTATCTATTGGTTGGTTTGGTTAATTGGACTGGCGGCGGTCGTTTATTTAGGCGTATTGGCGCTCTTGGGTGTTCGTAAACACCATTTACTGACAAAACATTAAGTTACCGCTATAATGCACCGATTATTTTTCGTTTTTTGGAATAAGATGTAATGCAATTAATTCGTGGGCTTCATAATTCACAGCCATATTTGTCAGGGTGCGCATTAACCATTGGCAATTTCGATGGGGTGCATTTGGGGCATCAGGCGATTTTGCGTCATCTTCGTCAGAAAGCGAATGCGCTGAATTTACCCATGGCGGTGATGCTTTTCGAACCACAACCGCGTGAATATTTTATGGGCGACAAAGCCCCTGCGCGTTTAATGCGATTAAGAGATAAATTGCATTATTTGGCTCAGGCGGGTGTGGATGTGGTGATCGTCGCGAAATTTGAGCGCACTTTCGCTGATCTTCCGGCAGAACAATTTATTGAAGATTGGCTTGTACGCAAATTAAATGTGAAGTTTCTCAGTATTGGCGATGATTTCAAATTTGGTGCGAAACGTTTAGGCAATTTTGCGATGTTGCAACAAGCCGGAAAACAGTTTGGTTTTGAAGTCGAAGACAGCCGTACCTTCTGTTTAGATGAGTTACGTATCAGTAGCACCGCTATTCGTGAAGCGTTGGCTAAAGATGATTTACAGCATGCGGAAAATTTACTCGGTAAGCCTTATCGTATTTTTGGACGAGTTATACACGGCAATAAATTAGGGCGAACCATTGGTTTTCCTACCGCGAATGTTCGCTTACATCGCCAAGTGAACCCAGTAAAAGGGGTTTATGCGGTGAAAGTACGGTTAAAATCGGGCGAGATTTTTAACGGCGTTGCAAACATGGGAAAACGCCCAACTATTAACGGTACGATACAATTATTAGAAGTCCATTTATTTGATTTTTCTCAGAATATTTATGGACAAATGGTCGAAGTGGAATTCTGCCATAAGATTCGCGATGAGATAAAGTTTCCATCTTTTGAGGCGTTGAAAGCTCAAATTGAACAAGACGTAAAAACAGCGAAAGCATTTTTTGCAAAATAGAATTATATTGAAATATAAAATTGGAAAATAACATGACAGTTGATTACAAAAACACGTTAAATTTACCTGAAACAGGTTTCCCTATGCGTGGCGATCTAGCCAAACGCGAACCTGTAATGTTAAAAAATTGGTATGACAAACAGTTGTATCAAAAGATCCGCCAAGCGACGAAAGGTAAAAAATCCTTTATTTTACATGATGGCCCTCCGTATGCGAACGGCAATATTCATATCGGTCACGCCGTTAATAAAATTCTGAAAGATATTATTGTTAAATCTAAAACTGCATTAGGTTTTGACTCGCCTTATATCCCAGGTTGGGACTGTCATGGCTTGCCAATTGAATTAAAAGTAGAAGGTTTAGTGGGCAAACCAAACGAAAAAATTACAGCAGCTGAATTCCGTCAAAAATGTCGTGAATATGCAGCGGAACAAGTAGAAGGGCAGAAAAAAGATTTTATCCGTTTAGGCGTATTAGGCGATTGGGATAATCCTTATTTAACGATGAACTTCGACACCGAAGCAAACATCATCCGTACCCTTGGTAAAGTGATTGCGAATGGCCATTTATACAAAGGTTCAAAACCAGTGCACTGGTGTTTGGATTGTGGCTCTTCTTTAGCAGAAGCTGAAGTGGAATACGAGGACAAAGTTTCTCCGTCTATCTATGTTCGTTTCCCAGCAGTAAGTGCGGTTGAAATTGAAGAGAAATTTAACGCAGTAGGCAAAGGCCATGGCAAATTATCAGCGGTGATTTGGACAACCACTCCTTGGACAATGCCATCTAACCGTGCGATTGCGGTAAATGCAGACTTAGAATACAACTTGGTACAACTTGGCGATGAGCGCGTGATTTTAGCCGCTGAATTAGTTGAATCCGTGGCGAAAGCCGTGGGTGTAGAACAAGTTGAAGTTTTAGGTTCAGTAAAAGGTCAGGCGCTTGAGTTAGTACGCTTTAACCATCCGTTCTATGATTTCACTGTACCAGTAATTTTAGGTGATCACGTGACCACTGATGGTGGTACGGGTTTAGTACATACCGCACCAGATCATGGTTTAGACGACTTTGTCGTGGGTAAACAATATGATTTACCGATGGCGGGTCTTGTATCGAATGACGGTAAATTTATTTCAACGACTGAATTCTTTGCAGGCAAAGGTGTATTTGAAGCCAATCCATTGGTTGTTGAAAAATTACAAGAAGTGGGCAACTTATTAAAAGTTGAGAAAATCAAACACAGCTACCCACACTGCTGGCGTCACAAAACCCCGATTATTTTCCGTGCGACTCCACAATGGTTTATCGGCATGGAAACACAGGGTTTACGCCAACAAGCATTAGGCGAGATCAAACAAGTTCGCTGGATTCCAGATTGGGGTCAAGCGCGTATCGAGAAAATGGTTGAAAACCGCCCTGACTGGTGTATTTCCCGTCAACGTACTTGGGGCGTGCCGATGACCTTATTCGTGCACAGAGAAACCGAAGAACTTCATCCGCGTACCTTAGAGTTACTTGAAGAAGTGGCGAAACGTGTAGAGAAAGCCGGTATTCAAGCATGGTGGGATTTAGACGAAAAAGAATTATTAGGTGCGGACGCAGAAACTTATCGCAAAGTGCCTGATACGCTTGACGTATGGTTTGACTCAGGATCAACCTATTCTTCTGTTGTGGCAAATCGCCCAGAATTTAACGGTCAAGATATCGATATGTATTTAGAAGGTTCTGACCAACACCGTGGTTGGTTTATGTCTTCTTTAATGCTTTCTACGGCAACAGACAGCAAAGCACCATACAAACAAGTATTAACTCATGGTTTCACCGTGGATGGTCAAGGCCGTAAGATGTCAAAATCTATCGGTAACATCGTGACTCCACAAGAAGTCATGGATAAATTCGGTGGTGACATTTTACGTTTATGGGTAGCTTCTACCGACTATACGGGTGAAATGACCGTTTCCGATGAAATTTTAAAACGTGCCGCAGACAGCTATCGTCGTATTCGTAACACTGCGCGTTTCTTACTAGCGAACTTGAATGGTTTTGATCCACAACGTGATGCCGTTAAACCGGAAGAAATGATTAGCTTGGATCGTTGGGCGGTAGCTTGTGCGTTAGATGCACAAAAAGAAATTAAAGAGGCGTACGATAATTATCAATTCCACACAGTCGTACAACGTTTAATGCGTTTCTGTTCTGTGGAAATGGGCTCTTTCTACCTTGATATTATCAAAGACCGTCAATATACCACCAAAGCAGACAGCCTTGCGCGTCGTAGCTGCCAAACAGCGTTATGGCACATTGCAGAAGCATTGGTTCGTTGGATGGCACCAATCCTGTCATTCACGGCGGATGAAATTTGGGGTTACTTACCACAAACCGCGACTGCACGTGCAGAATTCGTCTTTACTGAAGAATTCTACGAAGGCTTATTTGGCTTAGGCGAGAATGAAAAATTAGATGATGCTTACTGGCAACAACTGATTAAAGTTCGTTCTGAAGTGAACCGTGTATTAGAAATCGCCCGTAACGATAAAGTGATCGGTGGGGGGTTAGAAGCAGAAGTAACGGCTTATGCTAACGATGAATATCGTGCATTGTTAGAGCAATTAGGCAATGAATTACGTTTCGTGTTAATTACCTCAAAAGCAGAAGTGAAACCATTAGCTGACAAACCAGCAGATGTCGCTACTGGTGAGTTAGAGGGAATTGCCGTAAGCGTCGCACGTTCTCACGGTGAAAAATGTCCACGTTGCTGGCATTATTCTGACAAAATCGGTGTGAACCCTGAACATCCTACACTTTGTCCACGTTGTGTGGAAAACGTAGCGGGTAACGGCGAAGTACGTCAGTTCGCGTAAGCTTAACATCATAAAGAAAAAGTGCGGTCAAAATTGACCGCACTTTTTTATGCTGAAATGAACAGAAATAAAAAGGCTGATATGAATCAGCCTTAAAGATCTTATTAGTTAAAGGTATTACACACAGAAGGGTTAGCGCTTTGTAAGCCTTTTCTGAACCATTCTAGACGTTGTGCCGATGTACCATGAGTGAAGCTATCAGGCACCACATAACCTTGGCTGCGTTTTTGTAAACGGTCATCGCCCACAGCTTCTGCTGCATTAAACGCTTTTTCTTCATCACCGCGTTCAAATAAACCACTTTTTACCGCTTGGCTCGCCCAAACACCAGCGAAGCAGTCAGCTTGAAGTTCTAATTGAACGGAAAGTTGATTTGCTGTTTTACGATCGCTGCTTTGTTGTGCGCGATTCACTTGCGGCAGAATGCCGAGCATATTTTGTACGTGGTGGCCGACTTCGTGTGCAATCACATAAGCAAAGGCTGAATCACCTGCTGCACCCAGTTTATTTTTCATTTCATTATAGAATGATAAATCAAGGTAAACTTTGCGATCGCTCGGGCAGTAGAATGGACCCATTGCAGATTGACCGGTACCGCAAGCGGTTGGCGTTACGCCATTGTAAAGTACCATGGTTGGCTCGCTATAAGTTTTACCCATTTGTCTGAAATATTGTCCCCAAACGGTTTCAGTATCCGCTAATACAACTTTAGAAAGACTCGCAAGCTGCTGTTCTTCTTGAGTTTCTAACTGTTGAGAGCTTTGTCCTGAAAAATCAGGCGTACCCACTAAGCCTGAAAGATCCACGCCATAATAAGCGCCGACTAAAAGAATGATAATACCGAGCACACCAGTGCCTTTTCCGCCACCGAAGTTACCGCCGCCAGAGCCACGTCTATCTTCAATATTTGAGCTTTCTCTACGACCTTCCCAACGCATAATTTGTCCTTTTTGTGTGAGTAAATTAAAAATCGGCGTATTCTATCAAAGTGCGGTCAATTTTAGATCAGTTTTCTTGGAATATTTACATAGCTTTACACTCTGATTTATAGACTTCTTAAGGGAATTTCAGTATCGTAATACTCCCTTAAACAAACATACAAAAGGAACTTTAAAATGGGTTTATTTGATTTTGTCAGTGACATTGGTAAGAAAGTTTTCTCTAAAGAAGAAGATGCATCTAAAGCAGTGACTCAACACATTGCGGAAGACAATCCAGGTGTAGAAAACTTATCGGTTACCGTTGAAAATGGTGTAGCAAATATCCAAGGTGTGGCAGCAAACGCAGCGGCATTAGAAAAAGCAGTATTAATGGCAGGTAACATTCAAGGTATCCACTCAGTAACAAGCGATGCAAGCATCAATAACGGTGAAACCTTAGGCAGTGATGAAACATTTTATGTAATCCAAAAAGGTGACACCTTGTGGAAAATCGCTGAGAAAGCTTACGGAAATGGCGCGAAATATACCGCTATCGTTGAAGCGAACAAAGAAGTGATTAAAGACGCGGATAAGATTTTCCCTGGTCAAAAAATTCGTTTACCGAAAGGTTTATAATTCGATAAAAAGTGCGGTTATTTTTGACTGCACTTTTTTCTTTATCAAAAATTGTTGATAAATTGTGCAATTTTAGCTGGTTTTCTATTGAATTTTCCGGTTTCTATCGACTGTTTGATTTTCTTTCGCTATAATTTGGCGGTTTTTTACTTTTACAAACAATAACGTGTTCGGTGTGGTTTTTACCGAGTGCAACATTAATTGAGGTTACAAATGTCATTAAATATTGAAACAACTCAAGGTTTAGAGCGTCGTGTGACGATCACCGTTCCAGCTGAAGCTGTAGAAAAAGCAACTCGTGAAGAATTCAAACGTGCAGCAAAAAATGTACGTGTTGATGGTTTCCGTAAAGGTCACGTGCCAGCTCACATCATTGAACAACGTTTTGGCGCATCAATCCGTCAAGATGTATTAAACGATCTATTACCACGTCATTTCTTTGACGCAGTAATCGCTGAGAAAATCAACATCGCAGGTCGTCCAACTTTCGCTATCGAAACGTTCGAAC
This sequence comes from Parahaemophilus parainfluenzae, assembly GCA_032568935.1. Lineage (GTDB taxonomy): Bacteria > Pseudomonadota > Gammaproteobacteria > Enterobacterales > Pasteurellaceae > Haemophilus_D > Haemophilus_D parainfluenzae_AE. Next base: position 64,288 of record JAWHBY010000001.1, read on the forward strand.
CAGGTAAAGATTTATCATTCACTGCAACTTTCGAAGTGTATCCAGAAGTTGAATTAAAAGGCTTAGAAAACATCAAAGTTGAGAAACCAACTGTTGAAATCACTGAAGCTGATATCGATAAAATGATCGATGTATTACGTAAACAACAAGCAACTTGGGTTGAAAGCAAAGCTGCAGCGAAAGCAGATTCACGCGTAACAATCGACTTCGTTGGTTCAGTAGATGGCGAAGAATTCGAAGGCGGTAAAGCAACTGATTTCGTTCTATTCATGGGCCAAGGCCGCATGATCCCTGGTTTTGAAGATGGCATCGTAGGCCACAAAGCAGGCGAACAATTCGATATCAATGTGACTTTCCCAGCGGAATACCATTCTGAAAACTTAAAAGGTAAAGATGCAAAATTTGCGATCACCTTGAAAAAAGTAGAAGAAATGGAATTACCAGAATTAACCGATGAGTTCGTTGCTAAATTTGGTCCAAACACCAAAACTGTGGCAGATTTACGTGCAGAAATCCGTAAAAACATGGAACGTGAATTGAAAAATGCATTAGTTTCACGTGTTAAACAACAAGTGATCAACGGTTTAATCGAACAAAACCCAATTGATGTTCCAGCTTCTGCAGTAGAAGAAGAAATCAATGTATTACGTAACCAAGCAGCACAACGCTTCGGTGGCAATGCACAACAAGCTGCACAATTACCACGTGAATTATTTGAAGCTGATGCAAAACGTCGTGTTCAAGTCGGTTTATTATTCTCTGAAGTGATCAAATCAAACGAATTGAAAGCGGATGAAGAACGTGCGAAAGCAATGATCGCGGATATCGCTTCTGCTTACGAACAACCAGCTGAAGTCGTTGAATATTACAGCAAAAATGAAGAGTTAATGAACAACATTCGCAACGTAGTATTAGAAGAACAAGCAGTTGATGCCGTTCTTGCTAAAGCTCAAGTGACTGAAAAAGCGTCTTCATTTGATGAGATCATGAATCCACAAGCATAATAATTGATAGAACTTGAATTAAATTCACAGGTATATCATCGAAAAGTGCGGTCGTTTTTTTAAATGAAAAGCGACCGCATTTTGTTTTTACTGATTTTCGGGTAGAATATTGCCCGATTTTTTAGCACATATTTAGGGGCAAAAATGAGTGTAATTCCTATGGTTGTCGAACAAACCTCTCGTGGTGAACGTTCGTACGACATTTATTCCCGCCTATTAAAAGAGCGCGTGATCTTCTTGAGTGGTGAAGTAGAAGATCGTATGGCAAATTTGATCGTGGCACAGCTACTTTTCTTAGAATCAGAAGATCCGAAAAAAGACATCAATATTTATATTAACTCACCGGGTGGCTCGGTGACTGCGGGTATGGCAATTTACGATACCATGCAATTTATTAAACCGGATGTGCGTACCCTTTGTATTGGTCAAGCTTGCTCAATGGGCGCATTCTTACTTGCGGGTGGTACAGCAGGAAAACGTGCTGCATTACCGAATGCACGAGTAATGATTCACCAACCGTTAGGTGGTTTCCGTGGACAAGCATCCGATATTCAGATCCACGCACAAGAAATTTTAAAAATTAAACAAACCTTAAACGAGCGTCTTGCTTTCCATACTGGTCAAAGCATCGAGCGTATCGAAAAAGACACCGATCGTGACAACTTTATGTCGGCAGAAGAAGCAAAAGCTTACGGCTTAGTGGACGATGTGTTGATTAAACGTTAAGGATTTAACATGACAACAAATGATAACGATCTTCACTGTTCTTTCTGCGGAAGAGAAAAAAGTGAAGTAGGTAAATTAATTGCGGGTACAGATGGTTATATTTGTAACGAGTGTATCGAGCTTTGCCACAGTATGTTAGAAGACAGTGGTGAAATCGAAACGCCTAGCGAACTGACAGTTGAAGAAAAATTACCAACCCCACACGAAATTCGCGCTCACTTAGATGATTATGTAATTGGGCAAGATTATGCGAAAAAAGTCTTGTCAGTGGCAGTTTATAATCACTATAAACGTTTACGCACGAACCACCAAAGCAATGATGTGGAATTAGGTAAAAGTAACATCTTGTTAATCGGTCCAACAGGTAGCGGTAAAACCTTATTAGCACAAACCTTGGCGCGTCGTTTGAATGTGCCTTTTGCTATGGCCGATGCGACGACGTTAACTGAAGCCGGTTATGTGGGCGAAGACGTGGAAAATGTTCTGCAAAAATTATTGCAAAACTGCGATTACGATACGGAAAAAGCAGAGCAGGGCATTATCTATATTGATGAAATTGATAAAATCAGCCGTAAATCAGAAGGTGCGTCTATTACTCGCGATGTGTCTGGTGAAGGTGTACAACAAGCCTTATTGAAATTAATTGAAGGCACTATCGCATCTGTACCGCCACAAGGTGGACGTAAACACCCTCAACAAGAAATGTTGAAAGTGGATACCTCAAAAATCCTCTTTATTTGTGGTGGAGCATTTGCCGGCTTAGATAAAATTATCGGTAAGCGTACACAAACTGATATCGGGATTGGTTTTGATGCGAAAGTAGAGAAGGAAGAAGAGAAAGAAAATCTTTCTGAATTATTCCGTCAAGTTGAGCCGGATGATTTAATGAAATTCGGTTTGATTCCAGAATTTATTGGTCGTCTTCCGATGATTGCACCATTAAGCGAATTAGATGAAGATGCGTTAATTCAGATCCTTACTCAACCGAAAAATGCACTGACCAAACAATATCAAGCATTATTTGGCTTAGAAGATGTGGAACTTGAATTCACCCCAGAAGCATTAAAAGCGATGGCGAAAAAAGCCCTTGAACGTAAAACCGGTGCACGTGGTTTACGCTCAATCGTTGAGGCTGTATTGTTAGATACGATGTATGATTTACCTTCAATCGAAAACTTGCAAAAAGTGATTGTGGATGAAGAAACCATCGTTGATAACAAACCACCAAAGCTCGAATATAAAAACTAATAGAAAGTGCGGTTGTTTTTTCTAACATTTTTCATAGGCAATCCCGAAAGAAAATGCTACAATCGCACGTTCTGAAATTAATCTAAAAATTATTTATCCCTTATTTTATACGGATTCACTTATGGCAACTGAAATTGTTGAGAAAAAGAAACACGACCAAGAACAAGTCGTAGAAGGAAAATCAAAAGGCTTAAACACTCTTCTTTGGATTCTTTCTGTGGCATTTTTTACTGCTGCAGCGATTGGTAACGTTTATTTTAAAGACGCCTTCTCTTTACCTGTACGTGTAGTTGGCGTAGTTGTCGCTTTATTAATTGCCTTTGGTTTAGCTGCAATTACTAATCAAGGTACAAAAGCTCGTACATTCTTTAGCGAAGCAAAAGTTGAAGGTCGTAAAGTGGTATGGCCAACTCGTGCAGAAACACGTCAAACAACTTTAATCGTTATTGGGGTAACCGTGCTTACCTCTTTATTCTTCTGGGCAATTGATTCAATTATCATTGCATTGATTAACTTCTTAACTGATTTGAGATTCTAAAATGAGCGAAACTGAAAACGTATCCAAAAAACGTTGGTATGTATTGCAAGCATTCTCAGGCTTTGAGAGTCGTGTTGCAATCACATTGCGTGAATATATCAAACAACAACAAATGGAAGATCAGTTTGGTGAAGTATTAGTGCCGACTGAAGAAGTCGTTGAAAACGTAGCAGGTAAGCGTCGTAAAAGCGAACGTAAATTCTTCCCTGGCTATGTATTAGTTGAAATGGCAATGAATGATGACACATGGCACTTAGTGAAAAGCGTACCACGTGTAATGGGCTTTATTGGTGGTACACCAGATAAGCCAGCGCCAATTTCTAAACGTGAAGCGGATTTAATTTTAAATCGTTTAGAGCAAAGTGCTGAAAAACCACGTCATCGTAAAGAATATCAACCAGGTGAAGAAGTGCGTGTGACAGAAGGTCCATTTGCTGACTTTAATGGTACGGTTGAAGAAGTGGATTACGAAAAAGGCCGCTTAAAAGTGTCTGTATCTATCTTCGGTCGTGCAACACCAGTTGAGCTTGAATTTGGTCAAGTGGAAAAAACACGTTAATTTCCCTTTTCCAAAATAAGAAATTTAATGGCCGCACTTAAAAATAAAGTGCGGTTGTTTTTCGAGTAGTTTTTCTGCTTGAAATTTCGAGGCTGATTAATTAAAATACAGCCTTTCATTAACAGGGGAGCCGATTTCGGCGTTATCACCCATTTAGAGGAAACTAAAAAATGGCAAAAAAAGTCCAAGCATACGTTAAGTTGCAAGTTGCAGCTGGTATGGCAAACCCATCACCACCAGTTGGTCCTGCATTAGGTCAACAAGGTGTGAACATCATGGAATTCTGTAAAGCATTCAACGCTCGTACTGAGAGCTTAGAAAAAGGTTTACCAATTCCAGTTGTTATCACTGTATATGCAGACCGTTCATTCACTTTCATTACTAAAACTCCACCAGCAGCAGTATTATTGAAAAAAGCTGCAGGTATCAAATCTGGTTCAGGTAAACCGAACAAAGATAAAGTGGGTAAAGTAACTTTAGATCAAGTTCGTCAAATCGCTGAAACTAAAGCAGCAGATATGACTGGCGCGACTATCGAAACTAAAATGAAATCAATTGCTGGTACTGCTCGCTCAATGGGCTTAGTGGTGGAGGAATAATACGATGGCTAAATTGACTAAAAAAATGAAAGCAATCAAAGCTGGCGTAGATTCTACTAAAGCATACGAAATCAACGAAGCAATCGCGTTATTAAAACAATTCGCAACGGCTAAATTCGTTGAAAGTGTTGACGTTGCAGTAAACTTAGGTATCGATCCTCGTAAATCAGACCAAAACGTTCGTGGTGCAACAGTATTACCACACGGTACTGGTCGTGAAGTACGCGTAGCTGTGTTCACCCAAGGTGCTAACGCAGATGCAGCTAAAGAAGCTGGCGCTGATTTAGTAGGTATGGAAGATTTAGCAGAGCAAATCAAAAAAGGCGAAATGAACTTTGACGTTGTTATCGCTTCTCCTGATGCAATGCGTGTTGTTGGTCAATTAGGTCAAGTATTAGGCCCACGTGGTTTAATGCCAAACCCTAAAGTTGGTACCGTAACACCAAACGTTGCTGAAGCAGTTAAAAATGCTAAATCTGGTCAGATCCGTTATCGTAACGATAAAAACGGTATCATCCACACAACAATTGGTAAAGCAAACTTCTCTGAAGTTCAATTAAAAGAAAACCTTCAAGCATTATTGGCTGCTTTAAACAAAGCAAAACCAACTACTGCAAAAGGTATCTTTATCAAGAAAGTAAGCATCTCTACAACTATGGGTGCTGGTGTGGCTGTTGATCAAGCTTCACTATAATTAAGCGTTAAAACTTAATTCAAATTAACCGCACTTTGGGTAACTGAAGTGCGGTTATTTTTTTGTGTTCTTTTCAATAAAGTGAAATATTGAGAATATAAAAAGAGCGGTCAAATTCTATTGTATTTTGAATTTGACCGCTCTTTTTTATGAGAGATTACTTCGCTAAAGCGAAAATTGCTTCAATAGCTTCCTTGGTGTAAGTTTTTTCCACTTTCGCCTTGATAGCAGTTTGAGCTGCATTATCGACAATTTCAGCTAAGGTTTGATCATCAATGCTGAGTTGCTCAAGACGAGTTGGTGTGCCGATTTTATCAAACCAAGCTTTTAAGGCTTGAATACCATCTTCAGCCTTATCTAAGCCAAATATTTCTTTAGCAAATCGTTTGAATTGAGCAGGTCTTTGAGATTGATACCATTGCATCCACGCAGGCATAATCACGGAAAGCCCAGCTCCATGTGGCACATCTGAAATCGCACTCATGGAATGCTCAATCATATGATTTGGGAAACCGTAAGGTGAGATACCTAAGTGCGTTAAACCGTTCAACGCAAGTGTAGCCGCCCAGGCAAATTCACCACGAGCATTGAGATCTTGTGGATCATTGAGCAGGATTTCAGTCGTACGGATAACGGTTTTAATATTGCTTTCTACCAAGAAATCAATAATTTCAGGACGATATTCTGCCGTGAAATAGGCTTCAATAGAATGAGCAATAATATCTGCGGCAGAATACACTAAATAATCACGGCTGACGGTCGCTTGCAATTTCGGGTTAATGACAGATACTTTTGGGAATAAATGATTGCTGTGAATTGAATATTTTTGCTGTGTTTCTTCATTGGTAATGACAGCTCCCCAGTTCATTTCACTGCCCGTTGCCGCAAGGGTGATTACATCAAAAATCATCAACGCTTTTTGCACCGGTGTGCCTTTAAAGAAGTCCCAAGTATCACCCTCATAGCACGCACCAGCCGCGATCGCTTTCGCACTATCAAGGCAAGAGCCACCACCGATACTCAACACACTGTCTGCACCAAAGGCTTTTGCTATTGCAACGGCTTCACGGACTTTGCTGATTGTCGGGTTGCTTTTTACCCCGCCACATTCAACGTATTCAATGCCATGCTCACGCAAGTTTTTCGCCACATCTTCAAATAAGCCAGATTGTTTGACACGATCACTGCCATAGATAATTAAGGCCTTTTTTGCACCGTATTCGTGCATATATTTACCCATCTCTTTTTCTTTATCGAGACCAAATTCAATACGAGTAGGGTTTTGAAAACTAAATGGATACATATTTATCTCCTTATTATCTGTTAAGTGCGGTCAGTTTTTGCGTTGTTTTTATTCTACAAAGTAATGCGGAATGAAGTGGCTATCATTGCCGGTAACTGGGGTAAAATCTTCTCTTAATCCGATGCCACATGCCACATCACCTACTACCCAAGAACCAATCATAGGATACATACCATCAAAATTCGGTAGTTCAAATTTTTGTTGATAGATGTAGCCTGCCTGATCATAAAAGGCAGAATGTTCGCTGCCTTTGGCGGCAAATTCTAGACCATTACGTTTTTCATAGTAAGAAACATTGGCACCCTCACGACCTAACGTCGGTTTTTTTACCCATATTGATTGACGATCGGTAATATCATGTTTACTAAAGTAAGCGGGTAGTAATAATGGGTGATTTGGGTGCTTTTGCCACAATTTAGCTAATAGCACTTTATTGCTTAATAGTAATTTCCACGCAGGTTCAATAAAAGTGGTGGATGAATTAAGCATATGTGGTGCATATTCTGTCGTAGTCATCCATTCAAGCGGGTAGAGCTTAAATAAACAATCAATAGGTTGATTATTCAGATCGAGGAATTGCTGACTGTCTTTATCATAGCCCACGTCTTCAATAGCGAGCTGATGAATATGCCAACCTGCGTTGTAAGCCACATCTGCTAGGTAATCGATATTGCCCCAATCTTCACGTCCCGCTTCTTGCATGGCACTAAAATGGAAATCTTTTAGTCCTGTTTGCTGTTGAATAAACTGAAAGCGATTGAGCAATTCTTCGTGAATCCAATTGAATTGGTCACGATGCGCTAAGCCTTCAATTTGCTCTAACCATTGCCATTGCACCACAGCCGCTTCAAGCAGGGAAGTGGGCGTGTCGGCATTGTATTCAAACATTTTGAGGTTTTCGCCGTCATAACCAAAATCAAAACGACCATATAAGTGCGGTACGTTTTTAGCCCATGTTTGTTCAATCAGATTTTTCTGTAAATCGGTGAAGCGATAATGGGCATAATCACCTTGTTTCACTTCATCGGCAACAAAGTCCATACACATCGCGTGCAATTCGTTGGTGGCGTCTTCAATACGATCGATTTCCGCTAGGGTAAATTCATACGCCACATTGTCCGACCAATAATGCGATCCATCAGAGGAAGGCAGATTATAGTAATCAAAGCCCACATTTAATAATTGTTGCACCATATTAGGACGAGTAGGAAAGCCCGTGATTCGTTTCATATTTAACCGCCTGAGCTACGGCTGCTGCTTGAGCTAGAGCTTTTAAAGCCACCGCGTGAAACCGGTTTGCTGTAAGTGCTGCCTGCATTACCTTTAACTAATACAGGCTTACCAACAGAACGATTAGTTTGCGGTTGAATAACTTGACCCGTTGGCGTTGAGACGGCTCGGTTACTTGGATTGTAGCTAGGGCCTAAAAATGAACCCATAGTACGCGCAATCATATAACCCATTGCGGCACCAGCAATCGCACTGCCCATACTGCCGTGTCCTTCTCCTGTTGCAGAGCTCGTGTGGCTTGTTCCCTCTGCGCTGCTTGAATTGCCAGAATGAGTTGCACCATCAGGGTTTAAGGTTTGTTTAACGGTTTGATTGTCTTCTGACCATTCACTATTATTGCTTGGACGTGTATTTAAATTGCCCGAGAGAGAGGAACCAGATCCAGCATGTGCAGTTGTTCCGCTGTTATTTTCATTCGATTGGTCAGCTTCACATAATTCGATTTTTTGCCAATCGGCTAAACAATCCTCAAGGCTATTATAAACATCTCGTTGAACTTGCTCTTCTGAGCAGCCACCCAATAAAGCCACAATGGAAAGGCTAACGAGAACTTGATTTTTCTTTTTCATCATAGGGTTAAAGTGTTAATAATTCAGTTAAATGATTGATTTCTAATGTAGGCAAAACACTTGCTTCAGTAAATGAATTGAGCTTTTTGCCCGATAAATTAATCCATACAGCTTGGCAGCCGGCTTGAATGGCGCCTTGAACATCCGTAGTTAAGTTATCACCGATGTGTAAAATTTCACTTGGTTTTACGCCAAAATAATGGGCGGTTTGGTGGAACAAATCTTGATGAGGTTTCGCTCTGCCTTGCTCTCCACCACGTAAACTCAGCTGAAAGTGTTTAAACCCAATACGTGTTGCAATCACATTACCGTTAGTAATCACGCTAAGCGGATAGCGATCTTTCAGTTGATTCAGCACTTCAATACTTTCTGCGGGCACATCAATTTTATGTCGCCATTCAATAAATTCTTCCATCGCGAGGGCCAAAGTGCGGTCAATTTCAACCGCACTTTTACCATGATGCGCCAGTAAGTGCCGTAACGTTTCGACACGCCAGGCAATCACATCTTCAGCAATCAAGGGATCTTTCTCAGCCAGTTGCCATTTCCATTCTCGCCAATATTCTGAGGTAAGATCGCTCAGTTGTGCGTGTTCTTGCACACATTGAAGAAAGCGTTCTTCGGCTAAACGAATGACATGACTGTTATCGTAAAGGGTGTCATCAAGATCAAAACTCATGACCTTGAAAGGCTGAAGACCGCGGTAAAATCGCATAGTTAATCCTATTTAATGGTATTCACACCAAGCCATGCGGTCGCACGTTCATTGGTGATTTCTTCGTGTGTCCACATGCTCATTAAGTCAGGCTGAGGATGTTTGTTGGTGTTATAGCCGATCAAATGAGCAAAATCAAATACGGCATGTGGATAGCCGTTAATAAGCAATAAGGCTAAATAACCACTTTCATCCCAGCAGATTTCTAATTTACGTGCTTCGTGGTGATTGCGAGTGTTATCGACGTTATAAACATGTAAGCAATCGACAATAGGCTGCGCATTTTGACGCATATCTAACGCATAAAAATAGCCTGTTTCACCGTCATCTTCAAACATCACCGCCAGATGATCATGCACAGTCGAGTGTGTGCCGACTTGTTTTGGTTGACCGAGAAAGAGTTGATCTTCGAGGGTTAAATGTAACATGGTATTTCCTAATCAAATTGTGTAGTCCAGTGACTACTATGGTGTGCCTGAAAGCAAAGTTCAACCTGTGCGGGCGTATTTTTTTCTTCATTCATTGGTGGCAGTTCATCCAACGTAAAATAGGCAGATTGCACAGTTTCACTATTTGGTTGAAATTCGCCACTTAATGGTTCGCACATGACGAAGGTTTTGAGTACAGGATGCGCAAAAGGCGGAAAATTGCGTTTATGTTGTTTGTGAATAGCAATAATGAAAGTCGGTTTAACGTTAAGCCCCGCTTCTTCGCGTACTTCTTTAATCGTATTACTATGAATGGTTTCTAGCACATCTATCCAGCCGCCAGGCAGTGACCAACGTCCATCATTTTCTTGTACTAATAAAATTTTATCATCTTTGAAAATAGCTGCCCGCGATTCGATTTTAGGGGTTTGATAAGCAGCCTCATTGCAGAAAAGTGATCTAACGGTTTCTTTTGGGATTGCTGTTTTATAAGCGAGCATTTCAGCAGACAAATCCCGCAAGCGTTCATAGCGTTCAATATCATAGATATTTTTGCAATAAGTTAGCCCGTTTTGTGCAATGCTTTGAATTTCGATTGCCCAAGATAACCAAGGTTCAGTAAGCAGTGAATCAGATTGTGTCTTCATAAAAACACCTTAAAAAAACACCGCACTTTTGTGCAAAGTGCGGTGCTATTTTACCTTAAATTAAGCAAAAATTATGCTTGACCTTTAACCGCTTTTAAACCTAAGAACGGAGCTGGGGTGCCAGCGCGTTCTAATGCTTCTTCGATACGGATTAATTGGTTGTATTTCGCAATACGGTCAGAACGGCTCATAGAACCAGTTTTGATTTGACCTGCTGCTGTACCAACCGCTAAATCAGCGATAGTCGCATCTTCGGTTTCACCTGAACGATGAGAGATAACCGCAGTGTAACCTGCATCTTTAGCCATTTTGATTGCTGCTAAAGTTTCAGTTAAAGAACCGATTTGGTTGAATTTGATTAAGATAGAGTTTGCGATACCTTTTTCGATACCTTCTTTTAAGATTTTGGTATTAGTTACGAATAAGTCGTCGCCCACTAATTGAACGCGGTCACCTAACACTTTAGTTTGGTATGCGAAACCATCCCAGTCAGATTCATCTTGACCATCCTCGATAGACACGATTGGGTATTGTTTAGTTAACTCTTCAAGATAGTGTGTGAACTCTTGAGAAGTGAATGAACGACCTTCGCCTTTCATTTCGTATTTGCCGGTTTCTTTGTTATAGAACTCAGAAGATGCACAGTCCATTGCTAAAGTGACGTCTTTACCTAATACATAACCTGCTTTTTCAACTGCTTCTTTGATACATGCTAAAGCGTCAGCGTTAGATGCTAAGTTAGGTGCGAAACCACCTTCATCACCTACAGCAGTGCTCATGCCTTTAGATTTTAATACTTTCGCAAGGTTGTGGAATACTTCAGCACCGATACGAAGTGCTTCGCGTAATGTTTTCGCACCAACTGGTTGAATCATGAATTCTTGAATATCAACGTTGTTATCTGCGTGCTCACCACCGTTGATGATGTTCATCATTGGTAATGGCATAGAGTAAACGCCTGGCGTGCCGTTAAGTTCTGCAATGTAAGCGTAAAGAGGTAAACCTTTAGATGCAGCTGCTGCTTTTGCGTTTGCTAAAGATACCGCTAAGATTGCGTTTGCACCGAAGTTAGATTTGTTTTCAGTACCGTCTAAATCGATCATGATTTGGTCGATTTCAGCTTGGTTAGACGCTTCTTTACCCACTAATGCATCTGCGATAGGACCGTTTACTGCTGCAACTGCTTTTAATACACCTTTGCCTAAGAAACGAGATTTGTCGCCGTCACGTAATTCTAATGCTTCACGAGAACCAGTAGATGCACCTGATGGCGCAGCTGCTAAACCAACGAAACCACCTTCAAGATGAACTTCAGCTTCTACAGTTGGGTTACCACGAGAGTCGATGATTTCACGACCAATGACTTTAACGATTTTTGCCATTTTGTTTTCCTCTGTTTAAAGTTAATTAAAATTAGTTAGGCGAACCTAAAACGGGAATATAATAAAGCAAATTTAGAAATTTGTCTTGGAAAAATGACCGCACTTTGATCTGTATCTTATTTTTCAATCAAGTGCGGTGAGTTTTTATCTAATATCTATTTAATTTTAGTGGATTTGTCTATAAAAGTTCGTTAAAGTGCCAGAGAATTTCCATACTATTTTAGTATGAATTATTAAGTGTTAAATAAGGCTTTATAGAATAAAAAAGGAATGATTATGTCTGTTTCAACATTTTTCGAAAAGACTAAAACCCAAATAAAAAACGCGGTATCTACGCATCCGATTGAAATTTTTATGATTACTGCGTTTGCGATTGGGATTTGGTTTGTGGAATTAGGATCTCATCAAGGGAATGATCATTTAGCTTATTGGATATTTGCGCCAATCTTATTTATCTTTGTTTATCTCTCTCGCCCATATTATTGGTATCGTTTTTCATGGATTGTACCATTGGTGGCGCTGGCTATTATTGGTATGACTAATGATAGTTCAGTGTTTTATTTCTCAAGCCCTAAATTCTGGGGCGCAAATTTTATTGCGTTATTTGTGTTATTAGGTTTTCCATTTGAAAAAAATAATCAAGTGTTTACCTACCGTAATTTTACCAATTTATTCCATCTTGGCTTAGCTACGGCGGTATGGTTGTTGGTGTTTGGATTAGTGGCGGCTATTTTATTTACGATTACAACGCTCTTTAATGTCGAGTTTTCTGATAGTTTCTATGAGCATTTTTATACATCTTTAGGCATTTTTACTTTGCCACTCTTTTTCTTAGTGTTTCAACAGCGTCAAGCAAAATCGGAAATGACGTTAAATCGCATTTTTGACATTTTAGTTAATTTCGTATTAGCACCAACATTGATAATTTTCACTGTGTTGCTTTATGCTTATGTTGTGCAAATTATTTTTGAAGGCGTATTACCAAAAGGCATGTTAGCTAATATTACTTTGCCTTACTTGCTTGGTGGGTTAGGCGTATATGCACTACGTTCTATTTGTGCTAAAGCCCGCTGGGAAACTTTCTTTAAGTTCTATCCATATCTTGCTATTGTGCCAATCGTATTGCTATGGCTGGCGATTGACCACCGTATTAGTGCCTATGCTTGGACTGAGCAACGTATTTATTTAGTAGCATTGGCTGTGGCGATTATTATTGTTTATGCCATTCTAGTTTTGCCTAAGGTTCGTCAATATCGTTTAATTTCTGCGGTTGTAATGGTGGCAATTTTTGCCATGACTTGGGTTGTTAAACCACAAGAAATTGCTTACCAAAGCCAAACTGTGAGGTTTGAACAGTTATTGAAAAAACTTAATTTATCAGATGGTTCAGGCAAAATTCGTGATGATATAGATTTTGTTGAACGTTTAGAGAATATGCCAAAAAGCGAGCTTAAAGATTGGGAAGAATTAGACAATGTATCATATTATTTGGTTCGCCATATAGAGCTAGACTCTTATGTAGAAGATCCTTATAAAGAAAAACAAGAGATTTTTAAGCAGCAATATGGTGAAAAATCGAAAGAACTTTTTACATTGAACGTTGATGGTAATTATATTCGCATTAATGACCAAGTAATTAGAGACAACGAAATAACAATAGAAGCTCGATGGGAGTCAATTGATGTCACTCCGTATAAAAAATGGATTCGTGTGCCGACTTTTACATTTTATCGTACAGAGCCTCAGACTTATATGAAATCTGATGAAAACGTGGATAAGCAAGAGGAAAAAATAGAGGTTTGCTTTGTTGAAGAGCACGACAGATATTGCACTAATATGGATGAACATATTCATAAAGTATTTAAAGATCATCAACTAGACCCGATGAAAAAAATGTCTAAAGCTGAGATTAAATTGCTTAGCCAAGATTTATTAAAAATTGATAGACCAAGCTTTGCGATTTATTTGAGCGAACTTGAAGTGAAATTTAGACCAGAAAGCGGTTATTACTATAATCGAATATATACGAAAGCTATTTTTGATAAGTAACCGTAAATTTAAAACGCTGTGATTTTTCACAGCGTTTTTGCAACAATTAGCTAAAAATGATCGTTTTTTATTTCTGCCATGTTGTTTTCTGTCCATAAAATTTAATGGTTGATAGGTAAATTTAATATGTCTGCAATTTCTATTATGCGGGTTTCTGCTGATTTTGGGCAAACTAAGCAATAGAAATTGTCGCAACCCGTATCAACATAAAGTAAAGTATAATCACTTTCTGTTTCTACTTTATTCTTAATGCGTGCAAACTCATGCTGTGCTTCTTCGAAAGTGATTTCAAAAGTTTGTTCAAGAGCTTCTGAAAGAAAATGATTGAGTGAGTCATAATCAATTTTCCAATCATCTTGATAGCAATGAAGATAACTTCTGATAAGCTCTAATTTAGCGTATTCTTCATCGAAATTCTCGCCCTCGTAGATATCGCCAAATGCGATCATTTTTTCTCGACATTTTTCAAGATCTTTATTTAGCCATTTATAGAGGCTTTTAACTTGCTTAATGTATTTTACTTTGATGTATTTTTTCGTTTCAAGCAACGTAATTAATTCATCAAATAAGGCATCTTGATTGATTTCAGTTTCACGTCTGTCAATGCTATCGCAAATCAAATCAACGGCTTGTTTTAACAAATCAAACTTGTAATGTTGTTCATCAAGCGGTTTGGCATAATAAATCGCTGCCATTAAATTAGAAATAAAAAGCTGATCAGCATGTTGTAACGAATATGAGGCATCGCTAATAGGTTGTCCAGCAAGTAGCTCAATTCTTTGCGGAAATTCAAATTCAGTTTCTTTAATAATATGTTCATATTCCTTATGCGGTTTTATGCCGAACCCAATATTTAAAAAAGAATAGCCAGAACCATTAAAAAATTCTTCTCGAGAAGCAGGTACGAATCCCATTGGGTTACAAAATTGGCTTTGTAAATCATACATATCACCGCCAAAATCTAATTCATTAAATTTTTCTTTTGAGTAATCGTCCCAATTATCAGAATAGTAAAATTGATAGGCGTAAATATCTGTTTCAAAGACATTGTTTTTGACAAGTAAATCGCCATTAGGTTGATTTTTAAGATAATGCTCAATTTTGGCGAGTTTTTGGTCTAATAATGTGAAATCTTCAGGCTTTTCAATCGCGTTTAAAACTGCATCAACTGAAGATAAAAATTGCTCATAATGTGGACTATGTTGATTAAATGGCTTTGCCTGCATCATATTCTGAAAAAGATTATCCGCTTGATCTGTTTCGGCGAAAACGAAGCTATCCTGATCTGGAAAAACAAAAACTCTAAAAAGTGAGCTATCTGTTGGGTTTAATTTAAAATCAATAGAAAGAAATAATTGTACCCAATTTTCCTTTTCAAATTCTATGCGCGTGATACAAGGCAGTTTCATTGTTTTTGTTAGGAGCAATTTGAGAGGTTGGTATAAATCAGATAAACCCGTATTTTCTAGCAATTCAGATTCATCTAAATTGGCTTTACCATAATGCCAATAGGTTGCGATTGCCATTGGCGCAACCTTGTGATTTCTGGCAAACAACCACTCAAATGGCTCTTCTTTCGCCTTAAAATATTGAAAGATTTTGTCCAGTTTGGTTGTTAATGTTTTGTCTAATTTTTCAGTGTGTGGTTTAGATTTAAAAAACATCATAAGCAGTCTAGTTAGAATAGGTAGTTTAAAAGTGGTTTATTGATAATATTCATATTTCTTTGTGGTTTTATCTAACCATCTGCCTTTTTCATCATACATAATGCTTTCAATCACATTACCGTATTGATCAAATTTATGACGCGTTGTGAGCGTTTCTTCTAATTTCCCATGTTGATCAAAAATTTGGCGTTTTAATTCATTGTGGTTTTTGTCATAAGTAAAATCTGCTCGTCCCTCATTAAAAGGCGTGTTATGTACAAAGTCGCCATTTTCGAGATAACGATAAGTTTCGCAATTACTTTCTTTTCCACTGTCATCAAAATCACAAACCTTGATGAGTTTATCGTCCTTGTAATGGAATTTTTTCGCATGGCCGTCAATCATCTTTGCATAATAAACGGCTTCAGAGATGAGTTTACCATCTTTGTCGTAAACTCTTTTGATGTAATCTTCTTGAAAATTCGGTTTTTTCGGCTTTTTGCCTACATAGGTGATTTCTAAAATGATACCCGAACCATCGCTGTTTTCTTGATAATGGTAGAGTTTTCCATGAGCCTCTTTATCGATAGTGTAACGAATTTCTTCTAATTGATTGTTTTGATCATATCGATAATTCGCCGTCGTTTTATAGGAATATTCAGATTCTTGGGTAATCTCTTCAGTTTTAATTAAAAAGCCTTGCTCGTTATAAAATTGACGAACATCGTTCGTGACCACTTCTCCTTCTACCGTTTCTGGATTATCTTCCGATTGTGAAATAACGGACTTCACTTTGCCTTGTAAGTGATTAGCTTGCCAATCAGTTTGAATAGGGAAAAGTGCGAAAGCACAGGTAGAAAGGCTAGAGAGAAGTGTTGTCAGTAAAAATTTATGCATGGTTATTCCTTTTATAACAAGCAGTTGAATTGAAGAATGTTTTATAAATATATTTAAAAGTAACCACTTATTTAAGTTAGATAAATAGTTGACTAAAATGTTATACTAATTCAAATGTTTTTTGAAGTGTAGTTAAATAAATTTGCTTTTTTATAGGGCAAGAAAATGATGAAAGTATTTCGGGAAAAGGTAATTTTTCTGTCTTGATAAGAAAAGCATAATACACAAATATATTGATTAAGAGAGATATTAGGAAATATGCAGCGTTTAAAGACACCATTAGAAATATGTTTGTGGACAATTGGTATATTGTTTGGAATTGTCACGTTCTTATTTATTTTGAGTTATTTTGTATTTTATTTTTTGTTTTCTTCAGCTCCACAAGATTGGGCGCTTAGAGGTGTTCAGTTACAAGATAAACCGTATTTAGCAGGTATTGATGATTTATCTCCGAATGCATTTGTTTTTGCAACAACCGGAGAAGATGCGCCAGATTACGTTATTACGCTCGATAATACGTATTTTAAGTGGGGCGATTTTCGTTTAAATAAACTTTCATTAAATAGTCATGTTGTTAGAATCAATAACCTGGTTAGATTGGGTGAACAACATGATACTGACTTAGGCATGCCAGAAACAATTTCTATTAATGGACAGTCTTGTTTGAGTAGAGGAAGTTTTGTTTTTGTACGAATAAAGGGTAAGGGGCCTTCGATGTCTTATTCTGATTTTACCTTAGCCAGTTGTGAAATACCTGAAGGCGAGGTTATTCTACCGACGATTCGTTTAAAGAGTAAAGTTGCATTTTATGAAAATCGCCAGCTTAATTATGATTATCTTTGGAAACATAATGAGTTAATAAGTTCACAAATAATGCAAGCTCATAGTTATAATGCGAATTTTATAGAGCCGAGTTTACAAGTTCAGCTAGCCAATGATAAAGATAAATTTGATATTTGGTGGTATTACACTGATTTAACCAATCATGCGAAGCTTATCCAAGTTGTTCACGGTGATTACATGGATGAAGCAAGTAGTGAAAAGAATTTTGTTATTGGTGAGTGTCGTTATAAAGTAGGTAACACTCGAATTTATCTCACTGATTTAACAAAAGATACCGCACATTGGCATTTTATTGATGATTTCGATTCAGGCGATATTTCTGATAAATGTAAAATGCAGATCTTGCCTTATCGTTTAGTGAAACAGTAATAGAATCAATCAAATTAAAATGCTTAAAAATGCAAAGTGCGGTCAAAAATTCTTGTGTTTTTGACCGCACTTGTTTATTGAAGTATCAGTAAATTACTTTTCAGTTTTTAACTGATTTTCTCTTGCTGCTTTGACAAAGCCTTCGAATAATGGGTGGCCATCACGAGGCGTTGACGTAAATTCTGGGTGGAATTGACATGCCACAAACCAAGGGTGGTTTGGTACTTCAATGATTTCCACTAATTTACGATCCGCAGATAAGCCCGTCACTTTAAGACCCGCTTTTTCAATTTGCGGAAGCAGGTTATTGTTCACTTCATAACGGTGACGATGACGTTCTTCAATGGTTTCTTTGCCATATAATGCACGCGCTTTTGAGCCTTCAATTAAATGACATTGTTGTGCCCCTAAACGCATCGTACCACCGAGATCTGAATTGTCGTCACGGGTTTCAATGTGGCCTTCCGCATCTTGCCATTCTGTAATCAAACCAACAACTGGTTGCTCACAGTTACGATCAAATTCAGATGAGTTTGCCTTCTCAAGACCAGCAACGTTACGTGCATATTCGATTAACGCAATTTGCATCCCTAAGCAAATGCCTAAATAAGGGATGTTGTTTTCACGTGCATATTTAGCGGTTAAGATTTTGCCTTCTACACCGCGATAGCCAAAACCGCCTGGTACTAAAATACCATCGACACCTTTTAATACATCAGTGCCTTTCGTTTCAACATCTTGAGAATCAATGTATTTGATATGCACGCTTAAACGGTTTTTTAAGCCAGCGTGTTTTAAGGCTTCGTTCACTGATTTATATGCATCAGGTAATTCAGTATATTTACCTACCATACCGATGGTCACATCGCCCACAGGGTTGGCTTCTTGATAAAGCACTTGTTCCCATTCTGAAAGGTCCGCTTCTGGGCAGTTTAAGTGGAAACGTTGGCAGATGAATTCATCTAAACCTTGTGATTTCAATAATGCTGGAATTTGATAGATTGAATTCACATCTTTTAATGAGATGACCGCACGTTCTGGTACGTTACAGAATAAGGCGATTTTTGCACGCTCGTTTGGTGGAATCATGCGATCTGAACGGCAGATAAGCACATCCGGTTGAATACCAATCGAAAGTAATTCTTTTACAGAATGTTGAGTTGGTTTGGTTTTTACTTCGCCCGCTGTTGGGATATATGGCACTAAAGTTAAGTGCATAAAAATAGTATGCTCACGGCCTACTTGCACTGCAAGTTGACGCAGTGCTTCTAAGAATGGAAGTGATTCAATATCACCCACAGTTCCGCCTACTTCCACGATTACCACATCATGGCCTTGTGCACCTGCAATCACGCGATCTTTAATTTCATTGGTGATGTGTGGGATAACTTGAATTGTCGCACCTAAATAATCACCACGACGCTCTTTGCGTAATACTTCAGAATAAATTTTACCAGTGGTGAAGTTATTGCGTTTTGTCATTTTGGTACGAATAAAACGCTCGTAGTGACCTAAGTCTAAATCGGTTTCCGCCCCGTCTTGTGTCACGAATACTTCACCGTGTTGGGTTGGGCTCATTGTACCCGGATCCACGTTGATGTAAGGGTCTAATTTCATAATAGTCACGTTTAAGCCACGTGCTTCTAAAATTGCTGCCAATGATGCTGCAGCAATGCCTTTACCTAACGATGAAACCACACCGCCTGTGACGAAAATATAATTTGTAGCCATAGTGAGAGACCTAAAATGTTGGGATAAAAATGATTATAGCCAATCATCTTTTATGCAAATTTGTGCAGAATGCTGAAAAGTGCGGTCAAAAATAAAAGAAAAAGATGATTAGCTATCAAGACGGGAGGATAGTTTACAGGATTTGAGATTTTTATACAATCTTGTCTTGTCAGGAATGTATGAAAATTAAATGGCTTATCATATTCTCCATTCTACGATAGAATACACCCAAATTTTTTATAAAGAAGAGAAGAATTTATGACAAATAAAGCATTAAGCGTGGTGATTTTAGCGGCCGGTAAAGGCACTCGTATGTATTCTGATTTACCTAAAGTCTTGCACAAAGTGGCAGGTAAACCGATGGTAAAACATGTGATTGATACGGCAAATCAATTAGGTGCAGAAAACGTGCATTTAATTTATGGTCACGGTGGCGAATTAATGCGTGAATGTTTGGCAAATGAAAGCGTAAACTGGGTGTTCCAAGCTGAACAATTGGGTACAGGACACGCTATGCAACAAGCGATGCCTTTTTTCCGTGATGATGAAAATGTTTTAATGGTGTATGGCGATGGCCCAATGATTACACCGGAAACATTGCAAAAATTAATCGATGCGAAACCTGAAAATGGTATTGCAGTGTTAACGGTCGTATTAGATAACCCAGCGGGTTATGGTCGAATCGTACGTGAAAATGGCAAAGTTGTAGGGATTGTTGAACAAAAAGATGCAACGCCTGAGCAGCTTAAAATTCAAGAGATTAATACAGGTGTGTTAGTTTCAGATGGTGCAAGTTTCAAAAAATGGTTAGCGCGTTTAGATAATAATAATGCACAAGGTGAGTTTTATATTACTGATGTAATTAGCTTAGCTCATCAAGATGGTTGTCCGATTGTAGCTGTTCAAGCAACTGATTTTATGGAAGTTGAAGGGGTGAATAACCGCCTACAATTAGCCAAAATGGAACGCTATTATCAACGCAAACAAGCAGAAAAACTTTTACTTGCAGGCGTGATGTTGATTGATCCTGAGCGTTTTGATTTACGCGGCACATTAGAGCACGGTAAAGATGTTGAAATCGATGTGAACGTGATTGTGGAAGGTAATGTGCGTTTAGGTGATCGAGTAAAAATCGGTGCAGGCTGTGTATTGAAAAATGTAACCATTGGTGATGATGTTGAGATCAAGCCTTACTCTGTTTTAGAAGATGCCACAATTGGTGAGAAAGCAGCGATTGGTCCATTCTCTCGTTTACGTCCAGGTGCTGAATTAGCGGCTGAAACCCATGTGGGCAACTTCGTGGAAATTAAAAAATCCACAGTAGGTAAAGGCTCTAAAGTAAACCACCTCACTTATGTGGGTGATACCGAAATCGGTGAGAACTGTAACATTGGTGCAGGTGTCATTACTTGTAACTATGACGGTGCGAATAAATTTAAAACAATCATTGGTAACAATGTATTCGTGGGCTCAGATACGCAGTTAGTTGCACCAGTT
>JAWHBY010000002.1:0-83357 GCA_032568935.1 Parahaemophilus parainfluenzae
TTTTGCATAAGGGCGAGCTATTGTAGTTAATTCTGACATAAGCTAAGCCTCTTATAACTCTGCAACTAATTTATCAATAATGTCATTGTTTGCCGCTTCGTCAATAGAACGACCCACAATTTTCTCAGCACCAGCCACTGCTAATGAAGCCACTTTAACACGTAATTCTTCTTGAACACGTTTACGTTCTGCTTCTACTTCAGCATAACCTTGAGCAATAATTTTTGCTTTCAGTTCTTCGGCTTCTGCCTTCACTTCGTCTAACACTTCATTGCGACGTTTATTCGCAGCATCTAAAATCTCTTGAGCTTGTACTTTTGCAGATAAAAGTTCTTGTTCCACAAGATTTTTAGTATCTGCTTGCTCTTTTTTCGCTGCTTCAGCTGACGCTAACGCGTTCGCAATTTGGCTCTGACGTTCCTCAATTGCTTTAATAATTGGTGGCCATACATATTTAACACAAAACCATACAAAGATGATAAATGCTATAGTTTGGCCAATTAATGTTGCATTAATATTCACAACATACCCCCTTCTTTAATAGGCTGTTTGTTGTTTATTAACCTAATAATGAGGCAAATGGGTTTGCAAATGCAAAGTACAAGCCGATACCAACTGCAATCATAGCAATCGCATCCAATAGACCTGCAACGATAAACATTTTTGTAAGTAGTGAGTTAGCTAATTCAGGTTGGCGAGCTGCAGATTCTAGGTATTTACCACCTAAAAGACCGAAGCCAATTGCAGTACCTAAAGCAGCAAAAGCAAGCATAATCGCAGATGCAATAATTGTTGCACTAATTACAGTTTCCATAAGATTTCTCCAAGTTGAGTTAAGGCTTTCGCCCGGTTTGTTAATAAAAAAGTTAATTAATGTTCGGCTTTGTTATAAGCGATACTGAGATAAACAACAGTTAACATCATGAAAACAAAGGCTTGCAACGTTATAACCAAAATATGGAATATAGCCCAAACTAAATGCAATGGCACTCCCATAGCAGCAACGAAAGCATTAGCTGAATACATCACTGCGATAAGAATGAAAATCAACTCACCAGCATACATATTACCGAACAAACGTAAAGCAAGAGAGACTGGTTTTGAAATTAAAGTAACAGACTCTAATAGTAAGTTTACGGGAATAAAAGCCCAATGATTAAAAGGATGTAACGTATATTCTTTAACCAATCCTGTAATACCTTTAGATTTCACGGTATAAAACAGAATTAGAATAAATACAGAAATAGACATTGCGAAGGTCATGTTCATATCTGTAGTAGGCACGGCACGTACAGGAATATGATGATCTCCGCTAATTAAAGCAAAAAGTTGAGGGATGTAATCAACAGGTACAAGGTCAATTGCATTCATGATAAACACCCAAACGAAGATAGTTAATGCTAATGGCGCAATAACCCCTCGTTTTCCATGATAGTTTTCACGAACGACACCATCTATCCATTCTACAGCCATTTCAACTGCACACTGCAATTTTCCTGGAACACCGGTTGTCGTTTTTTTAGCTACTTTATAAAAAATACCAATAAAAACTAAACCGCAAACGATAGAAAAGAAAAATGTATCTAAATTAAAGGTCCAAAATCCTTCCCCTGTGGTTAGGTAAGTCAAATGGTGCTGGATATACTCAATCGAGGTTTGTCCTGACATAATAAATACCCTGTATAAAAAATAATAAAATGGATGCTGTTTTATCTAAACAAAAAAGGAAGCAAATTATTCAATAATAATGCCACCATAAAACCGCTAAAAAACAGTAAAAAATTAGTAATTTCAAACCATTTAAAAAAGGTTATAACCAACAAAATAGTGAATAGAAACTTAACTACTTCAGCAAGATAAAATGCCTTTAATTTTGTTGAAAAATCTTGTTTGCGAAAAAAAACAATATAAGCAAAAGCACAAAATGGTACAAAAGCACTGATAAATCCTAAACTGAAATCTACCGCACTTTCACCTTGCCAAATTGCAAGGAATACCCCAAAAACAACAAGACAAACCGACTCAATGATTATCGCCTTTTGATATCGATTTTTAGCCTGTGTTAAAACCTTAGACATTATCTTATTTTTTTAAAATACAAAAACCATCTAATTATACCCGTGCTACAAAGAGTTTCAACTTTTAAACCACTAAAAAATGTTAAACAAATCACACTTTTAAAAAAATATTCACAAAATCGTCACAAAAAAAGTGTGTTTTATCGTAAAACGATTAAATGTCGTTCACCTACAAGCTCAGGAACATGTAAAGTTATTACGTCTTTTACTTCGAATTTTTTGTCTAATTCTTGAACTTCATCTTCGTGATAAATGCCTTTCAAGGCATAAAAATATCCATCTTTCTTTGGCAAATGATGACACCAATCTGTCATATCTTTTAACGAAGCAAATGCACGACTTAGTACACCGTCGAATTTTTGTTCAGGTTGGTATTCCTCAACGCGGCTAAGAACAGGTTCTACATTTGTTAGTCCTAACTCACGTACTGCATTTCGAATAAAGCTAATACGCTTACCTAAACTATCTAACAAGACAAATTGTTTGGTAGGATTAATAATGGCTAAAGGCAGACCTGGCAAGCCTGGACCGGTTCCTACATCAATAAAACGATCCCCTTGTAAATAAGGACTAACAACAATACTATCCAAGATATGTTTCACTAACATTTCCTGTGGATCACGCACAGAGGTTAAGTTATAGGCTTTATTCCATTTATTGAGTAATTGTACTAACTGAATCAGTTGATCTTTTTGTAGATCTGTTAATTGGATTTCTGCTTGAGTCAGTAAATTTTCGAGTTTTGCTTTCATTTTTCTATCTATCTTGTCTGTTTGTCGTCATTCTACTTGAAAATGCCTACCTTGAAACATTATTTCTTCTGGCTTGCCAAAATATTCCCTAAATTTGTTTCCAACCAATCCACTAACTCAAACATCTTATTAGAAGCCTCTGCTCCAAATTCTGTTAATGTGTAATCTACTTGTGGTGGCACAGTATTATAGGATTTACGAATTAACATTCCATCTGCTTCTAACTCTTGTAGTGTTTTTGTCAACATACGTTCGCTAACACCATCAATAGCACGACGGAGTTCACTAAAACGTTTTGTGCCAGAATTCAAAGTGACTAATACCAATGCTCCCCAGCGGCTTGTTAAATGCTGCAAAATTTGGCGAGATGGACAAGCTGAAGCTAATACATTGCCCCGATCAAAAATTTTTTCCATTTTTAATTCCTTATAAATCAATTAATTAAAAAATATTTTTAAACTTTTCTAAAACTTACATTTTTGTAAGTACTTCCTAAAAGTAAGTTTTAAAAATATAATACGCCACATCAAGCGAACAATCAAATTGTTCAAACACAACTTAAACTTAGCGAGAAGGAAAACCTTATGACAACTAAAACTATCGCAATTACTGGTGCAACAGGTCAATTCGGCGCAATCGCCCTAAACTTATTAAAAGCAAAACACTCAAACGTCATCGCTCTTGTGCGTAATCCTGCAAAAATTTCAGATGTAGAAGCCCGCAAATTTGATTATTCAAAAACAGAAGGGCAAGTAGAGGCATTACAAGGCGTGGATACGTTAATTTTGGTGTCAAGCAATGAAATCGGTCAGCGTTTTGTACAGCACAACAACGTGATTGAAGCGGCAAAAAAAGCAGGCGTGAAACACATTATTTACACCAGCTTACTCGGTGCCACTAACGACAATACGGTAAAATCCCTTGCCGGTGAATACGTTGAAACCGAAGCCGCATTAAAAGCCTCCGGTATCATTTACACCATTTTACGCAATGGCTGGTACACAGAGAACTATACCGCGTCCATCCCAGCAGCGTTGGCAAACAATGCTTTCTACGGTTCAGCAAAAAACGGCAAAATTTCGTCTGTACTCCGTGCAGAACTTGCTGAAGTAGCGGTAAATGTTGCATTAAGTGAAGGTCATGAAAACCAAACTTACGAGCTTGCCGGATCAACCAGCTGGACGTTAGCCGACCTTGCCGCAGAAATCAGCAAACAAACAGGTAAAGATATCCCTTACGTGGATATTCCTGCAGCAGATTATGCCGCAGCACTTGTGCAAGCAGGATTAAATGAAGGCTTTGCAGGCTTAATTGCACAATGGGATGTAGATGCGTCAAACGGTGCATTATTCTCAGAAGACAAAACCCTTGAGAAATTGCTTGGACGTCCAACAGCAGGATTGGATGTAGCAGTGAAACAAGCTCTCGATCACTAATAACTTTTTTAAGTTAAGCCTATAAAAAAAGTGCGGTCAAAATTAACCGCACTTTTCATTTCTAAACATTATTCACCGCGTTTTAGCATGCCTTGTTTTTTCAAATTCACCAGAATAATTGAAATTGCTGCAGGAGTAACGCCTGAAATTCGACTTGCTTGACCAATGGAAACCGGACGATGCTGTTCTAATTTCGCACGTACTTCATTAGATAAACCAGACACTTTGCTGTAATCAAAGTTAGCCGGGATAGCCGTATTTTCGTGGCGTTTTTGTTTTTCAATTTCTTCTTGTTGATGCTCAATATAGCCTTGATATTTAATGGCAATTTCCACTTGTTCCACGGCTTCTCTGTCTTCCATCGCCGGTTGATATGGCGTTAAAGAAGTTAAAATATCGTAGGTCATTTCAGGACGGCGTAATAAATCTTCACCGCTAGCTTCACGCACAAGTGGGCTGCCAAGTACTTTATTGGCTTCTTCTAAATATTCAGAACGCGGATGCAACCAAATACTGCGTAAGCGTTGGCGTTCCTGTTCAATATTTTCCATTTTTTGATTAAAGCGCGCCCAACGAGCTTCATCAATCAAACCTAATTCATAGGCAATTGGCGTTAAACGAATGTCCGCATTATCTTCACGTAATAACAAACGATATTCTGCACGAGAAGTAAATACTCGATATGGTTCTTTGGTACCAAGCGTACAAAGGTCATCCACCAATACGCCGGTATAGGATTGATCGCGACGTGGATACCATGCCTCTTTTTCTTGTACATAAAGACCTGCGTTAATCCCTGCTAATAAACCTTGTGCCGCCGCTTCTTCATAACCCGTTGTACCATTAATTTGACCCGCAAAGAACAAACCAGAAATAGATTTAGTTTCTAAAGTAGGTTTTAAATCACGCGGATCAAAATAATCATATTCAATGGCATAACCTGGTTTAATGATACGAGCTTTTTCCAAACCTTTCATGGAGTTCACAATACCCATTTGTACGTCAAACGGCAAACTAGTAGAGATCCCGTTTGGATACACTTCATTACTGGTTAAGCCTTCTGGTTCCAAATAGATTTGATGTGAATTACGATCCGCAAAACGTATCACTTTATCTTCAATAGATGGACAATAACGCGGACCGATTCCTTCAATCACACCGGTATACATTGGACTACGATCCAAGTTATTACGGATCACTTCATGAGTTTGTTCATTAGTATGGGTGATATAACAAGGAATTTGTTGAGGGTGATCATCCACTGATCCCATAAAAGAGAACACAGGCAACACCTCATCACCATGCTGTTTAGCTAAAATATCAAAATTGATTGTACGTGCATCAATACGCGGTGGTGTACCGGTTTTTAAACGATCAACGCGTAAATTCAAATCACGTAAACGATGAGAAAGTGTAACGGATGCCGGATCACCAGCTCGACCGCCTTCATAATGTTCTAAACCAATATGGATCTTACCCGCTAAAAAAGTACCGGCAGTTAAAACCACCGATTTAGCACGGAATTTAAGCCCCATTTTGGTTTCCACACCACAAACGCAATCTTGCTCAACTAAAATATCGGTTACTTCTTGTTGGAAAATATCTAAATTAGGTTGATTCTCTAGTGCGATGCGTACAGCTTGACGGTATAACACGCGGTCAGCTTGAGCACGAGTTGCGCGTACAGCAGGCCCTTTACTGCTGTTTAAAGTACGAAATTGAATCCCCGCCTTATCTGCAGCATGCGCCATTAAACCGCCCATGGCATCCACTTCTTTCACTAAATGGCCTTTACCAATACCACCAATAGCGGG
The DNA here is from genome assembly GCA_032568935.1 of Parahaemophilus parainfluenzae. Classification (GTDB taxonomy): domain Bacteria; phylum Pseudomonadota; class Gammaproteobacteria; order Enterobacterales; family Pasteurellaceae; genus Haemophilus_D; species Haemophilus_D parainfluenzae_AE. The sequence goes on from JAWHBY010000002.1 coordinate 6,081, forward strand.
GTTACATGACATTTGTCCAAGGGTATCAACGTTATGTGTCAATAACAGGGTTTTTAATCCCATGCGTGCTGGTGCCAATGCGGCTTCTGTCCCAGCATGACCGCCACCAACAACGATCACATCATAATTTTCGGTGTAAAACATATCTCTCTCTTCGTCTTCAATTTGATCTTCGATCTAAAAATAGGCGCTATTCTACTGAAAATTCCGTGTGCTTGAAAGCAAGAATTCAATCTGTGATGAGAGAAGATCGAGAGATAATAAAGATAAGATCTATTTATATATAAAGATCTTATTATTGTTACTATTAGGATCCTTTTACACTGTGAATAAGATCCTTTTCCTTTTTTAAATGAAGACGTTTGATCATTTTAGACTGTGTTGAAATGTCATCAGTTTGACGTTTTTTTCTTGTGGATAACCTTCAATTTTATCCACAGTTAAAACAACCCTTATATTTATTCAGTGGAAAAGAACATGTTTTTGACAGGTTTTATTAAAGTTATCCACAGGTAATTTTTTTTGATAATGGATAAAGAAAAAGCGATAACTCAAATTATCGCTTTATTATGACTAAAGTGCATTTATAAATTGTGGCAGCCAATCTTCCGCAAATTGTTCTTGATCATCAACATGCAAGACATCTATTTTTAAACTCTCACAGATTTTGACCGCACTTTTTTTACTTAATTGTGTTTCGACTTTATTTACGGCATGACAGAATGTATCGTAATCTGAATTACCTAAGCCTACAACGGCAAAGCGGAGGGAAGATAAATCTTTATCTGATGCCGCAATTTGTTCAAAAAGTGGTTTTAAATTATCAGGTAATTCACCTGCACCATGTGTTGAAGTGACGATCAACCAAATATTTTCATCAATCACCTCATCAAGTTCTGGTCCGTGGAAAAGTGCGGTAGAAAAACCTTGAGTTTTTAGCACATCTTCTAAATGCTCCGCCACATATTCAGCGCCGCCTAAGGTGCTGCCTGAAATTACGCAAATATTCATATTGTTTCCTAATAATAAAAAAAAGGCTTAGATTTTCTAAGCCTTTATAGTCATTACACGTTGTCGAATTTACCCAACAATGAACGAATATGTTCTTGCCAGTTGCGGTGCTCATTTTTAAGTTGCTCATTTTCATTTCGCAAGGCTTCTACTGATTGTTGAGATTGATTTTTTTGTTCTTTTAACTCTTCTACTTCAAGTTGAAGTAATTGAATCGTTTCTACTGCTTGTTTAATTTTTTCTTCAAGCTGATCTAAAATTTCTAAAGACATAGTGATTTCCTTTTTTAAAATAAGTCCGAAATGGCTTTATTCTACCCACTTAATCCTATTTTTAAAAGCCTATTGTCAAAATTTATTATGCAAACGTTTGCTTAGTGATAAAATAACGAGACTTTTTGCATTGGGAGAGAAAAATGAATCGTGCATTAGCTATTGAATTTTCAAGAGTAACCGAAGCAGCTGCATTAGCGGCTTATACTTGGCTTGGACGTGGTAATAAAAATGCGGCGGATGATGTAGCAGTCAAAGCCATGCGTTATATGCTGAATTTAATCCATATGGACGGTGAAATTGTGATTGGTGAAGGGGAAATTGACGAAGCACCAATGCTTTATATTGGCGAAAAAGTAGGGTCAGGTAATGGTGAACTCGTTTCTATTGCGGTTGATCCAATTGATGGCACAAGAATGACCGCAATGGGCCAATCAAATGCCATTTCAGTATTGGCAGCTGGTGGTAAACGTACCTTCTTAAAAGCGCCTGATATGTATATGGAAAAATTAGTCGTCGGTCCTGAAGTGAAAGGCATGATTGATTTAAGTTTACCGATTGAACAAAATCTTCGTCGAGTGGCTTCTCGTTTAGGTAAATCTTTATCGGATTTAACCGTGATGGTGCTCGCTAAGCCACGTCACGATGAAATGATTAAACAAATGCATAATCTAGGTATTCGCGTGATGGCTATTCCAGATGGTGATGTGGCGGCTTCGGTTTTATGTTGTTTACCAGATGCGGAAGTAGATATGCTTTATGGTATTGGTGGTGCACCTGAAGGCGTGGCTGCTGCTGCCGCAATTCGTGCATTAGGTGGGGATATGCAAGCTCGTCTTATTACACGTAATGAAGTGAAAGGTGATACAGAAGAAAATCGTAAAATTGCCGCTGAAGAAATTCAACGTTGTGAAGCCTTAGGTGTGAAGGTCAATGAAATCTTAAAATTAGAAGATTTAGTACGTGATGATAATCTTGTTTTTGCCGCAACAGGAATTACGCACGGTGAATTACTCAAAGGGATTTCTCGCCGTGGTAACTTGGCAACTACAGAAACTTTATTAATCCGTGGAAAGTCACGCACCATTCGTAAAATCCAATCCATCCATTATCTTGATAGAAAAGATGCTGAAATCTATGAAATTTTAAGAAATTAGTGAAAATAAAAGAGCGGTCATAAAAAACAATAAATTTTTTGACCGCTCTTTTTTATTTCTTACAGCATTTTCTTCAATTGATACAGATAAGCTAAGGCTTGTTTTGGGCTTAATTCATCTGGATCAAGTTGCTCAATGGCTTCACGTAAAGCATCAGGTTCCGCCTCAAAAGCTAATTCCCCTTGATGTTGATTTAATGCTCTTAAATGTTGAATTTGTTGATCTCCATTTTGTACCGATAATTTTTCTAACTGATGTAATTTTTGCTTCGCCAGTTTAATGACTGATTGAGGCACACCAGCTAGCGCTGCAACAGCAAGACCATAACTTTTACTTGCCGCACCGTCTTGAACCGCATGCATAAAGGCGATGGTATTGTTGTGTTCTAATGCATCTAAATGAATATTCGCAATACCTTCAATTTTTTCTGGCAGTGCGGTGAGTTCAAAATAATGGGTCGCAAATAACGTAAGCGAACGAGTTTTCTTCGCCAACCATTCGGCACAAGCCCAAGCTAAAGAAAGTCCATCATAAGTAGATGTCCCCCGCCCAATTTCATCAATCAGAACCAAACTTTGTGAAGTGGCTTGATGAAGAATGTTCGCCATTTCGGTCATTTCTACCATAAATGTAGAACGACCGGATGCCAAATCGTCAGAAGCACCAATTCGAGTGAAAATACGATCAATTTGCCCAATAACCGCGCTATCAGCCGGCACAAAGCTGCCTATATAGGCCATTAACGTAATTAAAGCTGTTTGACGCATATAGGTACTTTTACCGCCCATATTTGGGCCGGTAATAATCAGTAAATGACGTTGCTGATTGAGATTAACAGGGTTGGCAATAAAAGGGTCTTTTAAAACTTGTTCCACTACAGGATGACGACCATTTTCAATTTTTACGCCAATTTCATCGCTAAATTGTGGTGCAACATAATTTAAGGTTTCTGCTCGTTCTGCGAGGTTAACTAACACATCCAATTCAGACAATGCCAAACTGGCTAACTGCAATTGACCTAAATGTGGCAACAATAAATCAAATAATTCATCATAAAGTTGCTTTTCTAAAGCAAGTGCCGCCCCTTTTGATTTTAAAACCTTATCTTCATATTCTTTTAATTCAGGAATAATGTAGCGTTCGGCATTTTTTAAGGTTTGACGACGAACATAATGAATCGGTGCTTTATGAGCTTGCCCTTGGCTGATTTGAATGTAATAACCATGCACCGCATTAAAGCCAATTTTTAAGGTATCAATGCCCGTGCTTTCTCGTTCGCGTTGTTCTAAATTTTCTAAATATTGCGTAGCACCAGCGGAAAGGGTTCGCCATTCATCTAATTCTGCATTATAGCCTTCAGCAATAACCCCACCATCGCGAATTAATAATGGAGGGGTTTCAATAATTGCTTTTTGAAGTAACTTAATTTGCGCGGAAAAATCATCAATTTGCGCGGAAAGTGCGGTCAAATTTGACGATGTTTTTGTCTGAATCAGTGATTTTATCGGTTCAATTTGTTCTAATGCGGTACGTAAACGCGTGAGATCACGAGGACGTGCAGAACGCAGTGCTACACGGGCAAGAATCCGTTCCATATCGCCCACTTGTTGCAAATAAGGCTGCAATTCGTGATACAAATCTTGCTCAATAATTTCACCAATAGTTTTTTGGCGTTTTAATAGAATGTCTGTTTGACGGATAGGTTGATGAATCCAACGTTTTAACAAACGGCTGCCCATTGGCGTAACACATTTATCTAATACTGAAGCAAGCGTATTTTCTGTGCCACCTGCAAGATTTTGAGTGAGTTCTAAATTTCGGCGTGTTGCAGCATCTAATTGAATATTATCGTTATTTTGAATGACACTGATGCTTTGAATGTGTGGCAGAGAAGCACGTTGTGTTTCTTTTGCATATTGCAATAAACAGCCTGCTGCTGCCAAGCCAAGAGGTGATTTTTCTACACCAAATGCACGTAAATCTTTTGTACCAAATTGACGATTAAGTTCGGAAATCGCCGTACTAAGTTCAAATTCCCAAATTGGACGACGGCGTAGTCCTTTATAATGTTCAATAATTGCCATTTCGACAAAATCTTCACAATAAAGTAATTCTACGGGATTAATACGCTGTAATTCAGCTTGCAAGGCTTCTTTTGAATGAGGTTCACAAAGTTGGAAGCGTCCCGATGTCATGTCCAATGTGGCTAAACCAAATTTTTCTTTTTCCTGATAAACCGCCACAATTAAGTTATCTTGGCGTTCTGGTAAAAGCGCTTCATCACTCACTGTACCTGGTGTCACAATTCGTACAATTTTGCGCTCAACCGGCCCTTTTGATGTGGCGGGATCGCCCACTTGTTCACAAATGGCTACAGGTTCACCTAATTGCACTAATTTTGCTAAATAGCCTTCTACCGCATGATAAGGCACGCCTGCCATGGGAATGGGATTACCTGCTGATTGCCCACGTTTCGTTAAAGAAATATCTAACAACGCTGCCGCTTTTTTTGCATCATCATAAAAAAGCTCGTAAAAATCCCCCATTCGATAAAATAACAAAATGTCAGGATTTTCTGCTTTTAACTTGAGATATTGCTGCATCATCGGCGTATGTTGCTCGAAATTATCTTGTAAATTCATGACGTTATCCAATTTAACTATATGTTTAGCAAGTAGTTGTTTTATGATAGTGTTATATTGCGATCTGATTTAATTTTCTACATCCACACTCAGTACTTCATCTTCTGTTTTTAACAGCGTATAGACATCTTTTAGCATTTCATTATCAATGTTGTAGCATCTCACTTGCAAGCGAACTTCGCCACTCGCTTGGTCTTTTACCGAGATATTTTCAATGCGGTAATCATGTTTTAATAATAAATCCGTCACTTTGCTGATGCCATTAGCAGAGCTCAGTTGAATAGCTAAACGAGTACGCTTTTTATAGGTTTTACGACGAACATAACGTTGCACAATCGGGCTGATACGGATGGCGATTAAAATCATTAAAGTGGCAATAATGGCATCAAAAATAAAGCCAGCACCTGTTGCTACACCGATAGCCGCCGCTGCCCAAATAATGGCTGCAGTAGTTAATCCTGAAATAGCATCATTTTTCTTGTGTAAAATCACCCCTGCACCTAAGAAACCGATGCCACTGATTACTTGTGCGGCAAGTCGCATAGGGTCAGTGCGGATATTATCTGAAACTTGTGCATAATGTTCAGCGGCTTGAATGGATACAATCGTCAGTACGCAAGTTGTCACCGCAATAATGGCACAAGTTTTGACACCAACCGGTTTGTGTTTAAGTTCACGTTCTAAGCCAATAATCCCACCAAGTACAAGGCCGAGTAGCATTTTTCCTAGGATAAGTAAATAAGCCGTCTGTTCAAGAGCGGTCGAAAAAAGAAAAGAATTTTCCATGTTAATAATGAATATGAGTAAATAAAAAAACGGGCATTATTCTACCTGAAAAAGGACTTTAATGGGCAAATTTACAATCAATTTACCTTTAATTTATCGCCTTTCGGCTTGAAATTGAGTAAAATCTAAAGTTTTGAAAGATGATGATAGCTGAGAATAAATTTATGCAAAAATCAACGCCGAATATTGGCTTTGTAAGTTTAGGTTGTCCTAAAAATTTAGTGGATTCTGAACGTATTCTGACAGAATTACGTACCGATGGATATAACATTGTGCCAAGTTATGAAAATGTGGACTTGGTCATTGTGAATACTTGCGGCTTTATTGATAGTGCTGTGCAGGAATCCCTAGAAGCCATTGGAGAGGCGTTGGAAGAAAATGGACGCGTGATTGTGACCGGCTGTTTAGGGGCGAAAGAAGATCAAATTCGCCAAGTTCACCCGAAAGTATTGGAAGTGAGCGGTCCGCACAGTTATGAAACAGTAATGGCACAAGTACATAAATACGTACCAAAACCTGAGCATAATCCATACACCAGCCTTGTACCAAAACAAGGGGTGAAATTAACACCAAAACACTACGCTTATTTGAAAATCTCAGAAGGCTGTGATCATCGCTGTACATTCTGTATAATCCCTTCATTACGTGGGGATTTAGAAAGCCGTTCTATTACTCAAGTATTGGATGAAGCAAAACGTCTTGCTGATGCGGGTGTGAAGGAATTGTTAGTTGTTTCACAAGATACTTCTGCTTATGCGATGGATACGCAACGTAAAGAAGGTGGCGTGAAAACGGCCTTCTGGAATGGTATGCCAATTAAAAATGACTTAATGACCTTGTGTAAACAGCTTGGTAAATTAGGTATTTGGGTGCGTTTACATTACGTTTATCCTTATCCGCACGTGGATGATTTAATCCCATTAATGGCGGAAGGTTTATTGTTGCCTTATTTGGATATTCCATTGCAACACGCGAGTCCAAAAATTTTAAAAGCGATGAAAAGACCAGGAAAAATTGACCGCACTTTAGAGCGTATCAAGCAATGGCGTGAGATTTGTCCAGATTTAACTTTGCGTTCAACTTTTATCGTAGGTTTCCCGGGTGAAACAGAAGAAGACTTCCAAATGTTATTGGATTTCTTAAAAGAAGCACAACTTGATCGCGTAGGCTGTTTCAAATTTAGCCCAGTAGAAGGCGCACCAGCAACCGAAATGGCCGACCAAGTACCTGAAGATGTAAAAGAAGAACGTTTCCACCGCTTTATGCAGTTACAACAAGAAATTTCGGCTGAACGATTAAAACAAAAAATTGGCCAAACGCTTGATGTAATTGTGGATGAAATTGATGACGAAGGTATTATCGGCCGTACAAAAGCCGATGCACCCGAAGTTGATGGCTTAGTTTATATTGAAAATCTAAGTGGCACGTCTGTAAAAGTGGGTGAGTTTATTAAAGTAACCATTACCCATTCAGATGAATACGATCTGTGGGGAACCTGTTAATTATTAATCTTATTTATTTTTTACCAAAGGAATTAAAAAATGGCAGAAACACAAAAACAACCAAGTGTTATCCGTTTTGAACAAGAAGTTGCGGCAAAAAATTATGAAGCAGCTTGCGTAGAATTGCTCGATATTTTAAGCAAAATTGATACTAATTTTGGTGGTATTGAAGGCATTGAAATTGATTATCCTAGCCAATTAAATGATGAATTAGTACAAGATAGAATTAAGCATTTTTGTACTCGTGTAGCGGTAGCAATGAGCGAGCTATTTTCTGATCCTAAATTACATATTTCTGAAGGCGGAGCACAACGTTTCTTTACCTTACAACGTTGGATTAATATGATTTTTGCATCATCACCTTTTGTGAATGCTGATCATGTATTGCAAACTTATAACCGCAATCCAGATAAAACTAATTTATCTGATTTCCATTTAGATAATGCGAGATCATCATTAATTAAATTCTGTATTTTCTATCTGCCAGAATCTAATGTGAATGTTAATCTTGATGCTTTATGGAATTTAGACCCTGAATTATGTGCATCCCTTTGTTTTGCATTGCAATCACCACGTTTTATCGGTACTGATCAAGCATTCTCTAAGCGTGGTACGCTTTTACAATGGTTCCCTGAAAAATTAGCGACGATTAAAAACTTAAATAATGTGCCGAGTGCAATTTCACACGATGTATATATGCATTGCAGCTACGATATTGCTGAAAATAAACACTGGGTGAAAAAAGCATTAAACCAAGTCATCCGTCGTCATTTATTGCAAGGTGGATGGACAGATCGCGATGTCACTAAATTAGGTGAACGTGATGGCAAACCTGTCATGGTGGTGTTATTGGAGCATTTCCATTCATCCCATTCAATTTATCGTACACATTCCACTTCAATGATTGCTGCACGTGAGCGTTTTCATTTAATTGGTGTGGGTAATGAAGCAGTAGATGCGGCAGGACAAGCGGTGTTTGATGAATTCCATTTATTAAAAGGCGATAATATTTTTAGTAAATTGAATGAATTAAAAGAGATTTGTGAAAAAAATGGTGCAGCCGTTCTTTATATGCCAAGTATTGGGATGGATTTAACCACCATTTTTGCAAGCAACACGCGTCTTGCACCAGTTCAAGTGATTGCTTTAGGCCATCCAGCGACGACGCATTCTGATTTTATTGAATATGTAATTGTAGAAGATGATTATGTTGGTTCTGAAAAATGTTTTAGCGAACAATTATTGCGTTTACCAAAAGATGCTCTCCCTTATGTACCTTCAGCGCTTGCACCGCAACACGTAGAATATCGCTTACGTGAAAATCCTGAAGTGGTGAATATTGGTATTGCTTCAACTACAATGAAGCTTAACCCGTATTTCTTGGCAGCATTAAAGGCTATTCGTGATCGTGCGAATGTTAAAGTACATTTCCACTTTGCTTTAGGTCAATCCAGTGGTGTGACACACCCTTATGTCGAGCGTTTTATCAAATCTTATTTAGGCAATGATGCGACAGCTCATCCACATGCACCTTATGATCAATATCTTCGTATTTTGCATAACTGCGATATGATGGTTAATCCATTCCCATTCGGGAATACGAATGGCATTATTGATATGGTGACATTAGGTTTAGTGGGTATATGTAAAACCGGTGCAGAAGTCCATGAGCATATTGATGAAGGGTTATTCAAACGTTTAGGTTTACCGGAATGGTTAATTGCAAATACGGTAGATGAATATATTGAACGAGCAATTCGTTTAGCAGAAAACCATCAAGAACGTTTAGAACTTCGCCGTCATATCATTGAAAATAACGGCTTACAAACCTTATTTACAGGTGATCCAAGCCCAATGGGTAAAGTATTATTTGAAAAATTTGAGGAATGGAAAACGGCAAATTTAGCTGAAAAGCCAAAGAAAAAATCAACTAAATCCGCAACGACAAAAGAGAAGGCAACAAAGTCTACCACAACAAAGAAAAGTGCGGTCAAATCTGAAGGTAAATCTGAGCCGAAAAAAACGGTAAAGAAAACCACGGAAAAAGCAGATAAATAATCAATAAATCCCCGAAAGGGGATTTTTTATTGAGAAAAATTAAACAAAGCCTCATTTTTTCTAAAAAAACTTGATTTTGTGGCGTAAAGCCTGTAATTAATAGACCTATTCAACACAACATAGAATAAGGAAAAACTCATGAAAAACGTCGGTTTTATCGGTTGGCGCGGAATGGTCGGTTCCGTATTAATGGATCGTATGGTGCGAGAGCAAGATTTTGCCAATATTAATCCAGTTTTCTTCACCACTTCTCAAGCAGGTCAAAAAGCGCCTGTGTTTGCAGGAAAAGAGGCGGATGAACTTAAAAATGCATTTGACATTGAAGAACTTAAAAAATTAGACATTATCGTGACCTGCCAAGGTGGCGACTACACCAATGAAGTCTATCCAAAATTAAAAGCAACAGGTTGGGATGGTTATTGGGTTGATGCCGCTTCTGCGCTACGTATGAAAGATGATGCAATTATCGTGCTTGATCCGGTAAACCAACACGTGATTTCTGAAGGTTTGAAAAAAGGCATTAAAACTTTCGTGGGTGGTAACTGTACCGTGAGCTTAATGTTAATGGCTATCGGTGGTTTATTTGAAAAAGATTTAGTGGAATGGGTATCTGTCGCAACTTACCAAGCGGCTTCAGGTGCGGGCGCAAAAAATATGCGTGAATTGATTTCACAAATGGGCTTATTAGAACAATCGGTTTCAAGCGAATTAAAAGACCCAGCTTCGTCAATTTTAGATATTGAACGTAAAGTGACAGCAGAAATGCGTTCTGATAGCTTCCCAACGGATAACTTCGGTGCAGCATTAGGGGGAAGCTTAATCCCTTGGATTGACAAACTTCTTCCAGAAACCGGACAAACTAAAGAAGAATGGAAAGGTTATGCAGAAACCAACAAAATCTTAGGTTTAAGCGACAACCCAATTCCTGTTGATGGTTTATGTGTACGTATCGGTGCATTACGTTGCCACAGCCAAGCGTTCACCATCAAACTGAAAAAAGACTTACCATTAGAAGAAATCGAACAAATTATTGCATCACATAATGAATGGGTGAAAGTAATTCCAAACGACAAAGAAACCACATTACGTGAATTAACCCCAGCTAAAGTAACAGGTACATTAAGCGTACCGGTTGGTCGTTTACGTAAATTGGCAATGGGTCCAGAATACTTAGCGGCATTCACTGTTGGTGACCAATTATTATGGGGTGCTGCTGAGCCAGTTCGCCGTATCTTAAAACAATTAGTGGCGTAAGTTTACTTTCACTATAAAGGGCGTATTTACTACGCCCTTTTCATTAGAAAATTATGATCAGAGAACCTCATTTTCATCAATTTGCTCTTGCAGAGTTATTGCCTTTTTTTGAGCAATTTCCGACGCAATATCTTTCTGGCGAACGAAATATCAAATTGGCTTATCGTTATTTGGTTCAGCCAGAAAGTGCGGTTAGAAAATTGATGATTTTGGTGAATGGTCGAGCAGAAAATATGCTGAAATGGACTGAGTTGGCTTATGATTTTTACCAACAAGGTTATGATGTTTTGCTTTTCGATCATCGAGGACAAGGCTATTCACAGCGTATTATTCCTCAAAAAGGGCATTTAGATGAGTTTCGTTTTTATACCGATGATATGGCAAAAATCATTGAAAAAACGACCGCACTTTATGCTTATCAAGCGCAATATATTCTCGCCCATTCCCTCGGCGCTTTGATTTCCACCTATTATCTAGCCAATTACGATCATCATATTAAAAAGGCCGTGCTTTCTTCGCCTTTCTTTGGCGTTCCAATGAAACATCCATTACGAGATGAACTCATCATTGCAACGATGATGGCATTTGGTCAAGGTCATCGTTATGTTTTTGGCAAAGGACATTACAAACCGGCAGATTTAAACCTTAATGAACTTAGCCATTGTAAAACACGAATGAAATGGATGAACCGTATTAATCGAAAACGCGCTGCTATTCACTTAGGCGGCCCAACTTTCCGCTGGGTACATTTGTGTTTAAATGCAATTAAAGCGCTCCCTAAAATCATTCCAAGAGTGGAAACACCAGTGCTTATCCTACAAGCGGGAAAGGAAAAGATTGTGGATAACAAAAATCTTGAAAAATTGACCGCACTTTTTCCACATGCAAAATCCATGCTTGTACCTCAAGCAAAACATGAAATTCTTTTTGAAAAGGATAACGTAAGAAAAGCCGTGCTTGAACGCGTGAATCAATTTCTTCATTCTTAAACCTCCCTTATTATATTGAACATAAAACATTATATATTGATTTATATAATATTTTTTTATTTTTATATATGAGTGTTTAGCCTTTTATTGAGCAAGATCATAGTTTCTTTCTCACTATATCCCTACAATCCATAATACTTATTTATAGTTATGCTTTTTATTGTTTGTATAGTTGGAGTGTCTATGTCAAAAATGAAGAAAATCGTGACCGCACTTTGCTTGGCTGGTGTCGGCGCTGTGGCATTGTGGGGAACGCAATGGGTTATGCATAAAACCAGTACACCTGAGTTTTGTGTAAGTTGTCATTCAATGAGCTATCCAAAAGAAGAATGGGAAGGTTCTAGCCACTTTGCTAATGCAAAAGGCGTGCGAGCACAATGTTCAGACTGTCATATTCCAAAAGAAGGTTGGCATTATGTCAAAGCTAAATTTATTGCTTTGAAAGATTTGTGGTATGAAGCACAAGGCAAGATTGAGAATAAAGAAAAATATGAATCCCACCGTGCAGAGCTTGCTCAAATGGTATGGAATGATATGAAAGCCAACGATTCAGAAACCTGTCGTAGCTGTCATAGTTTTGATGCAATGGAGCTTTCACAACAAACTAAATTAGCAAAACAAACTCATACAGATGCGCAAACAAATGGCCAAACCTGTATTGATTGCCATAAAGGCATTGTTCACTTCCTTCCTGAAGTGCATGGCGATCAAAATGCGCAAAAATCCTCTGCTGTACAAGGCGGTACTCTTTCTGATGGCTCAGCGATTTTTGCCACTGAAATGGTGAAAGCGACCAATGACAAAGGAAATGAGGTTCGCCTCATGCCTTATGCAGAATTAATGCAATGGAAAGTAAATGGAGATCAAGTTCAAGGCACCTTACATGGTTGGCAACAAGTGGGAGCCGAAGCGGTTATTTATCAAGAGTTAGGTAAACGTATCACACTTGCTTTATTGGATGAAGATGCACGTAACCATGTTCAAGTCGTAAAAACAGTACATGATGCAGTAACGGATTCTGACTGGAAAGAAATCAATGTTGCGGTGAATGTCGCAAAAGAAAAAATGACATCAGATCTGACCGCACTTAATCAATACGGTAATCAGTTAAATCAAACTCAATGTAGTGGTTGTCACGCGGCAATTAGCGCAGATCATTACACGGCTAACCAATGGATTGGTGTGGTGAATTCCATGAAAGACCGTACATCAATGAATAAAGATGAAGTACGTGCATTAACTATTTATCTGCAACGCAATGCCAAAGATATGGCAAAACAATAATGAATTAACTATCTAAAACGAGGCTGAAATGAAAAAGAATAACGTAAACGAACAACGTCGTGATTTTCTGAAAAAAACATCTTTAGGCGTGGCAGGTAGTGCCCTTTCTGGTGGTATGGTGGGTGTTGTATCAAAAAGTGCGGTCGCAAAAGAAGCTGAAATGAAAACAGTGGTTACCGCAGCTCATTGGGGACCGCTTGGTGTGGTTGTGGAAGATGGTAAGGTCGTGAAATCTGGTCCTGCTATTGAGCCTGCTGTACCAAACGAATTACAAACGGTTATTGCCGATCAGCTATATAGCGAAACTCGCGTGAAATATCCAATGGTGCGTAAAGGCTTTTTAGCTAATCCAGGAAAAAGCGATACCACAATGCGTGGTCGTGATGAATGGGTGCGTGTTTCTTGGGATGAAGCGTTAGATTTAGTACACAATCAACTTAAACGTGTACGTGACGAACATGGTCCAACAGGCATTTTTGCAGGTTCTTATGGTTGGTTTAGCTGTGGTTCATTACATGCTTCTCGTACGTTATTACAGCGTTATATGAATGCTACAGGTGGTTTTGTAGGGCACAAAGGGGATTACTCTACGGGTGCTGCGCAAGTCATCATGCCGCATGTGCTTGGTACTATTGAAGTCTATGAACAACAAACCAGCTGGGAATCGGTGTTAGAAAACAGCGATATCATTGTGCTTTGGTCAGCAAACCCGCTTACAACCATGCGTATTGCTTGGATGTCTACCGACCAAAAAGGGATTGAATATTTCAAAAAATTCCAAGCGAGTGGTAAACGTATTATTTGTATTGACCCACAAAAAAGTGAAACGTGTCAAATGCTGAATGCAGAATGGATTCCTGTGAATACTGCAACGGATGTGCCATTAATGCTGGGTATTGCACATACTTTAGTTGAACAAGGTAAGCACGATAAAGATTTCTTGAAAAAATACACGTCGGGTTATGCTAAATTCGAGGAATATTTATTAGGTAAAACCGATGGCCAACCAAAAACAGCAGAATGGGCGGCAAAAATTTGTGGTGTACCGGCAGAAACGATTAAACAGCTTGCAGCAGATTTCTCTAGCAAACGTACCATGTTAATGGGTGGTTGGGGTATGCAACGTCAACGCCATGGCGAACAAACCCACTGGATGTTAGTAACACTAGCGTCTATGTTAGGACAAATTGGCTTGCCGGGTGGTGGTTTCGGTTTAAGTTATCACTATTCAAATGGTGGGGTGCCAACGGCGACAGGTGGTATTATCGGCTCCATTACCGCAAGTCCATCAGGCAAAGCGGGAGCAAAAACATGGTTAGATGATACGTCTAAATCCGCTTTCCCATTGGCGCGTATTTCAGATGTGTTGCTTAATCCTGGCAAAAAAATTCACTATAACGGTACTGAAATTACTTATCCAGACATCAAAGCAGTATATTGGGCGGGCGGTAACCCATTTGTTCACCATCAAGATACCAATACCTTAGTGAAGGCTTTCCAACAACCGGATGTGGTGATTGTGAATGAAGTGAACTGGACGCCGACTGCACGTATGGCAGATATTGTCTTGCCGGCAACCACCAGTTATGAACGTAATGACTTAACCATGGCAGGCGATTACTCCATGATGAGCATTTACCCGATGAAACAAGTGGTTCCACCACAATTTGAGGCGAAAAATGACTACGATATTTTCGTTGAGCTTGCTAAACGAGCCGGTGTGGAAGAACAATACACTGAAGGTAAAACGGAAATGGAATGGCTGGAAGAATTCTACAATGCAGCCTTTACTGCCGCACGTGCAAACCGTGTTGCAATGCCACGTTTTGATAAATTCTGGGCAGAAAATAAACCATTAAGTTTTGAGGCGGGTGAGGCGGCGAAAAAATGGGTGCGTTATGGCGAGTTCCGTGAAGATCCATTACTCAACCCTCTTGGCACGCCGTCAGGCAAAATTGAGATTTTCTCTGATGTTATCGAGAAAATGCATTATAACGACTGTAAAGGCCATCCAAGCTGGATGGAACCAGAAGAGTTTGCGGGCAATGTGACGGAAGAATATCCGTTAGCTTTAGTGACACCACATCCTTACTATCGTTTACACAGCCAATTGGCGCATACTTCATTACGTCAAAAATATGCGGTAAATGATCGTGAGCCAGTAATGATTCATCCTGAAGATGCGGCTGCGCGTGGTATTAAAGACGGTGATATTGTTCGTGTTCACAGTAAACGTGGTCAAGTACTTGCGGGTGCGGTTGTCACAGAAAACATCATCAAAGGTACAGTTGCTCTCCATGAAGGTGCATGGTATGACCCAATGGACTTAGGCAAAAGTGAAAAACCGTTGTGTAAAAATGGTTGCCCGAACGTATTAACGCGTGATGAAGGCACATCAAAACTTGCTCAAGGTAACTCACCAAATACCTGTATTGTTCAGGTTGAAAAATTTACCGGTAAAGCACCTGAAGTGACGGTATTCAAACAACCGAAACAAGCTGCATAAAATTAATAAAAAAACGACCGCACTTTTAAAGTGCGGTTATTTTATTTATATCAAAATTTTACTCAATTTTATTAAAAAACTCGCTTAAATCTTTACTCATACTAAATAAGTGGTATCTTTATAACCGATTATTTAATCGATTGCGTCACGGTTGTTATAAGTGATGAATTATTTTTTGTTCATTTATCTAGGAGTTATCCTATGGAAAGTAAAATTCCAGCAGTAGAAGTCAAACTTGGCTTTAAATGGCAGGGGCTGCTGATTGCCGTCATCGTTGGTTTAGGGATTTGGTTAATCCCGACACCAGAAGGTTTATCCGCAAAAGCCTGGGGAATGCTAGCGCTGTTTGTCGCAACCATTGTGGCTATTATCGCTAAAGCAATGCCTATGGGTGCTGCAACATTAGTTGCTTTGGTGATTAGCGGTTTAACTGGGCTTACACCAATTTTGCCAAAACAAGGTGATGTAGGTATGTTATCCGGTTTTGCAAACGGCACAATTTGGTTGATTGCTATTGCCATGTTTTTATCTCGAGCAGTGATTAAAACCGGTTTAGGTAAACGTATCGCGCTGTACTTCGTTGGTCGTTTTGGTAAAAAAATGATGGGCGTGGCCTATGGTATGGCATTGGCTGATGTCGTTATTGGTCCAGGGATTCCTTCGGCTTCTGCGCGTGGGGGCGGTATTATGTACCCAATTATGCAATCTATTGCTGATGCGTATGAATCCAAACCGGGTCCAACTGCTCGTCGTGCGGGTGCATTCTTAGCGATTGCAGTCTCTCAAATCGATACCATTATTTGTACCATGTTCTTAACCGCCATGGCGGGTAACCCGTTAATTGCAGAACTTGCGAAAAGCCAAGGTGTAGAAATCACTTGGATGACATGGTTCTTAGGGGCAATAGTACCAGCTATTGTGAGCTTAATCGTCTTACCTTATTTCGTGTATTTAATTTATCCGCCAGAATTAAAAGATACGCCTAAAATGGCAGAAATGGCACGTGAAGAATTAAAAAGCATGGGTCCAATGAGCAAAGCAGAATGGATTCTTGCCCTAGACTTTATTCTTCTTTTATTCCTTTGGACGGTGGGTGATTTAGTCTTCCATATTCCTGCGACAATTTCAGCGTTTATCGGTTTAGTGATTTTATTATTAACCAATATTATGAGCTGGAAAAATATCGTAGCAGAAACCACCGCATGGGATACGATGTTCTGGTTTGCGGTATTGGTGATGATGGCAAATGCACTTAATAAATACGGTGCAATCACTTGGATTTCCACTCACATTTCTTCATCTGTGGGCAGTTTTAGCTGGCCAGTTGCCTTTACTATTTTAGTGTTGGTGTATTTCTATACCCGCTATTTCTTTGCTTCAGCCATGGCACATATTTCCGCAATGTATCTAGCCTTCGTGGCAGCGGCTATCGCTGTGGGTACACCACCAATCATTGCTGCAATTGGTTTAGGTTACACCTCAACATTATCCATGAGTTTAACACAATACGCCGGTGGTCCTGGCCCAGCATTATACGGTTCAGGTTATAACTCAACCGGTCAATGGTGGGGTGTGAGCTTTATTGTTTCCATCCTTTCATTAGTGATTTGGTTTGGTGTGGGTGGATTATGGATGAAACTACTAGGCTGGTGGTAATCCCTATTAATTCATAAAATCCCTAAAAAAACGACCGCACTTTGATTTGTATCTTAAAAGTGCGGTCATTTTTATCTGTATTTTGGCTTAATCATCATCCCAGTCGTCATCCCAATCACGGTGTTTTCTGTGGTGATGATGGTGTCTTTTATGTTTTTTATAATGGCGATATTCCCTATCATCGTAGTCTCTGTCTTTATTTACTTGGCTACCGATTACGCCACCTAATGCTGCTCCGCCTAGAGTTGTGGCAATATCACCACCTAATAAACCACCGGCTACGCCGCCGATTGCTGCACCTGTTGCAGTATGACGTTGTTGTTTGTCCATTTCACAAGCGGTTAAGCTTCCTGCTAATGCAACAATCACTAACCCTTTCATCAATTTAGATTTCATAAATCTACTCCTCTATTTTTGTCGGGATTGCTTGTTTAAGCACTTATTCAATCCGGCGCGTAAAAGTATCCCTTTTACGACTGCTTTGACTATATGGAAAATTAGTTAGTTCAAAAGGCTCGTTCAATTGGTTGAAGGATGAACAATTTTGAGTGGCTATTTTCTTGTAGGAAAACATTAAGGTTGATATTTTAAAACCTCTCAAAAATTGACCGCATTTTTGCATTTTTGCATTTTTGACACATCTTCTGTTGAAATATCCCTCTTCATTACAATCCTGTCTGCAACACTATTCCTTTTATGTTCGCTTGCCTGTTGAGAAAACTGGATAGTCCAACTCGCTTGTTTAATTGATCTAAGAATCAGTATGTTTATGATTTTTTGATATAAAATTATCAAATAAAAATATTTTTATGCAAATTTGATAAAATTTTATCGATTTGTGACATTGATCACAGTAATGTAGAAATAAATTCAGTACTATGCTTGCAACTCGATGATAGATGTTTTTAATAGCGGGTTAATAATCGTTTGGACTTAAACCTAACATAAATAGGAGATTTATTATGGCATACTATCCAGCAGAACCGTTCCGTATTAAAAGTGTTGAACCTGTTTCAATCTTACCAAAAGCAGAACGTGAAAAAGCAATGAAAGCGGCAGGCTTCAATACCTTCTTACTTGATTCAAAAGATGTTTATATCGACCTTTTAACCGATAGTGGTACAAATGCAATGAGTGACCGTCAATGGGCCGGTATTATGATGGGTGATGAAGCTTATGCAGGTAGCCGCAACTTCTATCATTTACAAGAAACAGTTCAAGACTTATTTGGTTTCAAACATATTGTGCCAACTCACCAAGGTCGTGGTGCTGAAAATATTCTTTCTCGTATTGCGATTAAACCGGGTCAATACGTACCAGGTAATATGTATTTCACAACCACTCGTTTCCACCAAGAAGCCAATGGCGGTATTTTCTATGATATTATTCGTGATGAAGCGCATGATGCGACATTAGATGTGCCATTTAAAGGCGATATTGATGTTAAAAAATTAGAAAAATTAATTAATGAAAAAGGCGCTGAAAATATTGCTTATGTGTGCTTGGCGGTAACAGTAAACTTAGCAGGTGGTCAACCGGTTTCTATCGCAAACATGAAAGCTGTTCGTGAATTAACCGCAAAACACGGTATTAAAGTGTTCTACGATGCAACACGTTGTATTGAAAATGCTTATTTCATTAAAGAACAAGAACAGGGCTATCAAGATCGCTCAATCAAATCTATCGTTCAAGAAATGTTCAGCTATGCAGATGGCTGTACCATGAGTGGTAAAAAAGACTGCTTAACCAATATCGGTGGTTTCTTATGTATGAATGATGAAGAATTGTTCATGAAAGCGAAAGAATTGGTTGTGGTGTTCGAAGGTATGCCGTCTTACGGTGGTATGGCTGGTCGTGATATGGAAGCAATGGCGATCGGTTTGAAAGAAGCAACTCAGGAAGAGTACATTGAACATCGTGTTAAACAAGTACGTTACCTCGGTGAAAAATTAAAAGCAGCGGGTGTACCGATTGTAGAACCAATTGGTGGTCATGCGGTGTTCTTAGATGCACGTCGTTTCTGTCCACATTTGAAACAAGAAGAAGACTTCCCTGCACAAGCATTAGCTGCAGCAATCTATGTTGAATGCGGTGTGCGTACAATGGAACGTGGTATTATTTCAGCTGGTCGTGATATCAAAACTGGCGAAAACCATCATCCAAAACTCGAAACTGTACGTATTACTATTCCGCGTCGTGTTTACACCTATGCACATATGGATTTAGTTGCTGATGGTATTATCCACTTATTCAAACATAAAGAGGATATTAAAGGGCTTCGTTTCGTGTATGAACCAAAACAATTACGTTTCTTCACTGCACGTTTTGAACAAAAATAGGCCTACCGCCCTTACCTCAGTAACGGGGTAAGGGCTTTTTGTATCTAAAAAATATTTGGTTAATGAGAAAAATGCGAAAACATTCTAATGACATTGTGGTTTGATGTATGTCAAATAAGGAAGTGACTAGCCTTTCTACGATAATCGGAAAGGAGAAAACTTATGAACAAAACATTGGGAAGTACCTTGATTACCTCAGGGACGATGATTGGAGCTGGGATGCTTGCCATGCCTCTCACCTCTGCAGGAATAGGTTTCACGTTTACAGTTGTTTTACTTGTTCTTTTATGGATTCTGCTCACCTATAGCGCATTATTATTTGTTGAGGTTTACCAAACTGCTGAACATGATGCCGGTATTGGCACGCTTGCTGCACAGTATTTTGGTCGACCAGGACGAATTGTCGCAACCAGCGTATTAATGATTTTCCTTTATGCGTTACTTTCTGCCTATGTAACCGGTGGTGGTGCAATTCTTGCTTCAACTTTACCTGATTTTGCGACGCCTGATCTCAAAATGAAAGGTTCTATTCTGGCATTTACGATCTTCTTTGGTATTTTTGTGGCAATTGGCACAAGTTTTGTGGATGCCTTAAATCGTTTCTTATTTATTGCGATGATTGCGGCCTTATTTATCGTGCTTGGATTGATGATTCCAGAAATTAAAATTGATAACTTAATGGCCATGCCAATTGATAAAGCGTTATTGATTTCGGCTAGCCCGGTTTTCTTTACCGCTTTTGGTTTCCACGGTTCAATTCCTTGCTTAAATAAATACTTAGAAGGTGATGTAAAAGCCTTAAGATTTTCGATTATTATGGGCTCTGCAATCACATTAGTGGGTTATCTTTTATGGCAATTTTCTACTCACGGCGTGTTAAGTCAAAGCCGATTCTTAGAAATCCTTAATCAAGATCCAACATTAAATGGATTGATTGAAGCTGTTAGAGTGATTACAGGCAGCACCATTATTGCGGCTGTCGTGAAAATCTTCTCTGCCTTAGCATTGATTACCTCATTCTTAGGGGTCGCACTCGGTTTACTAGAATGTATTGACGACTTGTTAAAACGTGTATTCAATTTTTCTGCAAACCGTTTAAGTTTAGGTTTCTTAACCTTCCTTCCGCCATTGCTCTTTGCATTCTTCTATCCAGAAGGCTTCATCCTTGCATTAGGTTATGCAGGACAGATGTTTGCTTTCTATGCAGTGGTATTGCCGGCAGCATTGGTTTGGAAAGCTCGCCATCAACATCCAAACTTACCTTATCGTGTGCCGGGTGGTTCAGGGCTCCTACTCTTTGTCTCAATTCTAGGGATTATTATCGTGAGCATCCCATTCCTAATTAAATTAGGGATATTGCCTGAAGTAGTGGGTTAATAACATGATTAAAATGAAAAAGTGCGGTTAAAAATCAGAGTGTTTTTAACCGCACTTTTTTATGCTTTTTCTTTGATCGCTTTGAGATAGCGATATACGCTAGGTTCTGAGATTTTCAAATATTTCGCCACCATCGGAATGGCGCCTTTGATATTGAAAATGCCTTTATCAAATAAGACTTGAACGGCGTTTTCCCTCTGTCTTAAACTGAGTGGTTTATCGGAATGTAATAGGGTGAAATCAAGGTATTCACAAAGGATATCTTCGATAGAGTTTTCGAGTTTTTCTTTATTAATAATTTCGGCTTCTTCTACTTCGGCAAAGGCCGCATCAATACCTAAAATATTGACGAAGTTTCCAAGATTTTCTAATGAAATTAATTTGGTCATCACATCAACCAACTCAGAGGTATCATGATTAATACAAAGGATGCCTTCTAATTTATCCCCATTTTTAATGAAATAAGTTGCACCTCGAATGACCTTTTCGGAATCTGCCACCGCTTTGTAGTTAAAGATAAAATCCTTATCTAAATACACTTTATCCTGCAACAAACTTGAAGCAAAAGAGCTAAGCGGAGAAGAAAGCGTTCGACCACTGACGTGGCTATTCGCAATGGCTTCCATGTGAGCCTTATTCTTATCAAAAGAATGAAATACGACTTCGTATTTAGGACCGAGAACATTTCCCAAAAAATGGGTTAGGCCAATAAAATATTTCTTTTGTGCATTATTCATATTGAGTTAATTTTATTAATTACCATTTATTTTTTGTGGATATTTTATAACCGCTTATTTTTTATGGCAAATATATTGTAAAAAAACGGCATATTATCTATGCCGTTTTATTTTAAGCAAATCTTATAATTTCACATTCAACTTCGCATAAGCACGCTCTACTTTTTCCAATGCTTTTTCCACGGAAATATCACGAGCGAGCAAGACGCCTAAACGGCGATGGCCATTGACTTCGCCTTTGCCAAAAATGCGAATATTGGTGTTCGGTTCGGCCAATACTTCGGCGATATTGCCAAATTGTACGTTTTTCGATTGACCTTCCACTACAATGGCTTTTGAGGCTGATGGGCTAATTAAGGTGATTTCTGGAATAGGTAAGCCTAAAATCGCACGGGCGTGTAAGGCGAACTCGGATAATTCTTGAGAAATTAGCGTGACCATTCCAGTATCATGTGGGCGGGGGGAGACTTCATTGAAGATCACCTCATCACCACACACAAACATTTCCACACCGAAAATGCCGCGACCACCTAATGCAGTGGTAATTTTCTCTGCAACCTCTTGTGCTTTTTTCAACGCTGCATCAGACATGGATTGTGGCTGCCAAGATTCGCGATAGTCACCATCTTCTTGACGATGGCCGATTGGCGCTAAGAAGCTGGTGCCGTTGATGTGGCGAACGGTGAGTAAGGTGATTTCATAATCGAATTTAACAAACCCTTCTACAATCACGCGTCCTGCGCCTGCGCGACCACCTTGTTGCGCGTAATCCCAGGCTTTTTGTAAGTCGTCTTTGGATTTCAAAATACTTTGACCGTGGCCAGAAGAGGACATAATCGGTTTTACCACGCAAGGAATACCGATTTTTTCAACCGCACTTTGGAAGTCAGCAAAGTTATCGACAAATTGATAAGGTGAAGTTGGCAAGCCAAGCTCTTCGGCAGCTAAACGGCGAATGCCTTCGCGATTCATCGTCAGCTTGGTGGCTTTGGCGGTAGGAACAACATTAAAACCCGTTTGTTCTAATTCCACTAGCGTATCAGTCGCGATGGCTTCCACTTCCGGCACAATGTAATCTGGGTGCTCTTTTTCCACTAAGGCTTTGAGGGCTGCACCATCTAGCATGGAAATCGTATAAGCTCGATGTGCCACTTGTTGTGCTGGGGCGTTTTCATAACGATCGACGGCAATTACTTCCACGCCTAAACGTTGTAATTCAATCACCACCTCTTTGCCCAGTTCACCAGAGCCAAGCATCATCACTTTAATAGCATTCGGGGTTAATGCTGTACCTAGGGTTGTCATGTTGTGTCCTTATTTTAAGAAAGATTCATCAAGTGCTAAATCGTCATTTTTATTAATCCCCACACCGCGAGCAATCACATTTTTAGCAATATCATGTGCTTCTTCTAAAGAATGTTCGGTGTAAGTCCCACATTGGTATTCGTTTAATTCAGGAATTTGGTTTTGATCTTGCACGGTTAAAATATCTTTCATGGAAGCTAACCATGCATCAGCCACTTGTTGCTCGTTTGGTGTGCCGATTAATGACATGTAAAAACCTGTGCGACAGCCCATTGGGGAAATATCGATAATTTCTACATTGTCATTGTTTAAATGGTCACGCATAAAGCCCGCAAATAAATGCTCAAGGGTGTGAATCCCTTTTGGTGGGAGAATTTCTTTGTTTGGAATGCAAAAACGAAGATCAAAAACAGTGATGTCATCGCCCTTTGGGGTACGCATCGTTTTGGCTACACGCACGGCAGGTGCGTTCATACGGGTGTGATCCACTTTAAAACTGTCGAGTAATGGCATATTTATTTCCTTGAAAATCAGTGGTTTGTAAATTAATTGCAAGTTTTTGTAAATTTTTTTACAATTTCTTTGAACTTTTCTTTTTAGCGTCGGTCTTATAAAACAAGCAACTTGCAGTTGTTTTAATAAAATTGGTTCCTTAGGTTATTTGCCCCTTACTTGATAAGGGGCGTTTTTTTATCTGTTGAATATTAATTCGTCTTTATTCTAGCCCACAACCAGGTTATGCACAAAGGCTATTCTCGGCTATGACACGAAAGGTAAACTGAAAAAGAGCAAGGCAATATAACGCAGCCCTTTTCCAATCGTCATAAAAATCAAACAACTTAGCCAATTCAATCGAAGCCAACCGGCTACCGCACAAAACACATCCCCGACAATAGGCAACCAGCTCAATAATAAAGTGATAGCACCATAGCGTTGTATTTTGTTTATCACCCATAAAGTGCGGTCATTTTTGCTGTCAATTTTCGGAAACCATCGACCAATCCAGTAAGTGGTGAGGCTGCCAAGTGTATTGCCTGCGGTTGCCAGAAAAACAAGCCAAAAAATATCCGCACTTAATAATGACCCGACCAATACTTTTGGCGCAGCAAGGGAGACAAACACAATTTCTGAATTACCCGGCAAAATGGTGGCGCTTAAGAAAGCGCTGAAAAACATCAACCATAAGCCATGAGTTTGCCAAAAATCAGCCAAAAAGCTGAAAGAGAAAATGTCCCACATTAGGCTCTAATAATCTCGCGCGTTCTGACATCAAACACATCCATCCCTGCACTTAATCCCGCTTGCACGCCAAGATCGGCATCTTCAAACACGATACAACGTGACGGTTCAGCTTTTGCCAATTCTGCGCAGCGTAAAAAGGTTTCAGGGTGGGGTTTGTGCTCTTTTACATCGTCAGCACTCACAATGGCGTTAAAGTAACGTTCGATATCTAATTTTTGCATCAACATATCAATGATTTTGCTGTTCGAACCAGAGCCAAGCGCAATTGGCTTTTGTTGATAGTAATGACGCACCACATCAAAGGTCGGGAGTAATTTTGATTCTGTTGGAATCAATTCATAAGAAAGTTTGCGTTTTGCTTGTATCACTTCATTTAAACGTTCTTGTGGCATACCGGCATCTTGCATAATGGCTGAGGCAATAGTACTCACGGTTGCGCCACCTAAATCATACATAATTTGGCTGTTAAAACGATAACCAAATTGTTCCCCTACTAGGTTCCATGCGCGAGCATGCACTGGCATGGTGTCGATTAAGGTGCCATCCATATCAAAAATCAAGCCATCATATTTTTCAAAAAGTCTGTTATCTATCATTTATTGCTTTCCTAGTTCGTAAATTTTTTCACTTTGTTTCAATTTTGTGATCTGTGCACTGGTAATTTTATGAAATAGCGGTAAAGTTACCCTATATCAAAAAGGAATGTTATGTCGCTACTAAAACAATTAACCCGTTGGAAAATTCGCGGTCAGATTGATCAGGACGTTATTGATATTATTCTGACTTTGCAAAGTCGCCTAGAGCATCATTGGCGCATTGATGTGTCCATTCCGACTGTCATCACACTCTTATTGCATATTGCCAACAGCCTTGCTCGCTTAAAACGAGGCGGTTGCGTTTCTCCGCTCCATCAATCCTTTTATGATGAAATGCAAAGTGCGGTCATTTTCCCTGATGTTTTGGAAATTCACCACGATTTGCTTTCTTTTATTCCGCAAGATATTCCAGAAGCCGAACAGAGCTATTATCTCGCCAATATTTATAGCTTGCTATTGGAGCAAGATAAAAAATAAGGGCATGAAAGCCCCTATTTTATCAGTTAAAAATCAAACTGAGTTCTAAATCTTTGAGTAAATTGCTTTCTAAGCGTAACTCATTCCACACTAACGGATTGTTATCTAAATAATGTTTCTCAAAGGTCAGTTCCCAAGTCTGTGAAGATCGGTCAATTCTGAGATTAATTTTATCCGTGCTATCTGTTGCTTGGCGAGATTTATTTAAAATCACCGAAATGCGTAAAAGAAGCAGTAAAACAAGGATATCTTCATCTGCATAACGAGCAAAAATCGGTAAATCATTCTTTTTAAATGCACCCGTGTGATAACGAACTAAATTTACCAATAAGCGTTGTTGTTCGCGATCAAAGCCCGGTAATTCCATATTCTGCAGAATATAAGCGGAATGTTTTTGTACATTGCGATGATTAATCACAATACCCACTTCCAATAAGCGTGCCGCCCAAATCAACAGATTTTTCATTTCATCAGCAAGATGCGGTTTTTGCCAATGGATGTATTGGTCAATTAAGGTTTTTGCACTATTTGCCACGCGATCAGCCTGCGCCAAATCTAAGTTAAATTGTTCGGCAAGTCCTAATGCGGTGCGTGTGCGGATATCTGACACTTGGAAGTTTCGTTCCAGGCTGTAAATCACCCCTTCACGCAAAGCGCCGTCAGAATAGCGCATATTTTCTAAGCCAAAAACGTCAAAAACAGCGCTTAAAATGGCTAAGCCTGGTACAAAGACATCGATGCGATCAGGGTTTAACCCCGCTATGTTAAGCTCTTCAAAATGGGAAGCTTGTAAGGTTTGTTCAATTAAATTTTGTAATCGTTCAGCTGTGATGATGCCGTTAGGATCAAGGGTCGCGGTAATCACTTGATAGACGGTTTTGATCGTGCCAGATGAACCGAGTACAGATTGCCACCCGAGCTTGCGATATTCCCAGCTTAAATCTTCAATTTTATTGACCGCACTTTGGCGAGCTTGCTCGAAGTTTTCTTTTGAAATTTGTCCGTTCGGGAAGAATTTTTTGGCAAAGCTCACACACCCCATATGACGACTTTCTGCCACTAAGGGGGTGAAATCATCACCGATGATCATTTCTGTCGAGCCACCACCAATATCGATGACCAGTTTACGTCCGCTTTCGGGTTGAGTGTGGCAAACACCCGCATAAATGGTTTTGGCTTCAGTTTGACCACTAATGATATTAATGGGATAAGGAAAGACAGTGGCAGCCTGACGTAAAAATTCGTCATTATTGACCGCTCTTCGTAAGGTATAAGTGCCGACGACATTCACATCTTCTGGCGCAAAGCCTTGTAAGCGTTCAGCAAAAAGCGCAAGGCAATTTACACCACGCTCAATGGCTTCTTGGCTTAATACATTGTGCTCGTCTAAGCCATCGGCGAGTCTCACTTTTTGTTTTAAACGAGAAAGCACCTGAATCGAGCCATTGATAATGCGTGCCACAATCATGTGGAAGCTGTTTGAGCCTAAATCAATGGCGGCAATCTCCCGGGCCTCACCTCGGTGATGAGGTTCTGCGAGTTGAGCCAGTTGCTTGTCGTTATGCATGTCCTTTCCTAAAATTCAAATTGATATAATAAATCAAAAACTTGGTTTGTGCTGGAAACCGATTGGAAATAAAGCTGTGGCATTAAGCGGTAACGCAAGGTCACTTCGGCTAAGCCATCAAACAATCCTACACCGTATTTCACTTGTAAGCGTTTACCAATATTACCACTAACTTGTACTTTGGAGCTATCCCCAACACCGGCAGTGCCTAAGTTTAAGTCTTGAATACCAAAGGCTTCACCAATACCGCCGACCACTTTACCACTTTTCGCTAAACCTAAGCCAAGTAATGCCGCACCCACAGAACCACTAGAGCCTGCTTCACCGCTGTTTTCTAATGAGCGACCGGTTAATAAATAAGAAAGTGCCTGGTCTTGAGATTTGGCGGGATCAGAGAAAATCGTGACTTGTGGGCTAGATGCCATACCAATCACTTTTACCCCTGCGGTCACTTTACTGTCTTCCATGGCTTCTGGGTTACGAATCGCTTCAATATTTAACATCGGTTGTGAAGGTAAACCAGAGAAGCTGACTTGCCCTTTACGAATTAATAAATCCTGTCCAAAAGAAGCATAACGACCATTTTTCAGGTTAATTTGACCGAATAATCCTAGCTTACCTTTATCCTGTTTCACAGAAAGTAAACCGTTCAAATTGGTTTTTAAACCATAGGCATCTAAATGTACATCGTCGCCGATTTTAATTTTTAAATCAGATTGAATTTGCATGCCCGATTTAGTTTCGGCTGCAAATTGGCGATTGATGAGTTCTTCTTTACTTTTTCTCGGGCCATTTAAAATCACTTCGTCTTCACTCACAGGCTCGGCATTATCCGGCAAGCTTTCAATGGCAATTCTTGCCCATGGAATATCCACGTTTCCGCTCAAATCTAAGAGTTTTGGCGAGGCTTTGACAACCACATTCGGGCTGACTTTTAATTTCGCCATAGATGGAATATCGACTTTGAAGTTATCCGCTTGCGCTCTAACTTCTGCCGTCCAGTTATTCATGTTAGCCCAGTTAGCTTGCCCATTAATATTCAGTTTACTATCTGGTGTTTGAACATGGCCATTTAAGGTTGAAGAGGTGCCATTAAAGCGGATTGCCACTTGACCATCAGTCACATCAAAAGGTAGGCTTTTCAGTTTTGTTTTGACATTGCGAATATCAAAATTACCATTTAATAATGGTTTTTCTAAATTACCACCAAAACTTAAGCGAGAGATCACTTCACCATCTATGCTTTCACCGCTAGAGAAAAGTTGATTGGCTAAGGATAAGCGTAAACCTTCAATGGTAAAGGTACCGCCTAATTGACGACCTTTACTTAAATCATTAATTTTTAAGTCCGTGCCGATTCGACCTTGATTCTGAACGTTAATGTTTGATTTCAAGGTTAAATTGTTATTTTGAATATCGGCATTCACACTTAATTTAGGAATATCCAGCTTAAAGGTGCGGTAGTCTAATTTTTGTGCCACACCAATGTTATTGCCTTCCACTGCCACATTTAGTTGTAATGGTTTATCACTGAACCACGCCACTTTACCTCGGCTTTGTAATTGGCCTTTGAGCGTGTCTTGCCCCATCAATTTATTCACTAAATCTAAATTAATGCGTTTAAGCTCAAAAGGGACTTCGCCGTTTTTTCCTGCCATAAATTGTTGAGGAAAACAGAGATCTAAGTCTTGGTTAACCCAGCAATGAGAACCGATGGTGGCTTGGATTTTTTTATTGTCATAAGTCACCGGAATAGTTTGATTCACTTTAAAATCACCGATAGGTGAGTTTAGGTTCACTTGGCTTAAATTACCTTTCCATTGCTGAGAAGTGCGGTCAAAATTCCCCACGATTTGTAAATCAGTTGCAACAGGTTCACCTTTTGATTTTAAGGTGAGCGTATGATGTTTTTCATCACCCGATGCATTCAAATCAATATTATGCAATTTGATGCTGTCGCCATAGCGGAAGTTTTCCGCTTTGACAGTGAGTTCACCTTTCACTTGCGGTTCACTCACAACATTACCTTTAATTAAGGCTTTGGATAAGTCTAACCCTTCGAAGTGTAAGCCTTGTACGGTTAAATCAGTATTAATGGTTGGCGCAGTAAGTTTGCCTAAAATCTGTGCTTTGCCGACCACGGAACCTGCTAAGTCTTGCCACAGACCACGTAAGCTTGGTGCGTTGATATCTAAATCTAGGTTTGATTTGTCTCCTAATGTACCTTTTGCTGCGATACGGTTATCGCCATAGTTCAGCAATAAATCAGGAATGTTTAATAAGGTTTCATGGCTTAAAAAGACGCTACCTTTTAAGCTTAATGGGCGAGAGGAAAGACTACCCGTTAAATCCACGGTAGGCACATCCACTTTCCAATGGTTGGAATCAGCGGAACCTTGTGAGCTCACTTTGCCCGATAATACGGCTGGCATGGCAGGCATATAAGGGCGAATGTTCATTTTGTTTAAATCAGCGGTCACATCCCATTGTGCGCCCTCTTTCCAGTTTGATGAACCCGTTAAACGTGCCGTACCATCTAGAGCGGCAAGTTTTAATTCGTTGAGGGTGACTTCATAGAGTTTACCATCCGCATTCAAATCGACATGGGTATGGGGGATATGATTCATCCCCTCCACGCCCCCAACAACTTCTGCGTGATAATTCAATAAATCGCCCGTGAGTTTGATATCAACATCGTTAATTTTGAGCGGTGCAAGGCTATCTGCAAAAGCGTATTGACCTTTTTTCGCTTTTAACTGCAGATTTAATGGCATTTTATCTTCAGCCAGTTTCACATCACCCGTTAAGGTGGCATCAAGCACACCCTGTGTGGTTAACGAAAGTACGGTCGTTTTTTTCAATGAACCCGATAAATTGAGATCAACTTTGCTGGCAGGCAGAATGGTTTTGTCTTTTGATTTAAAGGCTTGGAGATCTGATTTTAATGAGAGATCAACTGGAAAATCTTCATTGAGTTGGAGTTGCCCTTGGCTAGAAAGAGTACCAAGCGAGCTGTCAATGTCGAGTTTTTGTAATTTCACTAAATGATCGGTGGCATCTGCTTGCAATTCCACTTTAGGCACAGTGATTTTTTGTGTTTCTTCGCCTTTTTCATTGAGAGATTGATATTGCCAGTTTGTACCCAAAATACTTGGAATGTGCATATCAAAAGGCAAGTTCACCGTATTTAAATTACCTAAAAAAGCCGGTGTGAGTGTTTGCTCAATTTGCGCCCAATCAACGGGTTTAGCAGGTTCTTTTTTCTCGGGCTGAGGGAGATTCGGTTGAGTTTGGGAGACCGTTGAGAAAAGCACATCTGAAAGCGTGGTAGGCTCAAGGGTAAGGCCAGATTCATTGTTTAAACTGACCGCACTTTGAAATGATGAAAAGGTAATATTGCTTTGATCGAGTTTCATATCAAAGTCAGTGACCGCCACATTTTTCACTTGCACAGAAACCGGTAAATGGATTTTTTCCATTGGACCACTTTCCGTTTGTTTCTCTTCAGAAGGTGGCATGACACTGGTATCAATGGCAATTTTCGGCTGTGTTAAGCTGAGATCATCAACAATAATATCACCCGAAAGTAAACGAGCTAAATTCAGTTGTAAGCGCATTTTAGGAAGGGCTACATCGACGCCGGTTGTTTGAAAACGTAAATTTTCTAAGACTAAACCATCTTGTAAGCCACCGCTGACTTGCTCAATAGATAAACTATCGAGCATTTTATCCGCAAGTTGAATAATTGCACGTTGTCCACTATCAAAAGACAGTGCTGTGACTAAGCCTAAAACAGGGACAAAAATGACCGCACTTCCAACACATAAAATTTTACGGTAGGTCTTTTTAATGGGGCGCATGGTTTGGTTATCTGGTTGTTTTTCTTGTTCAGACATAGTCATACCCTAAATTTCAGCACCTAAGCCAATGTAAAATTGAATGTTTTTGCTGTTATCTTTATCTCGAATTGGCGTTGCAATATCAAATTTGATGGCGCCGACAGGCGATGCCCAACGTACCCCAACACCCGCACCATAACGCAATTCAGTGGCTGTGTAAGAGTTAGCCGCCAAGCCTGTATCTGCAAATACTGCTCCCCACCAATTAGAGTAAACTTGATATTGATATTCTAGGCTACCCGTCAATAAGCGAGATCCACCCACGAGTTTTCCATCTTTATTTTTTGGTGAAATTTTCTTATATCCATAACCTCGTACGCTGCGATCGCCCCCAGCAAAGAAACGTAATGCAGGTGGAATTTTACGAATATCAGTGGTATTTAAATAACCAATTTCTGCACGGGTAATAAAACGGTGATTTTCTGCATAAGTACGAATCCAGGCTGTGGAAGCCTGAACTTTAAAGAAGTTGGCTTCAGACATCCACAGTTTATTCCCTAAATCGACCGTGATTTTTTGGGTATCTCCCCATGTTG
The DNA here is from genome assembly GCA_032568935.1 of Parahaemophilus parainfluenzae. Classification (GTDB taxonomy): domain Bacteria; phylum Pseudomonadota; class Gammaproteobacteria; order Enterobacterales; family Pasteurellaceae; genus Haemophilus_D; species Haemophilus_D parainfluenzae_AE. The sequence goes on from JAWHBY010000002.1 coordinate 37,273, forward strand.
GGAATTGACCACCTTTTAAACGAGTTCGATTAAAGCCTCCGGTTGGGTAAACAAGGAATGTTTTATCAGCAAGATCTGCTTGTGTGAAACTGTCATAACGGACACGAATACCGCCAAAATATTGCCAACCCTCGCTATTATTCCAATAACGTAATGCAGCGAATGTGAGGGCTTTGGTATTTGTATCGTTTTTATTTTCTTTTTCATAACCGGTTGAAAATTCATAATAATAATTTAATGGATTTTTCAACAATGGCATTTTATAGGTGGCTTCAAAGTTTTGTTTTGGTGCAGAGACGTAAAGATTTGTACGGAAACTATGGCCTCGGCTATTGATCCAAGGTTTTGTCCAACCAATTTGGACATGAGGGCCCGTATCGGTTGCAAAACCGACCCCAAGCTCCATTGAGTTTTTCTTACGTGGATAAAGTAACAGTTCGATATCCACTAATTTTTCTTCTTCGCGGACATGAGGCTGTAAAAGCACTGAGCTAAACCAGTTGGTGGAAGAAAAATTATTGGTTAATTCAGATAAATCGCTGACTAAATAAGGATCGCCCGATTTGATGTTGATCATATTTTGCAAATAGTCTTCGCGAATTTGGGAATGGTTGAAGGTGATATTGCCATAATGATAACGCACGCCACTATCAAACAGCATTCGCCACCATGCTTCATGAGTTTCTGGGCTGATTTCTAAGCGAGAAATTTGGAATTTTCCATCAAGATAGCCACGAGCAAGGGCAAGATTTGAAATACTACTTTTATAATCATCGTATTTTTGATGCTCGACTAACTCGCCTTGTTTTGGCAAGTTTTTACGGAGTGCCGTGAAGTTTTCATCTTCTGCTGCTTCGCCTGTAATTTCAACGTCTGTTCCAGCAATTTTACTTGGCTCACCCGGGGTGACATTCGCAATAAGTAAATCTCGTTGACCTTTGCGTTTTTTTAATTCAAAGGCCACGGAAGAACCATAATAACCGAAGACTCGAAGGCCTTTATCAACAGCATTTGAAACTAATTGTTTATAACGATCTGAGCCGTCCATCTCACCTTTATCAATAAGTTTGACATTCATGTCAGTGTTGCGAATAGCACGCTCACCCTTGATCCCGCGGATCTCAATATCTACGGTTTGTTCTGCAAGGGCTGAAAAACCTATCCATCCAAGTAAAAGCGCGGTTATTTTTAACGAAATTTTTTTCATTTTATTACAAGCTAAACTTTAAAAAGATCCACATCAAACCGCCTTAGTTTACCGATAAAATAAGGGGATTACCAACGTAATTATGGATGGGATTTGAAATTGTTATATGCATTTGAGCGTTAATACGACAATGCGATCAAAGAAAGAGTTTCCTTTGCTTTGAAAAAAATAGTGATTGTTCTCTTTATTCAGACATTTAACCAAAATGTAACTGGGCCATCATTGGTTAGCGTTACTTGCATATCTGCTGCAAATTGTCCGTTAGCAACCGCAACTTTTTCTGCACATTTTTGCGAAAAATACTCATACAATTCGTTAGCCAAGGCTGGTGCGGCACCTTTTGAGAAACTTGGTCGTAGCCCTTTTTGCGTGTCTGCAGCTAGGGTAAATTGGGATACCACAAGCACTTCGCCACCGATTTGTTGAACATTTAAATTCATTTTGTCATTTTCATCGCTGAAAATACGGTAATTTAACACTTTCTCAGCGAGTTTATCTGCTTTGGCTTGGTCATCTTCTTTTTCTACGCCTAATAAAACCAATAATCCCTTGCCGATTTGTCCCACAATTTGACCTTCTACTTCCACTTTTGCCTGGGTAACACGTTGAATTAACGCAATCATTTTACTTCCTCTAAATTTGTTTGATTCGTTGACTGCACTTCTGCAAGCACTGCGGCTAATTGCGCACCCAATAACACTACTGTCCAGCTGATTTGAATCCACAATAACATGATAGGCAGTGTTGCCATGGCGCCATAAATTAATTGATAAGATGGGAAGGTGGTGATGTACCAAGTAAAGGCTTGTTTCCCTAAAGTAAAGAAAATTGCCGCAATTAATGCGCCTGCTGCGGAGTGTTTGATGCTCACTTTCTTATTTGGCACGACCATATAAATGAGCGTGAAAATAAACCAAGTAGAAAGAAATGGCACAAAGCTGAGGAGTTTTAAGCCAAAAGAGAGCGTTTCAGATTGCTCGAACATGGCTTTAACATAGGAACTTGCCGCAATGCTAGTACCGATTAAAAGCGGGCCGAGCGTTAAAATGAGCCAATAAATAGCAAATGACGTAAAAATCGGGCGATTACTAGTGTCTTGCCAAATACCATTGAGTGTACGGTCGATGGAGTTAATGAGCATCAATGCCACTAAAATCAAACTCACAATCCCCACGGCACTCATTTGCTTGGAGTTACGGACGAATTCATCAATATATTGTCCCACAACATCACTCGCGGAAGGCGCGAAATTGGTGAAGATGAATTCTTTCAATGCACCAGTGACTTCGTTAAAAACGGGAAAAGCAGAGAAAATTGAAAATACCACCATAATTAATGGCACGATAGCGAGCATGGTGCTGTAGGTGAGTGAACCGGCAGCTTGCGTTAATTTATTTTCTTGAGAACGCTGCCAGAATAATGCGAAAAAAGACGTTAAGGTCATTAGAGCAAGCCTCCGCAACAATGTTTAAATTTCTTCCCTGAGCCACAAACACAAGGCTGTTTATTGCTTGGGAGCGGTACAGTGGGATCAACAAAATACCAACGACCATCAATTTTTACAAAAAGAGAATATTCGTGATGCACTTGCGGCTGTTCGCTGCCTTGAAAATGTGCTTTAAATTCAACCGCACTTTGTGTTTTGGTTAAGGTTTCTGCTTTGACAATATCTAAACCGAGCCATTGCGTTTCATCCGCCCAATCTTGCAGGGCTTTTTCATCTAATAAGGTTTGTTGGCTTGGCACAGTGGTTTGCACGATATAAGGAATCTTTTTAAGCACAAACGCTGAATAGCGGGAACGCATAAGTTGTTCCGCTGTTTCTGGAAACATATTGCCTGAATGAAAGCGTCCGCAACAATCTTCGTAAGAAAGCGAAGATTGGCATGGACAAAGTGCGGTCGTTTTAGCCGACATTTTAGGCCGCCTGCTGTAAATTACGTAATTGTGAGTTAACAGAACGTTTAAACGCTGGCGCTAATTCCTCAATGGCTAAGGCTTCTTCTAATTCTGCAACACTTGAAGGAGCAGAAAGTAGCGTGTTTAAACGACGAATTGTCCATTCAGGATAAGGACGGTGTTGCAAGATGAGTTCATCACCTTGATGAATTTCACCTTCTTCGATCACGCGAACATACCAACCTGTCCAGCCAGACTGACGAATTACCTCTCTTGTATTCTCATTCTTGGTATTATGAGATAAACGTTCGCAAGGTTTACGTGGTTGAGACACTTCTAAAAGCGTGGTGCCAATTTTGTAACGATCGCCTATGCAGACATTATCTTCATGTAAGCCGGATACCACAAAGTTTTCACCATAAATCGCGCTACCGTGAAAATCAAACTTTTCACCAAGTAGCGCGTTTAAAGCAGGGAAAGACACATCAGACATAAAAAACAAGGCTTTATCAACACCACCGTGATGGGCTTTTAAACCCACATCGTTACCTTCTGCACCCAGCGTGTGCACGTTCACCATCGGTACCGGTTTTTTACAGATAGCACTTTCATATGAGCTGCCATCTGGGAAAGTTAATATTTCTACTAACCCTGTTTTAATAATAAGAATTTTTGCGTTTGACATCTATTTTTCCTGCTTTTAATTAGTTTTGAGAAATTATACCGTAAAATCACTTAAATTTTGACCGCACTTCGTTTTTTCCTTATTATTCGTTTAAATAAAACCAACAAAACAAAGGAATCTTTATGCAATATTCTCTCGCGCGTACCGAACAAGGTCAAACCCTTGGTATTACCGCAAAAATGGCAAACCGTCATGGCCTGATCGCTGGGGCGACAGGGACGGGTAAAACTGTCACACTACGCAAAATGGCAGAAGCGTTCAGTGATGATGGCGTGCCGGTCTTTTTAGTTGATGTAAAAGGCGATTTGTCCGGTTTAGTTAAAGCGGGGACATTCAGTGGCAAAGTGGCGGAACGCATTGAGCAATTTGATTTAGGTGGCGAGAGTTATTTAAATGGCTATCCTGTGTCATTTTGGGATGTATTCGGTGAAACCGGTATTCCGCTTCGTACCACGATTTCTGAAATGGGATCATTATTACTTTCCCGTTTATTAAATTTAAATGCAACCCAAGAAGGCTTATTAAACCTCGTATTCCGAGTGGCAGATGATAAAGGCTTGCTACTCATCGATTTAAAAGATTTACGCGCCATGCTTAAATTTGTAGCAGAGAACGCCAAATCGTTCCAAGTAGAATATGGCAACGTATCAGCTGCGAGTGTGGGTGCGATTCAACGTGCTTTACTGACCCTTGAAAATGAAGGGGCGACAAATCTTTTTGGTGAGCCAGCATTAAATCTTGAAGATTGGTTACAAACCCGTGATGGTCGTGGTGTGATCAATGTTTTAAATTCTGAAAAATTAATTAATTCCCCAAGAATGTATAGCGCATTCTTGCTTTGGTTGATGTCTGAGTTATTTGAACAATTACCGGAAGTCGGCGATCCAGATAAACCAAAATTTGTGATGTTCTTCGATGAAGCGCATTTACTCTTTGATGGTGCACCAAGTGTGTTGGTGGACAAAGTGGAACAAGTGGTTCGTTTGATTCGTTCTAAAGGTGTAGGGATTTATTTTGTGACCCAAAACCCATTAGATTTACCGGATACCGTGTTAGGGCAATTAGGTAACCGTGTACAACATGCGTTACGCGCTTTCACACCACGTGATCAAAAAGCAGTGAAATCGGCGGCAGAAACGTTCCGTTCAAATCCTGCTGTCAATGTGGTTGAAACCATTTCAACTTTAGGTGTGGGCCAAGCATTGATTTCATTCTTAGATGAAAAAGGTATGCCAACGCCAGTTGAAGTGGCTTATGTTTATCCGCCGAAAAGCCAACTAGCCCCGATTACTGAAGAAGAGCGAGCTGCTTGGGTGAAAGACGATGATCTTTATGCATTCTATAAAGATTACGTGGATAATGAGTCTGCCTTCGAAGTATTAAATGCTCAAGCGGATTTAGCGGCAGTACAACAAAAACAAGCCGAACAAGCGCAACAAGAGGAAGAAAGCGGTTTATTTGGTAGCTTAAGCCGTATGATTTTTGGAACACAAAAACGTGGGGATAAACTTTCTCCGACAGAACAAATTGTGAATAGCGTGGCAAAATCAGTGGGTCGCAATATTCGTAATGAAGTGACCAAACAAATCATGCGTGGTATTTTAGGCGCATTGAAAAAATAACGAAAATCTGACCGCACTTTGCGGCAAGAATGATAAAAAGGAGATTGTTATGTCTGATGTATTTCACTTAAACCTGACTAAAGCACAACTGAAAGGTGCAACACTCGCTATCGTACCAGGGGATCCTGCACGTAGCGAACGTATTGCTAAAAAACTTGATAACCCTGAGTTTCTTGCAAGTACACGTGAGTTCACTTCTTGGTTAGGCTATTTAAATGGTCAACCGGTGGTGGTGTGTTCAACCGGTATTGGTGGCCCTTCTACGTCTATCTGTGTGGAAGAGCTGGCTCAGCTTGGCGTGCGTACATTCTTGCGTATTGGTACAACAGGTGCAATTCAACCACATATCAATGTAGGTGATGTTCTTGTTACAACGGGCGCAGTCCGCCTTGATGGTGCAAGCCGTCACTTTGCGCCAATTGAATATCCAGCAGTGGCAAATTTTGAATGTACCACGGCACTTTACAATGCAGCTAAAGAAAAAGGCATTGAGCCATTTGTAGGAATTACAGCTTCTTCAGATACCTTCTATCCAGGTCAAGAACGTTATGATACCTACAGCGGCAAAGTGTATCGTGATTACCAAGGCTTGTTAAAACAATGGCAAGATCTCAACGTAATGAACTACGAGATGGAGTCAGCCACATTATTTACGATGTGTAATGCCCTTGGCTTACGAGCAGGTATGGTGGCAGGTGTGATTGTGAACCGTACACAACAAGAAATTCCAAATGAAGCAACCATGAAAGATACAGAAGAAAAAGCAGTATCTGTGGTGGTGGAAGCAGCAAGAAAATTGTTATCGTAATGTGTAAAAGGCGTTTTTAATAAAAACGCCTTTATTTTTTACCATATTAAAACAAGTGAATGCTGCTATTTCGCCTCTAAAAATATTTTTATCTCAATATTTAATTTTTTCTCAAAATGCTGCAAAAATGTGATGCGCATCACAAAATTCGCTCTCCTTTTTCATTAAAATTCTAAACAGTATTTTTACTAGAAAGGATTCATTATGAGCAGTACAACAAATCTTTTATCAAGAATGAATGGTATGAATAGTAGTTATTCAACCGAAATCAAAAGTAAATATTTAAAATATCAGCTTCATTCTCTTATCGGTGTTTTTATTGGTTATATGTGTTACTACATTGTCCGTAATAACTTCGTTCTATCTACCCCCTATCTGGCAGAAAAATTAGAGCTTTCTAAGACGCAAATTGGTTTACTGACATCCTCTTTGCTGATTACATACGGGTGTAGCAAAGGCGCAATGAGTATCTTGGCAGATAAAGCTAATCCTCGCTACTTTATGGCTTTAGGGCTTCTTCTTTGTATTCTTATTAATATTATGATGGGGTTCTCAACAAGCTTCTATTTATTCGTAGGATTAGTCATTTTATTAGGGGTATTCCAGGGAATGGGGGTTGGTCCTTCAATTATTACTGTTGGATATTGGTATCCACGTAGCCAACGTGGGCGAGCAAGTACAACTTGGAATGTATCACATAATTTAGGTGGTGGTATTGTGGCTCCTATTGTAGGTGCTAGTCTTGCTTATCTCGGTTCTGAACAATGGGAAATTTCTACTTATGTTGTACCGAGTATCATTGCCTTAATTGGTGTTTTCCTTGTGTTATTTTTTGTTAAACGCCGTCCTGCTGAAGAAGGACTGCCAACCGTTGAGGAAATGTATAACGAAGAAACGGTTAATACAAAATTAAAAGGTCATTTATCTGAAAAACCAGAAAACATGACTGCATTCCAAATTTTTTATAAATTTGTCGTTAAAAACCCTAATTCTTGGTATCTCGTTGGTGTTGATATTTTCACCTATATGGTTCGTTTTGGTATGTTAACTTGGATTCCGCTTTATCTTCTTAAAGAAAAAGGTCTTACTAAAACAGATATGGGCGCTGCATTTATGATTTTTGAATGGGCAGCTATTCCATCAACACTCATTGCTGGATGGTTAATTGATAAATTTTTCCGTGGAAAAATTATGTATTTACCAATGATTTGTATGACGATTGTCTTCTTCTGTGTATTCGGCTACATGAACTCAGAATCTATTTTTGCCATTATTTTATTCTCTGCAATAGTTGGGTGTTTGGTCTATATTCCCCAATCTATGGTTGCAGTACAAGCAATGGAAGTTATTCCTAGTTTTGCATTAGGATCTGCAGTAGGGTTACGTGGATTTATGAGTTATATCGTTGGTTCTACATTTGGTACAACATTGTTTGGTTTTGTTGTAGATAAATTCGGTTGGAGTAGTGGATTCTATACCATCATGTGTGGTGCGGTGATGTGTTTTATTTTCTGCTATTTATCTCACCGTGGCTTGCAAAAAATTCTTAATATGCAATAAACGAAAAAGGCGTTTTGAATTAAAACGCCTTTTTTATTGAGCCTTAACTATTTGCCCTTGCAAAAGCAGCGGCTTCAGCAACTAATTGATCATCAGGTCGAATGCCTGTGTAGAGCTCAAATTGTTCGACAGCTTGTAGCACAATCACTTCTGCACCAGAAATCGTTTTTTTACCTTGCTGTTGAGCAAATTGGATAAACGGTGTTTCAGCAGGAATCGCCACTACATCAAAAGCGGTTTGAGCTTGTTGAATAAGATTTTCAGGAAAGGCGAGATCAAATTCTTCTTTTCCACCTTTCATCCCAATTGGCGTAACGTTAACTAAAATGTCTGCCGATTGATTGCCTAAAGATGGGATATATTCATAGTCATAAAGTGCGGCTAAATTTTTACCTGTTTTTTCATTTCGAGCAAAAATCTTAAGATGCTCAAATCCACTGTTTTTAAAGGCTGCGACGACGGCTTTTGCCATACCACCACTGCCTTGTACAATCACTCTACTCTTTTTATCTAATTGATATTCTTCGATAAGTTTAACAATGGCAATATAGTCGGTGTTGTAAGCACGAAGAAAACCTTGATCATTCACAATGGTATTCACAGACTGAATGGCTTGCGCAGAAGGCGAGATTTCATCTAAAAATGGCATGCAGCTTTCTTTGAAAGGCATCGAAACGGCACAACCCCTAATACCAAGTGCACGAATGCCTTTGACTGCACTTTCAATATCCGTGGTAGTAAAGGCTTTATAGATAAAATTAAGCCCTAGTTTTTGATACAGATAGTTATGGAATGTTGTGCCAAAATTGCCTGGTCTGCCAGAAAGGGACATACAAAGTTGGGTGTCTTTGTTAATCATATCGATTCCTTAAATATTTAGATTTATATCATCATCGATAAAATATTGGTTCATCTCAAAGGCCGGTTTTGCCGCTTTGTCTTTGCCGACAATACGAGCAGGCACACCTGCAGCGGTGGCATATTCAGGCACAGGTTGAAGTACAACAGAATTGGCGCCGATTTTGGCATATTTGCCCACTTCGATATTGCCGAGAATTTTTGCGCCCGCCCCAATCATTACGCCTTCTCGTACTTTTGGATGGCGATCGCCGGATTCTTTACCTGTACCACCCAGGGTGACGCCTTGCAAGATAGACACATCATTTTCAATTACCGAAGTTTCGCCCACGACAATACCGGTAGCGTGGTCAAACATAATGCCGTGCCCAATTTTGGCGGCAGGGTGAATATCCACATCGAAAGCCACTGAAATCTGATTTTGTAAATAAAGTGCGAGTGCTTTTCGATTTTGGTTCCACAAATAATGGGTAATACGATAGCTCTGAATGGCGTGAAACCCTTTTAGATAAAGTAATGGGGTAGACCATAATTCCACGGCTGGATCGCGATGGCGCACAGCTTTAATATCACAAGCGGCACAATCAATGATATTGGGCTCGGCGTGATAGGCTTCTTCAATAATTTCACGTAGCGAAATTGCTGGCATGATAGGGTTGGCCAGTTTATTCGCAAGTAAATAACTCAAGGCACTGCCGAGATTTTGATGTTTTAAAATGGTGGAATGGAAAAAGCTTGCGAGCATTGGTTCGCATTCTGCTAATTCTTTTGCCTCTTGGCGAATGTGTTGCCATACTTCTAACGTCATTTTTTCTCCTTATTCGCCTTTTCGTTCACGACCTAATAAGCTCAGTGCGACTTCTTGTGCACTTTTACCACAAAAGAGCATTTGGTAAATTTGTTCTGTAATCGGCATTTCCACGTCTTGTCGTTGCGCTAATAAATAGGTTTCTTTGGTGTTATAAAACCCTTCCACCACCTGACCAATTTCATCCATGGCTTGTTGGCTATCAGTCCCTTTGCCAAGCATTAAACCAAATCGACGGTTACGGGATTGGTTATCGGTACAAGTGAGCACTAAATCACCTAAACCAGACATGCCCATAAAGGTTTGTGTATTCGCTCCCATGGCTACACCTAAGCGAGTAATTTCCGCAATTCCACGGGTAATCAATGCCGTTCTGGCATTGGCACCAAATCCCATACCATCTGAAATACCCGCACCAATCGCAATCACGTTTTTAATGGCGCCACCTAATTGAACGCCAATCATATCTTGGTTTACATATACCCGAAAATGCTGACTGCAATGAATTCTCGCTTGAAATTCTAAGGCAAATTTTTCATTACGAGAGGCTAGGGTGATCGCTGTTGGCAAACCTTGAGCCAATTCTTTCGCAAAAGTAGGACCTGAAAGCACAGCGGTTGGGATTGCTTTACCTAAGGTTTCTTCCACCACTTCTTGCAGTAATCGGCCGGTGTTGCGTTCTAATCCTTTGGTTGCCCAAATTAAACGATGCTCAGGTTTTAAGTGCGGTCGAATTTTTAAGAGAATTTCGCCGAAAGCATGGCTTGGCACCACAATTAAAATGTCTTTCGATTGATCAAGGGCTGTTTTCAAATCTAATTCTAAATGCAAACTTTCTGGAAATTCAATATCTGGCAGAAAACGGCGATTTTGACGATCCTGTTGCATTTGATGAATATGATCAGGATTGTACCCCCAAAGATAGGTTGGAGAACCATTGCGAGAAAATGAGATAGCGAGTGCTGTTCCATAAGAACCGCAACCAAGAATGGTAATTGGAGATTGGGATGCGTTCATTTCAATCACCTTTAAAATAAAAGGGCAGACGATATCGCCTGCCCTTATCACAATTAATGTTGGGTTTCTTTATTTTCTTCCGCTTCGGCTGTTGCTTGCTGTTTGTTCATGTAATCAATGAACAACGCATCGAAGTTTACCGGAGAAAGGTTTAATGCCGGGAATGTACCACGATTTACTAAGTTAGAAATCAATTCACGAGCATAAGGGAAAAGCATATTTGGGCATTGAGATGTTAAGCAGTGTGCCATTTGAACATCTTCTAAACCGCTGATTGTAAATACGCCAGCTTGTTTCACTTCACAAATAAATGCCACATCACCAGAATCTTCCATGGTGGTTTCTACGTTGATGTTTAACGTGACTTCGTATAAATCTTCACCAACTTGAACCGCTTCAGTGCTTAAGTCGAAGCCGAGTTTTGGTTTCCATTCTTGGTGGAAAATATGAGGAAGATTTGGTGCTTCAAAAGAAACATCTTTTACATAAATACGTTGAATTTGAAGTACCGCTTCTTGTTGCTCTTCAGCTGCTACTTCAGGTTGTTGATTTTGTTCAGACATAGAGGATCCTTACTTATGTTTTTTTACTAATGGTAAATTTGCACCCGCCCAAGCAGCTAAACCGTCTTTTAACACATAAACTTTTTCAAAGCCTTGTTTGGTTAAAAGTTCTGCGGACGTAGCAGAAGAAACACCGTTAACATCTACAATGATAAGCGGTTTTTCTTTGTGATGTTCAATTTTGCCTACATTTTGATTTTTAATTTCAGTTGGAAGCAAGTTTACGCTACCAATGATATGGCCGCGTTGGAATTCATCGATAGGGCGTAAATCAATCACCACGGCTTCTTCATCGTTCATTAAGCGAACGGCTTCAGGGTTGGTGATGACGCGATATTTTTGTGTCGCACTTTTAAAAAAGGTGAAAAGTGTCATAAAAAGGACCGCAAACCATGCGATCGTTAAAAAAGTGTGTTTTTGAGCAAATTCAATTACTTGAGGCATAAATTCTTGCATGTTGTTCTCAACTTAATTTTGATAATGAATAAGAGTTTATCTTCAGATGAAATAAGGCTTTAAGTATAACCGCACTTTAGTTATCTTTCAAAAAAATTATCAAGGAAATGCAACGTTGGCGAAAGCTTATACAATCGGATCGATAAAAATGTGATCGGGATCATAAATATCTTATCTTTGTGTTTATTCTACGCCTAATTAAGTAGAGAATAGCGGAGCTTAGATTGTTAAATGTGAAAGGAGACGCACATGCAATTAAAAAAATTAACAGCACTTATGATGCTTGGATTCGGTTTTTCGGTCGCACAAGCCGCGGAATTGCCCAATATTACGATTTTAGCGACTGGCGGCACCATTGCCGGAAGCGGTGAAACCGCTGTTTCTTCTGCTTATAAAGCCGGACAGCTCAATGTTGAGGCATTAATTGAGGCTGTGCCTGAAATTAAGCAACTTGCGAATGTAAAAGGTGAGCAAATTGTGAAGATTGGTTCACAAGATATGAGCGATGATGTGTGGTTAAAATTAGCTAAAGCCATTAATGCACAATGTAAAGATACAGATGGTTTTGTGATTACTCATGGTACCGATACCATGGAAGAAACCGCTTATTTCTTAGATCTTACTGCAAAATGTGAAAAACCAATTGTATTAGTGGGGGCTATGCGTCCTGCGACAGAAAAAAGTGCGGATGGTCCATTAAACCTTTATAACGCTGTCGTCGTGGCAACCGATAAAAAATCATCTGGTCGCGGCGTATTAGTGGCGATGAATGATGAAGTATTAGGTGCGCGCGATGTGACCAAAATGAGCACTACTGCAGTTCAAACATTCCATTCACCAAACTATGGTACATTGGGTTACATCCATAACAGTAAAGTGGATTATGAACGTTCACCTGAAAGTAAACATACCGTAAACACACCATTTAATGTGGATAAATTAGACAGCTTGCCAAAAGTAGGCATTGTTTATGCTTATTCGAATGCACCAATTGAGCCGTTAAATTCATTATTGGATGCGGGCTATCAAGGTATTGTTTCTGCGGGTGTGGGTAATGGTAATGTGAATGCAGCCCATTTAGAACGTTTAGAAAAAGCGGCGAAAGATGGTGTGGTAGTGGTTCGATCATCTCGTGTGCCGACGGGTTACACAACACGTGATGCTGAAGTAGATGATTCTAAATATGGTTTTGTGGCTTCAGGTACATTGAATCCGCAAAAAGCACGTGTGTTATTACAATTAGCCTTAACACAAACAAAAGATCCAAAAGTGATTCAACAATACTTTGAGGATTTCTAAGACAGTCACTAAAAGTGTGGTCAGAATTTGAGTTAAATTTTAACCGCACTTTCGGATAAAATAGACTAATCCAAGTAATAAATATAGATAATGCACTAGTTTGTTGTTAAGATTTGTTTCAGAATTATTTTTAATTAATATGGAGAAAACATTATGATTTGGGCTCAACTTTTAGTCGTCCTACTCTTTATTTACTTAGGGGCTAGATTAGGCGGTATTGGTATTGGTTTCATGGGTGGTATGGGTGTTGTAGCACTTTCACTGCTTGGCTTAAAACCGGGTGCAATCCCGTTTGATGTAATTTCAGTTATCATGTCTGTAATTATGGCGATTGCGGCAATGCAGGTTGCGGGTGGTATGGATTTTTTAGTAAAAATGGCTGAAAAAATCCTACGTAAAAATCCAAAATACATCACTTTCCTTGCGCCAACGGTGACTTATTTTATGACTGTGCTTGCAGGTACTGGTCACACAGCGTTCTCAACACTTCCAGTGATTGCTGAAGTGGCAAAAGAACAAGGTATTCGTCCTTCACGCCCACTTTCTATTGCGGTTATCGCTTCACAAATTGCGATTACAGCGTCTCCAATTTCTGCTGCGGTGGTATTCCTTTCTGCTGAATTAGAGAAAAACTTTGGTTTAAGTTACTTACAATTATTAGGCATTTGGATTCCAACTACTTACGCAGCATGTATGATTACTGCGGTGATTTGTAACTTCCTTGGTAAAGATTTGAAAGATGATGAAGTTTACCAAGATCGTCTAGCAAAAGGTTTAATTACCATGCGTGGCGAAATGCAAATTGAGATCAAACCTTATGCAAAACGCTCTGTCGCAATTTTCCTTATCGCGATTTTAGTGGTCATGCTTTATGCAACAGCAATCAGTAAAACTGTTGGTTTAATTCAAAACCCAATTCTTTCTCGTGATAATGCTATTATCTCTTTCATGCTTGCGACTGCAGCGATTATCACTATGGCATGTAAAGTGGATACTGCAAAAATTACCAATGCGGCAACCTTTAAATCAGGTATGTCAGCGGTAATTTGTGTACTTGGTGTAGCATGGTTAGGTAATACTTTCGTTGAAGGTCATATCGAGCAAATCAAAGCGGTATCAGCTGAGTTCTTACAACAATACCCTTGGAGTTTAGCGGTAATCTTGTTCTTCGCAAGTACCTTACTTTACTCACAAGCTGCAACTGCAAAAGCATTATATCCAACTGCAATTTTATTAGGCGTTTCGCCGGAAGCCGCAATTGCAGCATTCGCCGCAGTATCAGCATTATTTATTCTTCCTACTTACCCAACTTTAATTGCGGCAGTAGAAATGGATGACACTGGCTCAACTCGTATCGGTAAATATGTATTTAACCACCCATTCTTAGTGCCAGGTGTGATTGCAATTGCTTTATCAGTTCTATTCGGTTTCTTAATGGCGGGTGCAGTTCTATAATCTCCTATTAAGCTAACATAAATGAAAACCATCTTGTCTGCGGATAAGATGGTTTTTTAATGGGGAACTTCTTCTCACTGTGATACTCTAAAGAAAAACCTATTTATATAAGGAAAACCAATGAAGTTATTTAAAATCCTTTTTGCTGCATTTATTGCTTATGCGCCAACAGCGTGGTCTGCGGTGGATTATAATATTAAATACAGTTCCAATTATTTAATGCCTGCGTACGTGCATTTTAAAGCAGATGGTTCACAGTATTCCGTCAATGCGAAAATTAATATTCCGTTGTACAACATTGTGTTTACTTCTCGTGGTTCACAAACTTCGAGTCAATTTAAAATGGTGAATTATCAAGATGTGCGTAATGGTAAGCCTTATGCTATTTCTAAAATTTCACCAACAACCATTGAATACGGTAAAGTGAAAAATGGGTTAGAAACTGAACCGTTAACATTACCGACTTTTGACTTATTCACCATGGCATTTCAGTTGAGTTATTACGATAAATTGCCAACCAGTTTCCAAATTACAAATGGTAAAAAACTTTACCCAATGGAAAATGTGAATGTGAAGAAAGCGGAAAAACAGATTCAATATAACAAGCAAACTGTTACTGAAATTACCTATTCATTTAAAACAGGTAACAAAGACATCATGGTGAAGAAATTCTCAGGAGAACAATTTCCACGTTATATCAAATACACCAGAGATGGTGATGATTATGAGTTAGAGTTTGATGAGTTTGTCAAATAGCATCAGATGATAAAAAGAAGCCACGCAATTGCGTGGCTTTTTATTTTATTGCTTATTGCGCATACATAAATACTTGAACAAGGAGAAGTATCGATGAAATAACAAATTGGCAACCTACGATTGGCATGACAAATTTCAACCATTTATTGAATGGGATGCCAAGCATTTGTAATGTAACAAGGACTAATCCTGTTGGCGCAAGGAACAACATAATATATTGCCCCCAGTTGTAAGCCGATACCACGATATCTCTTGGAATGCCAACAGTATCAGCTAGCGGAGCCATAATTGGCATAGCGAGCACGGCAAGACCTGAAGATGAAGGTACAACCAATCCTAAGAAAATGAAGACAATGAGCTGGCCGATAATAAAGATTCCACCATTCATTCCAGCGACAAGGTGTGTCATACAATCGAGGATGGTGTCAGAAATCATTCCTTGCTCTAGAATGATATTAACTGCTCGAGCGAGTCCGATAATCAATGCGACGCCGACTAATTCAGAAGCACCATGAGTAAATCCATTTACGACATCTTTTTCAGGCAATCCGCTGATGAACATAATAATAATGGTTATGGCTAGGAAGGAAGCCGCCATTTGAGGGAACCACCAACCGCCAAACATCACACCCCATACCATGAGAGGAAAGGCGCCACTAAATAGAATCAGAATCAGTTTTCTTCTAAAGGTAAATTCAACCTTAGCATCCGGATCGATATCTTTCATATAGAGATCATAGAAGGCTTGGCGATCATCATACGTATAAGAAAACTCAGGATTGGCACGCAGTTTTTTACAGTACCAATACATGTAAGCAATCACACAGGCTCCACCAAGAATCAGACCCAGTGTACGAAATCCCATCCCTTCAGTGAATGGAATCCCTGCAGCATTTGAGGCAATGACAACGGAGAATGGATTAATTGTAGAGAAGGCTGTGCCCATTGAGGCAGCAAGGAATATGGCGCCAACACAGACAATCGAATCATAGCCTAAGGCTAAAAAGACAGGAACAAGAATCGGGTAGAAGGCTACCGCTTCCTCCTCAATACCACAAGCCGTACCGCCTAAAAGCATCAACACGCAGACAGCAAAGACAACAGAGAATTCATTTCCTTTCGTTTTCTTAGTGAGAGACATTAATCCGGCATTAAACGCCCCTGTTTTGTTTATCACACCAATCATTCCACCGAGTATGAAGATAAAAATCATAATATCCGCGACTTCAATGGTGCCATCCACCATGGCGTGAATCATATCAGTAATGCCTTTTTCGTGTTGTTCAATGCGTTGATAGGTATCGGGGATAGCAATCGGCTTTTTGATAATGCCGTTGGTGAAATGAGAAAGTTGAATTTTGATATTGAGTTGATTAAGGGTTTGTTCTGTTGCTGGATAGTTTTGATCGGGAATTCCGTGAGTTTTGACAATAAAGTGATTTTCGGTGTTGTCGTAGGAAAGTTTAGAGTAGGACCCTGAGGGAATAAGCCAAGTAAGACCAATAGCAATAAGAAGAATAATAAAGAGAATGCTAAATGCGGAAGGGAATTTCATCTTTTTCTTTGATGCTTCCATTATGGAGAACTCCTTGTGTTCTTCGGATTAATCAATAAGCCGAGCGCGTATTCTACACAAAGTGAGCAAAAAAACAAAGCGTGATTTTTAAAAGAATGCGATAATATCGGGGGGCAATCGTTTACATGAATTAAATTTATGTGGTGAGATTTAATTTAAAATTGATTTATTTAGAAGAATAAGAGGTATATAGCATTTCATCATCACACTCTTATGATTTTTGATTGTAGTTCTTAAAAAAGTACCAAATAGCAAATGCAATGGTTGCCACAATCCAATATACCGTAACGTATCCCCATGTATTGATCAATCTGAGTGAAATAAAACCAGCTAAATATGCGCCTAGTAATGCAACAGAAAATTGTAGTGAACTATCCAATGTAGCATAAGCTTTAGATGAATAATCAAGGATAATAGCCAGCAAGCACGGCACAAGTAATGCGTAAGTAATACTTAATAATAAGATTGGTACAGCGATAAGATAAGGAAAATCTGTGCCGACATATTCAAATAAAATAAATAAGCAGAAGGCAAAAATTTGGCTAAATAATACCCATTGGGTGACGGAAAATCGAGAATATTTTTTGAGTAATAGGCCGCTGAGTGGAGCAAAGGTGATAGCACAAAGGGGTTCGAATACGGAAAGTAATAGCCCAATGTGTTGGCTTCTCCAGCCCAAGGCATTTAGGCGTGGGATGAAACTGCTGACCACCATGCCACTGGGAATAAACACGAGCAACAATAATATCAGCCAGCTGAGCGGAATGTGCGGTTGTCGCCAAAAGTGAAAAAAACGCGTGAATAAAAAACGCAATGGCGGATTTTGCGATTCAGCCGCAACTGTAGGTTCGGAATATAGGCTGATTTGTAGGATCAGCAGTAGCGCAAAAACACTGATTAAATCCACCGCACTTTGCCAGCCGTAATGATGATAAATCAGTAACACCAAACCGCCGCCAAGCATTTTACCCACGCGTCCTGCGATCACCTGAATAACACCGCCAAAGCCACGTTGCTCAAAAGGCAGGATGGCACACGTCAGCCCCAACGCCGCACAACCGAAAAATAGACTGCTTAGGTTCAATAGCACACACGCCACCATAAGCAGTATAAAATCCCGTTGCGGTTGGATGAAATGCAACATGAATAGGGCAATAAAAATGATTAGCGAGGAAAGGCATAACCAACCGCGAAACTGCCCAATACGCTTGAGGCGATAGCGTTCAATTAACGGTGAAATGATGAATTTCGCCATTTCTATTCCACCAAGCAAATAGAACCAACTAAGCTGTTTAAGATCGAACCCCATCTCTTTTAACATGGTGATCAGGCCAATCATATAAAACGCCACTAAACAGAATTTAAAACCGGAGGTAGTGGCAAGGAGTGCCCAATCCTGTTTAGTGAGTGATGTTGCCTTGTTGTTGATATTGCCAAAATGCTGCATAACGTCCTTTTTGTTCTAAGAGTGTTTGATGCGTGCCTTGTTCGGCAATGCAGCCGTTTTCCAACACATAAATGCAATGCGCTCCCACAATAGTGGAAAGTCGGTGAGCGATAATCAACACGGTTTTGTCTTTAACCAGCTGATCCAGTGCTTTTTGCACTGCCAGCTCATTGCGGGTATCCAACGATGCTGTCGGTTCATCTAAAATGAGAATCGGCGCATCTTTTAAAATCGCGCGGGCAATAGCAAGTCGTTGCTTTTCACCACCGGAAAAATTACTCCCAATTTCATTAACTTGCGTTTGATACCCTAGTGGTAATGCCTGAATAAAATCATGGCATTGGGCAAGTTTACAGGCGTGAATCACCTCTTCATCGGTAGCATTGGGTTTTGCCATTCGGATGTTATTTAATACGCTGTCTTGGAATAAATACACGTCTTGAAACACCACAGAAATTAAGCACATGAGTTTTTCTTGACTAACATCCCGAATATCGACACCGCCGATCGTAATTCGCCCTGATTGCGGATCAGCATAACGCAACAACAAGCGGAGTAATGTTGTTTTACCACAACCGCTAGTGCCTACAAAAGCATTGAGGCTGTTAGGTTTTATATCCAGATTAATGTCATTTAGGATAGTTTTTTCGGTATTGTAACCAAAGCGGACATGCTCATAACGAATGCGATAATCTGTGGGTAATCTGCTGCTATGATTTTCCATCAATTCAGGCAATGCCATCAGTTTTTCAAATTTCTCACAGCTGATTACAAAAATTTCTAAGAGTGAAGACATTTGCACAAAGAAGTTCAATACATCCGAAATTCGTGCAATTAAAATCAGCACCGTGGCTAACAATACCCAATGGGCGCTACCGGAAATCACCCAAAATGTGCCAACAATCAATACGGCAATCAGACTGAATTGAATGCTTGAGGTAATAATCAAATTCGGGCGTTCACCTTTTTTAGTGCCGATGCGTTGAATGTTGGCGACATCTTCAATCACACGGTTGAAAATATGTTGTTTGTTTTCAGTCTGCCCTGTTGATTTCAGAATTTCCAAGCCTTGCACAAATTCAATGGTTTCGCCTTTAAGTCGTTGATTAGCTTCTGCCAAAATACTAAATCCACGACGAAAAGCTTTTCTTCGCCATAAATAAAGTGGCACGATAAGCGGAAAAATAATGAAGATCAACAGCCCAAAGCGGTAATCAAAGAAACAAAGACAAAGGGCGGCAGACACCGGTGTTACGATGCCGTAAATTAGAATACTAATTAAACTGAATGCGTAATTCGTCGCTTCATTAATACTTTGGATGGCAACGGCACTGAGTTCGCCTGCACGAAATCCACTGAGGACGGCAAGAGATACGCGGCGGAGTTTTTCGCCCAGTTGACGTCTCAATTGATATGTCGCCAAAAATGAATCGCCTTTAGTGTCATAATATTCCGCCCAAATGCGGAAAAGGAGGCTGGTGACTAAAAGTCCGCCACACAAAACACTCCAAAAAATGACCGCACTTTGCCCTGCTTCAGTTTGTTCTAATGCCAAAAGCAGCGGATACAGCAAACCGATAGCCACGCCGAATAAGGTTGCAGACAGTGCCGCAAAAGCGAGACAGCGTAAGAATGCGCTTTGTTGCTGTTGGGCGGCGACAAATAAGGCGTGATAAGTTTGCCACAGGCTTTTTACGCGTTGAGTTTCGGGATTAAAGTAAGATTGCATAACATTCTCTAATGTATCGTCCAAGATTTTGCCTGTTGATATTCCGCCCAAAGGATTTGATAGGCAGCATTGGTTTGCAATAAGGCTTGGTGGTTGCCTTGAGCGATGATTTTGCCGTTCTCTAAATAAATAATTTGATCGGCTTGGGTAATGCTAGACAGCCGATGTGCCACCATGATCACTGTTTTATTTTGCATCAGCGCATGAAAGGCCTGCATTAAATCCGCCTCGTTTTTTGCATCGGAAAAGGCTGTGGGTTCGTCTAACAATAAAATCGGGCGATTTTGTAAAAAGGCTCGGGCTATACTGATGCGTTGTTTTTGTCCGCCTGACAATAATTGTCCGCGTTCCCCCACTTTCGTTTGATATTGCTCCGGCAAGGTCATAATAAAGTCGTGAATACGGGCTTGTTTGGCGGCATTGATAATGGCTTCTTCCGTCATATTTTCTATGCCGTAAGCGATGTTTTCGGCAATAGAGCAAGAAAATAAGAAGTTATCCTGAAATACGACCGAACAATATTTCATAAGTTGATCCTGTTCCATATGACGAATATCCGCACCACCTAAGGTGATTTTTCCGCTATCGACATCCCAAAAGCGCAACAGCAAATTGAGCAAGGTAGTTTTGCCGGAGCCTGAAGTGCCAATAATAGCGGTAAAACTATTTTGCGGCACACTGAAGTCAATATTTTTCAGTGTTGCTTTGTCGGCATCGTAGCTGAAATTGACCTGTTCAAATTGAACAGCATACCCCTTTGGCGTTTGTAGCGGCAAAAGTGCGGTGGCATTTTCCAACGTTTTTATTTCGTTAATGCGTTCAATGGCAGCGCGGGAGCGTTCCAGCAAATGAAACAGCCCCATGTAAGGATGCATGGTTTCAATTAACCCAGCGGCTAACACTAAAAAGGCAAAAAAGCCAAAGGTGGAAAGCAGCGCAAGTGAGTGTAAATACACGCCTAACACGATCAAAAACAACATGATCGGCATTGGTGTAAAGAGCGAACGGGCAAGACGTGTTGGGGCGCCCACTTTGGCTAAAAAAGCGAAGATGACCTGATTAAAATTTTCTAATGCGGTGCTAAAACGGCTGTACGAACTTTGTCCTGCATCAAAGGTACGAATCGTGCTCATACCTTGAATATACTCAATAATCGCGCTATTGATTCGGCTCACGGCAGCACCGTAATCACGATAATTTAATCGACTTTTTTGCATTAAACGTTGCAGAATCGTAAACAATACAACAAGGAAAATCACCACAGCCAATGCCATTTGCCAATTTAACCAAAACAATGCCGCCAACACGAAAAGCGGTGTGGAATAAGCCTCCGCTTTAAGGGGGGGCGCATCGGCAACAAAGGTGTGCAATTCGTTTACGTCATCGCACAGCACTTTCGTTAAACCGCCTGAACCGATTTCATTGACTTTGCCTAACGATAATTGACTGATTTTTTTCGCAAGCTGTTGGCGTAGCATTTTTTCCAATTCAAAGGCCGCATAATGAGATTTGTCGTGCGCTTTAATTTTGCAGGTGTAATACAAAATGGATGTGGCAAGCAGCGCGAAAATCTGCCAATAAGGAAACGTAAGAGATTGGCTGACGGTAAACACAATGTGGATCATCAAAAGCCAAATCCCGATTTTTAACCCTTGTGCGAAGGTTGCCAACCACATTGAAGCGCGTAATTGCGCGGCAACAGGTTGGCAAATTTGTTGGTGCTGCTTACTCATTGCTTAGAATCTTAACTCGGTAGAAAGCCCAATTTGGCGTTCTGGTTGACGGGTAATGTCGCCTGAGCGCGGTACGAGTAAGATATCTTTGCGTGAGTTAAGCACGTTGTCGGCATAGAGCGTGATTCTGGCATGCTTAAAGTCGTACGCTAAATAAACATCAAGTTGGTCATAATGTCCTACTTTACCATTGGCTAAGTTGTCGGCAGTGGAATAATAACTGCTGTTGTAGCTGTAATTGGTGCCAATTTCTAGGTGGTCAAGAAGACGATAATTGGCCCCCACTTTTCCGCTGAAACTCGGTGCGCGAGCGAGTTTATTCCCTTCAATGCTGCTGTTTGGATAACGTTTAATATCGGTTTTTAACATCCCGATGCCCGCATTGAGTGCCAGTTTCTCCGTGGCCTGCCATTCGGTATTTATTTCCGCGCCATAGGTAACGACCTTATCGGCATTGCGGATCACGATGGAATTTGGACCAAGAGTGAACGGTAACTGCATGTCTTTGTAGTCGTTATAGAATAGGTTGCTGTTAATGCGTAGGCGTTTATCTGCGGATGTCCAACGATGATAAAGTTCGTAGTTCCAGACATATTCCGCGTCATATTCATAGCTGGTGTACGGCACACCGAAAGTCACACCGGCACCACCTGGGTTATAACCTTTGCCTACTTTAAAGCCTAAGCGTTGATCATCGTTAATTTTCCATGCAATGTCTGTTTTTGGCAGGAAGACATTGTATTTTTTATCCCGGTTGATGGAAAACATCGCACTTTTGCCTTTACGCTGATGATGTTCCTGTTCATAGCGGGCAGAAAGCGTCAATTCAAACGGAATATCCGGTGTAAAGGTAATTTCACCAAAGGCCGCCTTGGTTTTCGTTTTATCATTAAAATTTGTCGTAATCGGCGTGCGAGCAATGCGTCCGTTGAGCATCGTAACACTTTCATCTTGTTTCGCATTGAAATAGAACAAACCGAATAACCCACGGTATTTTTCGTTTTCGTATTTTACAATGGGTTCAATTTGGAATTCATTGCCATCAACACGAGCCGGAACACCTCGACGATTTGGCGGCAATGCGGTGTTGAATGGCGAAGTTGTTTTTCTATCGTGAATAAAGTGGGTATAAACCAATTTATTTTCCCATTTCCAATGCTCTGAGAGTTGATAACCAATGTCCCAAATAGTGCTGGCAGAGCGTGTTTGGAATACCGGGCGTTCCGGCGTGTAACGTGGTGAATTAGGTTGTAACTCTGTTTCGCTTTGTGGTGCTCGCGCGTTTAAATGATTGAACGTTAAACGGCTATAGAGATCTGGCAACGCAGACGGCGTCCAGAGTAATTTGGCGCGGGTATTGGTGGCTTTAAACCAACGCGGGTTGCCGACGGGATCGTAATGTGGTAAATCTACAGCAGTTTCCCGTTGCTGATGATCTACGCTTAAACGAAACGCTAATTCGTCTTTCACTACAGGACCAGAAATTAGGGCCGCCGTTTGTGCCAATCGATGATTCCCCATATTTAATTTCGCAGCACCTTCCCATTCTTGCGTTGGGTCATTGCTGGTCATGACCACCGCACCGGCAATGGCATTACGCCCTTGGGCATAGCTTTGTGCTCCACGATAGATTTCCACCTGTTTCATATCCCAGAGGGATTTTGTACCGAACGCCAGTTCGTTATAGCTGGAAGTTCTACCATCAATTTGCATATTTAAACGTGGACGTGAACCGGCAAAAAATGCTACCGCACCGACCGCCGGGCCAGAACCGTCAACGCCGCGCACTGTAGGTAAATCATTGCCCAAGCCGGTGTCTAAAATATTTACATCGCGTTTTAATAATTGGGTCGCAGACAGTAAATTAGCTTCTCGTTTGAATTGATCACCAGTTACCACTGTTGTGCTTGAACCAGTCGAAGATTGACTACGTTCAAATTTCTCACCAGTCACTGTGATTTCGTCTAGTACTGTGGTCTGCTGACTTTCTTCGGCATGGGTAGAAAAAGAGTAGGCACTCATCAGGCAAAGGCTAATGAGGCTGAGTCGTGGGGATAACTTGTTCATGGGTTCTCCTAGGCTTCATTTTAGTTTAAAGTTTACACTTTTTGCATTAACTAATTAATAATGTAAACCTAACACAATCACAATACGAAAGTAAATAAGAATTTTTCTCAAATTTGACATTTGACAATTAAAGGCTTTCGGCTATGTTATTGCTACTTAAGGAGTTGGTTATGAAAAAAGATGTTTTACTAAAACAGATTGCGACTAAATTGTTTTATGAACAAGGCTGGGTATTAACCTCTGTAGCAGAAATTTGTCGGGTAGCAGATGTAAGTCGAGTAACGTTTTATAAATATTTTCCTACTAAGCAGGCACTTGTGAAGTGTATCTTTGAAGAACAGAAAAATAAGATGCGAGAAGATTTTGATAATTTGCTAGATACTCAATCAGATCTAAGTAAAATTATTACAAAAATTTTATCAATGCAGCAAGATTCTATGGAAACGTTATACTCAGTACCAGTTTTACATGATTTACATCACGAACAGGATAGAGAATTACGGGTTTTTTTTAAAGAAATGGAAGAAGAGAAGTATCAATACATGCATTATTTTTTTGGTACTTTACAAAAACGCAAGATTATCCGTGATGATTTCCCTGTCATGTTAATTGATCTTTTTATTCAAAAAATAGATGAAATATTAAATTCTGCCAGCCTCCAATTCTACTATAAAGGAAGAGAGCAAAAGCTTTTTAAAGATGTATTACAACTTTTTATGTGTGGTATTCGATATTGATAGATTATTGTTTTTATATTTATTTTGTACTTAGCCTAAAAAGAAACACGGAATTAACCGTGTTTACTTTCAAAATTTGAAATATTCTTGGACATTTCATCCAACATTTCATAACGTTTTCGGTACATAGAACGTTTTTTGCTAGCGATTTCTTCCAGCGGTTTGCGGGTACTTTCAAGCGGTAATTGCCAATATTGACCTTTTAATTGACCTTGGTTTTCCTGCCAAAATTCATCGTAGTTGAATAGGATTTTACTGCGCGCAGATAAACGGTATTTACCTTGTGAAGTGTGAGGGATACCGATTAATTCACATTGCCATTTTTCAGCTAACAAGCGGAAAACATTCATCAACATAAACATTGGACGAACACCGTGTAATTCTTTTGTGGCTTGTTTCACAGCTTCTTGCGCCTCTTCATAAGAAGGACCTTGAATGGAGGCAATGAGTAATTTATTTGGTTTTAAGAAGGTGAAAGAAGCATCATAAATGCTACGCCCATCATTGTCTTTTAAGTTAATGGAAAAATAACCTTCAAAAGGGTCAATCTGGTTGATGTTGAAATAAATACCAAGTTGATCCGTTAATTGTGCTAATAAAAGGGATTTTTCTTGGAGTAGTTTTTTACAAAATTCTACGCCCATTTTTTCTTCAAGCATTAGCAGATTATTGGTAATGGCATTGAGTCGATCGGTTGCAGAAAAACGTTTGTCACAATAGGTGGCAAGCAATGCATTAAAACGATATGGATTTTGTTGAAAAAGCGGAATCCAGGTTTGATTATCATTTAAGAAATCAACCAAAGCATCACATTGTTTTTTAAATAAAAATTTACGTCCGTAATAACGGGCTTTATCCCTTAATTGTTTTTTTAATGGATGATTACAAGAATCGGGCAGTAATTCTTGAAAGGTCGCGAAAGTAATAGTTTGTTTTGCTGTCATAATGGATAAAGTGCGGTTATTTTTTCAAACGTTTTTTATTGGGTAAAATCATGCTGATTTTTGACCGCACTTATTGTACCTGTATTCCATGGTTTTTCCAATTAAGCATCAATAAAGGTGGTTCTTTACTTGCCTATTTCTCGATTTGTCCTTAATATGCCAAATCCTACCTTGAATTTATGCAACTCATCCCCATATTCAATAAAATTATAGAATTGATGTAAGAGAGATAATTATGAACGCCAAAAGAACTCAACAACGTACACTTCCTGTGTTGCCATTACGGGATGTTGTCGTTTTCCCTTATATGGTGATGCCACTTTTTGTTGGGCGCGCAAAATCGATTAGTGCCCTTGATGAAGCCATGAATGAGGGCAAACAATTATTATTGGTGTCACAAAAGCAAGCGGATTTGGAAGAACCTACCGTTGATGATGTATTCGATGTCGGGACGATTGCGAATATTATTCAACTATTAAAATTGCCAGACGGCACGGTGAAAGTGTTGGTGGAAGGGCAACAACGCGCGAAAATTAATCAATTAAATGATGGTGAAGACCATTTTTCAGCGGAAGTCACACCGATTGAAACCACGTTTGGTGATGAAAAAGAATTAGATGTGGTGAAGGCAGCTGTTTTAAATGAATTTGAAAGCTATCTTCAACTCAATAAAAAAATTCCTGCAGACGTTTTAGGTGCGCTTCAACGTATTGATGATGCCGATCGTTTAGCTGATACCATGGCCGCGCATATTCCAGTGACTGTTCGTCATAAACAAAGCGTATTAGAACTGGCTGGTGTACAAGAGCGTTTAGAATATTTACTTGGCATGATGGAATCTGAAGCGGATATTCTTCAAGTTGAAAAACGAATTCGTGGCCGTGTGAAAAAACAAATGGAGAAAAGCCAGCGTAACTATTATCTTAGCGAACAAATTAAAGCGATTCGCAAAGAAATGGACGATGGTGAAAGCGAAGATACTATTGATGAAGTTGAGCAACTTCGTCAAAAGGTTGAAGCTGCAGGTATGCCAGCAGATGTGCGTGAAAAAGTAGAGAGTGAGTTACAAAAACTCAAAATGATGTCAGCGATGTCTGCGGAAGCAACGGTGGTGCGTAGCTATGTTGAGTGGATGCTTCAAGTGCCATGGCATAAACGCACTAAAGTGAAGAAAGATATCGCAAAAGCACAACAAGTCTTAGATGCGGATCACTACGGTTTAGAACGTGTGAAAGAACGCATTTTAGAATACCTTGCGGTGCAAGCACGTTTAAACAAAATCAAAGGTCCAATCCTTTGCTTAGTCGGGCCACCAGGGGTAGGTAAAACCTCACTAGGTCAATCTATTGCGAATGCCACAGGTCGTAAATATGTGCGTATGGCATTAGGTGGAGTACGTGATGAAGCAGAAATCCGTGGTCACCGTAAAACTTATATTGGTGCATTACCGGGTAAATTGATTCAAAAAATGGCAAAAGTTGGCGTGAAAAACCCACTCTTCTTGCTTGATGAGATCGATAAAATGTCTTCGGATATGCGTGGTGATCCTGCGTCAGCCTTGTTAGAGGTGCTTGATCCTGAACAAAATACTACCTTCAACGATCACTATCTTGAAGTAGATTACGATTTGTCAGATGTGATGTTTGTGGCAACCTCAAACTCCATGAATATTCCAGGTCCATTGTTAGATCGTATGGAAGTGATTCGTCTTTCTGGTTATACCGAAGATGAAAAACTCAATATTGCGATGCGTCATTTGTTACAAAAACAAATTGAACGTAATGGATTGAAAAAAGGTGAATTAACCATTGAAGAAAACGCCATTTTAGATATTATTCGTTATTACACTCGTGAAGCAGGTGTGCGTGGATTAGAGCGTGAGATCTCTAAAATCTGTCGTAAAGCAGTGAAGAATTTATTAGTCAATCCAAAAGTAAAATCTATTACCGTGAATTCAGACAACTTGCATGACTATCTTGGTGTGAAACGTTTTGAATTCGGTAAAGCGGATACCCAAAACCGTGTGGGCGAAGTAACAGGCCTTGCGTGGACAGAAGTGGGCGGTGACTTACTGACTATTGAAACTGCGTCAGTGGTTGGCAAAGGTAAATTAACCTTCACCGGTTCATTAGGCGATGTGATGAAAGAATCTATCCAAGCAGCCATGACCGTAGTCCGTGCACGTGCTGAAAAATTGGGTATCAATTCTGAATTCCATGAAAAACGTGATATTCATATTCACGTGCCAGATGGTGCCACACCAAAAGATGGTCCAAGTGCAGGTATCGCAATGTGTACCGCATTAGTTTCTTGCTTAACGGGTAACCCAGTGCGTGCTGATGTCGCAATGACTGGTGAAATCAGCCTACGCGGTAAAGTATTACCAATTGGCGGATTAAAAGAAAAATTACTTGCGGCACATCGTGGTGGCATTAAAACTGTATTGATTCCAAAAGATAATGTGAAAGATTTGGAAGAAATTCCAGATAACGTGAAAGAAAATCTTGCGATTCATGTGGTAGAAACCATTGATCAAGTGTTAGGCTTAGCGTTAGAGAATCCACCAGAAGGCATTGAATTTGTGAAGGTGGAAACGAAAGCGAAAACACCACTCCGTAAAGCTGCGACTAAAACAGCAAGAGCGGTCAATTAATGACTCATTTTTAGGGCTTGTGAAAACAAGCCCTTTTGACTTTTAATTATGCAAAAATTTCCTCCCCTTTCCCTTTATGTTCACATTCCTTGGTGTGTGCAGAAATGCCCTTATTGTGATTTCAATTCGCATGCACAGAAAGGCACAATTCCTGAACAAGAATATGTGCAACATCTGATAGCCGATCTTGAGGTAGACTTAGAGAAATATCAGGCTAGTATTCAAAATCGCCCACTTCATTCAATTTTTATTGGTGGTGGTACGCCGAGTTTATTTTCAGCGGAAAGCATCAAGTTATTATTGGCAGAAATTCAACGTCGCATTCCTTTTTTAGAGAATATTGAAATTACTATGGAGGCCAATCCCGGCACTGTGGAAGCGGAGCGTTTTAAAGGTTATGTGGACGCTGGTGTAACACGTATTTCTATGGGCATCCAAAGTTTTAATGACGATAAATTACAGCGCTTGGGGCGTATTCATAATGTGGCGGAAGCTAAAAGTGCGATCAGTTTGGCGAAAGTTTCTGGGTTAAAAAGTTTCAATTTGGATTTAATGCACGGCTTGCCAAACCAAACGCTTGAGGAAGCCTTAGATGATTTACGACAAGCTATTGAGCTTGCTACGCCTCACCTTTCTTGGTATCAACTCACCATTGAACCCAATACCATGTTTGCTTATCGTCCACCTAAATTGCCGGATGATGATGAGCTTTGGGATATTTTTGAGCAAGGACATCAACTTTTAATCGAAGCAGGTTATCAGCAATATGAAACATCCGCTTATGCAAAACAGGGTTTTCAATGTCAGCATAATTTGAATTATTGGCGATTCGGGGATTATTTGGCTATAGGTTGCGGTGCCCATGGAAAACTGACTTTTCCTGATGGCGATATTTTACGTTTTTCTAAAACGAAGCATCCAAAGGGCTACTTGCGTGGTGAATACCTTTATGAAGAAAAAAATGTGGAAAAAAATGACCGCGCTTTTGAGTTCTTTATGAATCGCTTCCGCTTATTGGAAGCGGTACCAAAACAAGAGTTTGACCATTACACTGGGCTTTCGCAAAGTGCGGTCAAAAATCAAATTGATTTTGCCATTCAGCAGAATTATATCGTGGAAACACCGGATTTTTGGCAGATCACCGAACACGGAAAATTGTTTTTGAACGAGCTGTTAGCGCTTTTTTTAGATGAATAAAATTTTTTCATCATGACAAATAAATTTTTACACTTGTTTATTTGACAGGGTCGTATTAAAGTAAAGTAAACTTTTACGTTGTTAAAAGGGAGAGAAAAATGGACCAATTAGAAATGAAAAAATTAGCGGCACGTGCGGCGTTAAAATATGTTAAGCCCGATACCATTGTTGGCGTGGGAAGTGGTTCCACAGTGAATTGTTTTATTGAAGCCTTAGGTGAATTAAAAGATCAAATTCAAGGCGCGGTAGCCGCATCTAAAGCGTCAGAAGAATTATTGCGTAAACAGGGCATTGAAGTATTCAGTGCTAACGATGTATCCAGTTTAGATATTTATGTAGATGGCGCAGATGAAATCAATCCACAAAAAATGATGATCAAAGGTGGTGGTGCTGCACTGACTCGCGAAAAAATTGTGGCGGCTTTAGCGAAAAAATTTATTTGTATTGTGGATTCTAGTAAACAAGTGGATGTGTTAGGTAGTACGTTCCCATTACCGTTAGAGGTCATTCCAATGGCACGTTCACAAGTTGGTCGTAAATTAGTTTCTCTTGGTGGTGCCCCAGAATATCGTGAAGGCGTGGTGACTGATAACGGCAACGTAATTTTAGATGTACATAACTTCGCTATTTTAAATCCAGTGGAAATGGAAAAAGAATTGAATAATGTCGCAGGTGTAGTAACAAATGGTATTTTTGCCTTACGTGGGGCGGATATTGTGATTGTTGGTACACCAGACGGCGCAAAAATTATTGATTAATAAAAATAAGGAAGCAAACATGACAAACAAAGTCTCACTCGACAAATCAAAAATTAAATTTGTGCTATTAGAAGGTGTGCACCAAAGTGCATTAGATACCTTACATGCGGCGGGCTACACCAATATCGACTTTTACAAAAAAGCCTTAGATGGTGATGAGCTAAAAGAAGCCATTAAAGATGCGCATTTTATCGGCTTACGTTCACGTACCCAATTAACCGCTGAAATGATTGAAGCCGCACCGAAGCTGATTGCAATTGGCTGTTTCTGTATCGGTACCAACCAAGTGGATCTTAATGCAGCCAAAATGCGTGGGATTCCAGTATTTAATGCACCGTTCTCTAATACACGTTCTGTGGCTGAACTAGTGTTGGGTGAGATTTTGCTCTTAATGCGCAATATTCCTCAAGCGAATGCAGATGTGCATCGTGGTTTATGGAATAAATCGGCAGTGGGTTCTCATGAAGTGCGTGGCAAAAAATTAGGTATCGTGGGTTATGGCCATATCGGTTCGCAATTAAGTATTATTGCGGAATCTCTAGGGATGGAAGTATATTTCTACGATATTGAAAATAAATTGCCATTGGGTAATGCAAAACAATTACACACACTTGAAGAGTTATTAGGTTCTTGTGATGTGATTTCGCTCCATGTGCCAGATTTACCTTCAACCCGTAATTTAATGAGTGCGGAACGTATTGCACAATTAAAACAAGATTCTATTTTAATTAATGCAGCACGTGGTACGGTAGTGGATATTGATGCTTTAGCAGCTGCACTTGAACAAGGTAAAGTTCGTGGTGCAGCGGTTGACGTATTCCCTGTTGAGCCTGCATCAATCAATGAAGAGTTTGTTTCACCACTACGTAAATTTGATAATGTGATCTTAACCCCACATATCGGTGGTTCCACCGCTGAAGCACAAGAAAACATCGGTTTTGAAGTTGCGGGTAAATTCGTGAAATATTCGGATAACGGCTCAACCCTTTCTTCCGTGAATTTCCCTGAAGTATCTTTACCAGAACACGTTGGCACAAAACGTTTACTTCATATTCACGAAAACCGTCCAGGTGTATTAAACAAATTGAACCAAATTTTCGTTGAAGCTAATCTCAATATTGCGGCGCAATTTTTACAAACCGATCCAAAAATTGGTTATGTCGTCGTTGATATCGAAACAGATGATGCGTCCCCGTTATTGGCTAAACTCCGTGAAATTGAAGGTACAATCAAAGCGCGTGTGTTGTATTAATTTGAAAAATTAAGCAAAAACTGACCGCACTTTGTGTGGGATGGAAAGCAAAATGGGCAAAGTAAGTTAGTTTACTTTACCCATTTTTATTAACTGTTTGTAGCTTAAATTTTTATTTGATCATCGCCTTAAATAGATTGCGGCGATCAGAATTAAATGTCGGCTGTGCGGTTGGTATGGATAAAATCATACGCAAACAATCTTGCGTCAGTTGAACCGCTTGCTCGTTAGTTAGGTTCGGGTCGAGTGGTGAATGTAAAGAGCAACTTAAATATTGCGGTACATTTTCAAGACTACTAACGGTGAAAGTGAGTGCTTTGTAAGGCAGCTGCACGGTGAGTTTGTCACCTAATTCACGAAGCTCCCATTGTTGTTGAGGCCCAGGCAGAATTACAATACTCATCATCCACGGGGTTAATACTGTGCCGATCCATTGGTCTTCGAATAAAACAAATTTAGGGCAGAAACACTCGATTCCTTTATGAAAGAAAGGAAGATCTTGCATTTCGGGCACGATATTTTTCATTTCGGCAAGGAAAATCTCCGTTGGGTTTTCTTCAAAGCCGGTAACAGAGGTTAAAAGTGCGGTGGTATTTTGAGGTGTTTTTTCGTGTCGGTACATGGTTTATTTTTCAATATTAATAAGATTAAAGCATAGCAGGTAAAACCTTAAAGAAAGTTCCCCCTCTTTCGTAAAGAGGGGGCTAGATTTAAGCCGTATTCCTTAATGACTTGATTTAACGTTTCAAAAACCTTTGGCAACACATTTTGTATCGTTTCCGTTAATCCAATGCCTGCCTCTAACGATTCCGGTTGGA
The DNA here is from genome assembly GCA_032568935.1 of Parahaemophilus parainfluenzae. Taxonomy (GTDB): domain Bacteria; phylum Pseudomonadota; class Gammaproteobacteria; order Enterobacterales; family Pasteurellaceae; genus Haemophilus_D; species Haemophilus_D parainfluenzae_AE. The sequence goes on from JAWHBY010000002.1 coordinate 69,177, forward strand.
TGCCAATGAGGCAAAGATTTTGTGGAAACTCATCCGTCAGTTTAAGGGCAGAAAGCACATCACAAATGCCAAGTTGATGTGGCGAAATTTTGCGAGAGAAAAAGGTAGGCACTTGCTCGTCATGTAACACGACAATCTCACCTGGCTGTTTATTAGCAAGCACAGCATCGACAATAATCAAATGCTCGCGGTTTGCCATCGCATCCAGTAATTCCATGCCACAAGTACCACCATCGATGACGTCAAAGTGCGGTTGAATTTCAGGGCGTTTTTCAAGCTCCTGCACCACGCGCACACCGACACCTTCATCGCTTAACAAAATATTGCCAACGCCAAGAATTAACGGCTTCATTACAACACCTTCACTTCAGTCACTTCGCCGTTTTCAGTATTAACTACGTGCACAGCACAGGACATACAAGGGTCGAAAGAGTGAATGGTTCTGACCACTTCCAATGGTTTAGTTGGATCTGCCACCGGTGTACCAATAATGGAAAGCTCATAAGGGCCCATTTGGTCTTGTTCATTACGCGGACCGGCATTCCATGTAGATGGAACAACTGCTTGGTAGTTTTCAATGCGACCATTTTTGATGACAACCCAGTGAGAAAGCATACCACGTGGTACTTCACCGAAACCAACACCACGGAATTCACCGCTTGTTGGAATATCTGTTTTGATATACGCCGTCATATCACCTTTAGCGATATTATCAATGAGCATTTGCCATTGAGCACTTAAAATGTCGTTGATCGCACAGCAATGCACGGTACGACCGATAATACGTCCAAGGGTAGAATGTAATTGATCGGTGGTTAGAGTATTACCGGTCAATTTTTCATAAATGCCTTTTAATTCATTGAAGTGGTTGACAGTTGGTGTGTCATTCGCAGCTAAACCACACATTAAATAGGCGAGAGGTCCCACTTCGACAACTTTACCGTAGAAGGTTGGTGCTTTTACCCAAGAGTATTTACCATCATCTTGCCAGCCGGTATATTTCGGACGAGTTAAGCCAGCCCAAGGTTCTAATGGTTCATCATCTTCGTACCAAGCGTGTTTACCACTTTCTTTAATGCCTTTTACAACGAACTCATCTTTTTGTTGATCAATTGGGCGGAAAGTCGATAAATCGCCGTTTTCGATATAACCACCTTTTAACATGAATTTAGAGTTATCTGCATCAATTGGGTATTCTGGTACAGATAAGTAGTTGCCAGATGTTTTGCCTAAGCTTAACCATTCAGGATAGTAAGCCGCAAATACTGCTGCATCTACTTTATACACTTGGTTGATAAAGTCAGTTAAGCGATCGATACACGCTTTCACAAACATGAGGCGTTCTTGGTTTAGTACCGCTTGGGAATCTAAGTTAATTGGGTTTGCTACGCCACCAATCGCCAAGTTTTGAATATGGGGGGTTTTACTACCAAGTAATGCCACTACGCGGTTAGCATCACGTTGACATTCAAGAGCTTGCAAATAGTGCGCGACGGCAATGAGGTTGACTTCTGGTGGAAGTTTCATTGCAGCATGACCGAAGTAACCGTTAGCGAAAATACCAAGTTGTCCGCTATCCACTAATGCTTGGATTTTTTTCTGTACGTTGCGGAATTCGTTAGCACTGTTTAATGACCATGTAGAGACACCTTTTAGCATATCTGCCGCTTTTTCAGGATCAGCTTTTAGCGCAGCGGTGATATCCACCCAGTCCATGGCGGAGAGTTGATAGAAATGCACGATATGGTCGTGAATGCTGTGTGCAGCAAGAATCATGTTACGAATGTATTGTGCATTGACGGGAACTTTAGCACCAATAGCATCTTCTACGGCACGTACGCTGATAATCGCGTGTACTGTAGTACATACGCCACAGATACGTTGCATAATCATCCATGCATCACGTGGGTCGGCACCTTTTACGATATTTTCCATACCGCGCCACATGGTACCGGATGACCAAGCATTGGTGACGACGCCGTTTTCAATTTCGCAATCAATACGTAAATGACCCTCAATACGGGTAATTGGGTCAATTGAGATACGTTTTTTTTCTGACATTATTCTGCTCCGCTAAGTTTTTTACTGAATGCCGCTTTTTCGGCAATAATTTTTTCTGAGTCTTCGGTATGTTTTTCTTTAAATACCGGTAATACAGGGAATAAACGAATGATTAAAATATAGGCACATACTTCAATTGAAACGAAGCCGATTGAAATAAGCAATTCTTCCGCAGATGGGAAATATTGATAGCCATTGCCCGGATTATACATGATGAGAGAGTAGTTCATACGCCATAATGCTGCACCGAGTAACATGCTTAATGCCGAAATAAATAACCAACGGGAATCTGATTTTTTCTCTCCGAGGAAGAGGGTAAGTAACGGTAATACCATCAACCAGACTTCCATCCAGAACATCCATGCTTCAAATTTAGTTAATTTATCGAAACCCACAACCATTTGCAGTTTGTCGTGATAAATCAACTCACCAAAACGCACTGCTAGGAAACAGAAGATCAAACCTGCAGTGACACGCGCTAATTGTGTGAATAAATGACGTTCATCCGGTGTTTTTCCTGCAAGACCCGCTTTAACTAAAGAACCCTCAAAAATCACAATAGAGAAGCCCATAATGAAAGCAGTAAGCAAGGAGAGAATCGGTAACACTTCATAGCTTTGCCATACCGGATGAACTTTGTGTCCCGCTACAATCATCAAGGAACCCATTGAAGATTGGTGCATCATTGGCAATAAGGCACCCAAGGCAATAATGAAAAACATGATTTTATTGAGTTTATTAAACCATTTCTTCAAACCAAGGAAACCAAGCCACACCGGCGCAAATTCTAAGGTGACGACAATGATATACACCGTCATACAAAATGCCGTTTCAAACAGCACGGAATTGGTATTGAACTGTCCCGGAACGTAGAAGTAGGGTAAATGCCAATAACGCCCCATATCAATGGTGATAGATAAACCACCAAGGGAATAGCCGAATAAACTTGCAAGCAATGCTGGGCGAACAAGAGCGTGATATTTCCCTTTATTGAAAATATACACGGTCCAAGCGAGAGCCCAGCCGCCACAGGCAAATCCTGTACCGACAAGTAAGTCAAAGGCAATCCATAAACCCCAAGGATAACCGCCATTAAGTGCGGTCACGGAACCAATACCGAAAACCAAACGTTTTAAAATTAATAAAACGCAAAGCACAGCAAGTGGTGCAAAAAAGAGAATTGCGGCAGAAACAAGGCGACCGCCTACCGGACGTGGATTACTCATGATGCTCATCCTCCGCTTCTTCGATTTCCTTGCGTGCCTGACGCATGGCTTCTTTTTGTGCTGCAATACGCTCAGCGATTTTATCGCCATGCATATTTTTGTAAGTCATAAAGGTTAAACCAGCCAGTGCGACTAATGGCAATGCTAAACCGCGATACAAGAAGTGTTGTAAATGCGCCGCACGAGAACCTGTCGCGATTTCATCTAAGTCTGGTAAACCAAGGTTAGCAAAAGGTACACCACTTAAGGCGAGCACCTGTGTACCACCACCTTCTTTTTCACCGTAGATATGATATTGATATGCTGGCACGGTTGCACGGTATTTATCTGTGCTATTGACGTGTTGACGTGGGTAATCATATTCAGTACCACGTAACAAGCTTAAACGGCGTTTAGCTTCCGCTAATAATTCTTCACGTGTACCAAAAATAATGGCACCAGTTGGACAAACATGACAGCAACCAGGTAATTCTCCTTTATCTAAACGCTCAACGCCTTTTTGGTTACAGAGTTCACATTTGCTGATTTCGCCGAATGGATTGTCATAGTCGTATTTTGGTACATCAAAAGGACAACCCACCATGCAATAACGGCAACCAGTACAAATATCCGGATCGTATTTTACGATACCCGTTTTTGGATCTTTGGTAAGGGCTTGAACAGGGCAAACGGCAACACAGTTAGGATCAACGCAATGCATACATTGTTTTTTCACGTAAGCATAGCCGTTTTCTGTTTTATCCTTATTTGTGCCGTCGCCATCACTCCATACTTGAATAACGTTACGAGTAAATGGCGTGAGTTTATCGTTATTTGACCAAGTTTGATCACCTTTCGGATTTACTGGTGTATGGTTTACGTTTTGACATTCAGCCACACATGCTTGACAACCTACACAAAGGGTAGAGTCGTAAAGCATTCCTAGTGCGCCAGGAATAGGCTCAACCGCTTCTGATGCCTGTACATTTGACACAGGCAAAGTAGATGCGATTCCGCCAAGCATACCTGCTTTTAGAAATTTTCGTCTATCCATTGTTATTTACCTGTATGTTGTTCTTTTTCTGCGGCTTTAGCTTCAGAACGGGCTTTATGTTGAGCGCTTAATTCGCGTAAGGTCACAACACTTACACCAGCTAGAATTGCGGCTGCACCACCTAGTAAACCAATAGCGGTCATGGTTGCACCTGAACCTTCGGTGTTATTGACATCTGGTTTTTCAACGCGTGGTGTTGGGTTTTCTACGCCTGCTAATTGGAAAATACCTTTGGTAAAGCCGACGCCTTTTTCGTTACAACCATAGCAAGGATGTCCGATGCCGACCGGCCAGTTATTACCGCCGACATCACAGAATTCTAAGGTAGAGCAGTTGCCGTAAGTTTCTGGTCCTTTACAACCAAGATGATATAAACACCAACCGTTGCGGTGACCATAATCGCCGTATTCTTTAGCAAAACGTCCCGCATCAAAGTGCGGACGACGATAGCAGTTTTCGTGAATTAAGCGATCGTAAGCGAATAATGGACGATTTAATTTGTCCATTGTGGGTAGTTTCTTATAAGTAAGAATATAAGCGACAGTTGCAAGGAAGTTATGTGGATTTGGTGGACAACCTGGAATATTAATCACCGGTGTGCCTTTTGGTAAGACTTCAGATAAGCTGCTTGCACCAGTTGGGTTGCCGCCGCTAGAAGGTACGCCGCCCCATGCTGCACAAGAACCGATTGCAATAATCGCTGCAGCACCTTTAGCTGCTTCTTGGATGTGTTCTACAATCGGTTTACCTGCTACCATACAATAGACGCCGCCGTCTTTTACCGGAATAGATCCATCTACGACTAAAACATATTTTCCATAATACTGTTTAATTGCATTGTGTTTATTATCTTCAGCTTGTTCCCCGAAGGCTGCAGAAAGGGTTTCGTGGTATTCTAAGGAAATCATTTCCAATACCAAGTTTTCTACTGTTGGATGGGTGGCACGTAGCAAGGATTCAGTACAACCCGTACATTCTTGCGCACCAATCCATAATACTGGTGGGCGTTTAGGCTCGGTTAAAGCTGCAGTCATTTCTGCACCCGCTTTTGAACTTAACCCCATAGTCGCCGCAAGTGCGGTACATAACTTCATAAAATCCCGACGGGAAACTTCTGCTAAAGCAGAAAATAATCCATCACTTCGTTGCATATAATCACCCCAATTGGCACGTTACTTGTATGGTTAATCTAACTATGATATGCCTTGATGGAGGAACTTTATTTGATCAGAATCAAAAACACCCTTATTTTCCTTACAAAATAAGAGGGTAAGTGATTGTTTTTATTTAATTATTGAGAATGATTGTTATTTGTTGTGGCTTTCTTCACTTGAAGCATATGTTATTGCACGTTATATTTTTCAATCAAAAGAAATGCTTTTTTTTACCCTAAAAGAAAAATAACCAGGTGTGAAGATATGCTTTATCGTTTATATTCAAACTTTGGATTAAAAATCTTTTTAAACATTGACCACAATTAATCTTGTTGAAGTGAGAAAAATGGGCACATAGATTATTCTATTTTGCCCATTTTTATAGATTAGTTATTAGCTATTTGTGCTTTTTTACGTTCTAAGCGTAATACACCTAAATGTGTCATATAGCAACAGAAAATACAGCCTGCTACAGCGAATAATAAGAGGTAGAAGCCCGCATCCCAACCGAATTTATCAGCTAAAATACCAAATAATGCAGTACCAGAGAAACTACCTAAAATATAACTTAATAAACCACGTAAGCCTGTTGCAGAACCTGCCGCGAAAGAAGGAACTAGCTCGATAGTTTGAAGTGAAGATAAGAACATTGGCACATAAATTAAGCATCCAATAATACCTGCACCGATGGTTACGGTTAATAAGTCAGTACCGCCCCAGTAAACAAACATTGCTCCACCCACACCGAATAAGGTGATGATAGCAAGTGGCATACGGCGACCTTTGAAATAAGTATCGGTTAACCAACCTGCTAATAGCGTAGAAGGAATGGCTGCCCATTCAAAGATAGCAAAGGCTGTACCCATTTGAGCTTTAGTGAAACCTTTAGTTTCTAACAAATAAAGTGGTAGCCAAGTTAATACACCAAAACGGATCATGTAAGTGAAGACATCGATGAAAGAAACAAACCATACATTAATATCTTTCATAATGTAATCACGGAAGATTTCCCATGTGCTTAAATTGACGTTTTCTTCTTTTGTGACAACTAATTCTTCATTCTCACTTTCAAGAATTTTTCCAACTGGTGGTAAGCCTTCATTGTAAGTACGACCCGCACCAAAGATGTAGAAAATAATAGCTACGATAGTGGCAATTGCTACAGGTACAACAAAGTGTGCGGCTTGCCAATGCTCTTGACCTAACCAAGCAATACTTGCCCCCGCAATTGGTGCGACTAAACCACCACCTACGTTGTGAGAGATATTGAAGATAGCTGTTGTTACACCACGAGATTTACGCGGGAACCAGCTTGCAAGTACGATGTAAGCTGGACCTGCCCCCATCCCTTGGAAGATACCATTAAGCACACAAAGGAATAAGAATGCCCAGAATGATGCGCTAAAGCCCATCATCAAGTTTACTGCGGCCGACATCATTAAGCCGAAAATCATAAAGTGTTTCGGGTTTGATTTATCTGCGATTGCAGACATGAAACCTTTACTTAAACCATAAACAATTAACATGGTACCGGAAATAAAACCGATATCTTTTTTGGTGAAACCAAACTCGCTAATTAATTCTGGAGACGAAAGGAGGAAGTTATTACGTAAAATGTAGAACGCTGCGTAACCGATAAAAATGCCAAATAACGCATGCCATCTTAAGCGATTATAGCGTTCTCTAATTTCTGCATCAGGAATAGGCGTGCCTGGATTAGATTTTAGGAATGAAATCATTTGATGATCCTTTAATTTTTAATACAACAAAACTCATTTCTATACAAAAAATGAGGTAGGTAATATAAGGAGAAAAATCGAGATGTCAAATAAAAAAATAACGCAAACTTTGACCGCACTTTTATTTCGCAAAATAGTCAGTTTTTTGCTATAATTCCACACAATTTTCATTACAAAATAGAGAAAAACTATGTCAGAAACACCGGTTACAGAAAATGCTTATGGTGCATCAAGTATTAAAGTCTTAAAAGGGCTTGATGCAGTTCGGAAACGTCCGGGAATGTATATTGGGGATACCGATGATGGAACAGGCCTACACCATATGGTGTTTGAGGTGGTGGATAACGCGATCGATGAAGCGCTTGCCGGCTATTGTTCCGATATTATCGTCACTATTCATGATGACAATTCTGTTTCCGTACAAGATGACGGCCGCGGTATTCCGGTAGATATTCACCCAGAAGAAGGGGTTTCTGCGGCAGAAGTTATTATGACCGTGCTTCATGCGGGTGGTAAATTCGATGATAACTCTTATAAAGTATCAGGTGGTTTACACGGCGTGGGTGTTTCGGTAGTAAATGCACTTTCTGATAAATTGCAATTAACTATTCGTCGTCAAGGTCATGTGCACGAGCAATTCTACCACTTAGGTGAGCCTCAAGGACCTTTAACCGTTATTGGTGAAACTCAAGCGACGGGTACAACCGTGCGTTTCTGGCCAAGTCCAGAAATCTTTGCAATTACAACTTTTGATTACAAGATTTTAGCAAAACGCCTACGTGAGCTTTCATTCTTAAACTCTGGCGTATCAATTCGTTTAATCGACAAACGTGATGGCACAGAAGATCACTTCCATTATGAAGGTGGTATTCAAGCATTCGTTGAATATTTAAATAAAAATAAAAATCCAATTCACCCAAAACCGTTCTATTTTTCAGCTGAAAAAGACGGTATTGGTGTGGAAGTCGCATTGCAATGGAATGATGGTGTAAACGAAAACGTTTATTGCTTTACCAATAACATTCCACAACGTGATGGTGGTACTCACTTAGCCGGTTTCCGTGGTGCATTAACGCGTAGCTTAAATAACTATATGGAAAGCGAAGGGTTACTGAAAAAAGAGAAAGTGAGCACATCAGGTGACGACGCACGTGAAGGTTTGGTGGCAATTATTTCGGTGAAAGTGCCAGACCCTAAATTCTCTTCACAAACAAAAGACAAATTAGTGTCTTCTGAAGTGAAAAGTGCGGTTGAATCTGCAATGAATGAGCGTATGCAGGAATATCTATTAGAAAATCCAGCCGATGCGAAGATCATTGTAAATCAAATTATTACTGCTGCACGTGCACGTGAAGCAGCGCGTAAAGCCCGTGAAATGACCCGCCGCAAAGGCGCATTAGATATTGCAGGTCTTCCAGGTAAATTAGCAGACTGCCAAGAAAAAGACCCAGCTCTTTCAGAACTTTACCTCGTGGAGGGGGATTCTGCGGGTGGTTCGGCAAAATCAGGTCGTGATCGTAAAACTCAAGCGATTTTGCCATTAAAAGGTAAAATTCTTAACGTTGAAAAAGCACGTTTTGACAAAATGCTTTCTTCTCAAGAAGTGGGCACATTAATTACGGCGCTTGGCTGTGGTATTGGTCGCGATGAATATAATCCGGATAAATTACGTTATCACCACATCATTATCATGACCGATGCGGACGTGGACGGTTCACACATTCGTACTTTATTGTTGACCTTCTTCTATCGTCAAATGCCAGAATTGATTGAGCGTGGTTATGTGTATATCGCTCAGCCACCACTTTATAAAGTGAAAAAAGGTAAACAAGAGCGTTACATCAAAGATAACGACGAAATGGTGCAATATGAATTAATGCTTGCGTTAGATGGCGCAGCGTTACATATCAGTGCCAATGCACCGGCAATGAATGATTTAGTGTTTGAGAAATTAGTAGGCGAATATAACAATGTTCAGAAATTAATTACTCGTTTAAGTCGTTACTATCCTGAGCCATTATTACAAGGCTTGGTTTACCAACCACAATTAACCGTTGAGTTAATGCGTAATGAAAGTGCGGTCGAAAATTGGGCGAATTCTTTTGTTGCGTACTTAACCGAAAAAGAAACAGAAGCGCATTTATATTCAGCGAGAACCCAATTTAACAGCGAACGTCAAGTATATGAAGCGGTTATTACCGTTCGTAAACACGGTATTGATAGCGATTACTTCATCAACTTTGATTTTGTGACGGGCAATGAATTTGCGAAGATTTCTACATTCGGTCAGCAGGTGAATGGCTTACTAGAAGAGTGCGCTTATGTTACTCGTGGTGAAAAAACGCAACCTGTTCAGTCATTTGAACAAGCTGTTGAGTGGTTGATGAAAGAATCTCGCCGAGGCTTAGAAATCCAACGTTACAAAGGGTTAGGTGAAATGAACGCTGAGCAACTTTGGGAAACCACCATGGATCCAAATGCTCGTCGTATGTTAAAAGTATCGATTAAAGATGCTGTGGCAGCAGACCAACTCTTCACCACATTGATGGGAGATGAAGTTGAACCGCGCCGTGAATTTATCGAAATGAATGCGTTAAGAGCAAACTTAGACGTTTAGTCTAACACTCAAAAATATCATTAAAAATGACCGCACTTTGGGAAACTGAGTGCGGTATTTTTTTTGAACTAGATCACAAAAATAAAAATAATTCTCAATTTTATCTATTTTTTCCTATTATTCTTTTTTATAATTCTACCTGTTTTGCTATTTAAGGATAACAATATGAAAAAGAATACATTTTTAGCAGTGACCTATGGAATTTTGCCTATTGCTACGGTATCCATTTCTCCATCTTCTTTTGCAGAAGAACAATTAGAGACGATTAATGTTGAAGGTGAGCTGAGTGCAGAGCGACAAACGCAGTCAGCTGTTGAACATAAAACTGCATCAACTCTACAAAAAGAGTTAGTGAGAGATACTCGAGATCTTGTGCGTTATACCACAGATGTTGGGATTAGCGATAATGGACGATTCCTAAAAGGGTTTTCTATTCGTGGAGTGGAAGGAAACCGAGTTGGTATTAGTGTAGATGGAGTAAATTTACCAGATAGCGAAGAAAACAGCTTATATGCGCGCTATGGTAATTTCAATAATTCACGCTTATTTGTTGATTCAGAATTGGTTCGGGAAATAGATATTGTCAGAGGTGCAGATGCGTTTAATTCAGGTAGTGGTGCATTAGGTGGCACGGTTTCTTATCGAACATTAGATGCTGCTGATATAGTCAAACAGGGACAAAAATTTGGTGGACTTATTCGAGGCGGATATGCGAGTAAAAATAGTGAATGGGTAAGAACTGCCGCCGTGGGATATGTAGGAGAGAAATTTGACGCTATTGTAGCTTATTCTCAACGCACAGGACATCAGATGAAAAGTCGAGGTGATGGTAGCATTGAGGATTCATCATCTCGTCAAATGCCAGACCCATCAAGTCATCGTTTTAATAGCTATTTGGTTAAATTAGGTTATCAGATTAACGCTCATCATCGTATTGCCTTTGGATTTACTGGACAGAAAGGAGAACGTTATACTGATGAAAGAAGTTATGCGTTATATGGTGGAAGTTGGCGAGAAGCTAATGATGAGAATAAACGTCATAATTTTAATGTAAGTTATATTTATGCTCCAGATTCTGCTTGGTTAGCTTTCGCAAAACTTAATTTAGATTATCAAAAAACTGATCTAGCAGCAGTAAATTACAAAGGTGATAGACATTGGAAGACCAATGAAAAGGAATTGAGTGAAATTTTTGATCGTCGAATGAAAACAACATTTAAACGAGCTACGATAGAACTAGAAAGTCAGCCATTTAAATTGTTGGGAGAACATACCTTTACGTTAACAAACTTTATCAGTGAACGAGAGTTTGAAAATATTAATTATGATAGAGCAGGGATTGGTCGCAGTTATGAATATTCAGATCTCTATACTATTCAGCGTCCGATTAAAACAAAACAATATGGTATCTCTCTGAAAGATAATATTCGTTGGAATGAGATCTTTTCATCTGTGATAGGTGTTCGTTATGATTATGCAAAATTAACACCAAAAGAGTTTAATGCACGATGCTCAAAAGCTTGCCTTGAAGGTGATGAGCCAGTTAAAAGTAGCTTTGCTAATTGGAGTGGATTTGCGGGTATTAATGTTCAAGTATCAGATACATGGAAATTAGGTTATCAACTTTCTACTGGCTATCGAATCCCTACTGCTTCTGAAATGTATTTTACATTTAAAAATGCTTATGGTTCATGGCGTGCTAATCCCGCTTTAAAATCTGAGCGTAGTTTAAACCATACTTTATTTGCTCAAGCTAAAAATAATATGGGTGTATTTGATATTAATTTATATCAATCTCGTTATCGTCATTTCTTATTTGAGCAAGAAAGTGTAATTACTACTTTAAGCTTTGGTCAAAAATTTCAAAGTTTAGAGCAACAAATGGTGAATGTTGATCGCGCAAAAGTCACAGGAATAGAAGTAAAAACACATCTAGATCTTCATAATATTATTAATTCAGTTCCAAATGGTTTCAAATTCTATGGTGCGCTTGGATATAGTAAAGGTAAACTTTCTAATGGGTCGAGCTTATTATCTGTTCAACCTATAAAAGCTGTGTTAGGTTTGGATTATGAAGATCCAAATGGTAAGTGGGGAATTTTTACTCGCTTCACTTATTTAGGGGCAAAAAAAGCAAGAGATGCTAAAACAATTGAAAATAAACGCTATTGTGTGCGTGAAGAATTTGATGATTGGTTTGGTACAAATATTTGTAAAGAATTTGATTTCAAACAAGAAATTGTTAGTTATAAATATTTGAATAAAGCAGCATTTGTTGCTGATGCATTTGGTTATTACAATCCAACAGATAATATTACATTAAGAGCAGGCATTTATAATATCTTCAATCGTAAGTATCACAATTGGGATGCGTTACGCGGGATTAATGCTCACAGCACAACGAATACAGTGGACAGAGAAGGTAAAGGCCTTGAACGTTTCTACGCACCTGGTCGAAACTTCTCAGCATCTGTTGAAATTCGTTTTTAATTATTAAATTTTTTATAGCAAAGTACGCATAGTAATGTGCGTACTTCTTTTTGTTTTTAGGAGCAATCATTATGATGATAGATAAACGCCTAATTAACACGGTGGCCGACAGTAAAAAATGGATTGGCATCACGGTGTTATGGAATTGGGTGGCGTTAATTGGCGGGATTATCAGTGCCGTCGTGTTTTCTTATATTTTACAGGTGGCTTATTTTAACGAGTTGGGCCCATTAAGTGCGGTCATTTGGGGCATTGTTTTAATTGCTGCTTTGGCATTGCGTGCTTTTGCGGGTAAAAAATCGGTGCAGGCCTCTTATTTTGCCAGTACCAAAGTCAAACATGAGCTACGTAGCCTCATCTATCGTAAATTGGCTTCGATGCCACTTAACCAAGTGAATCAACAATCTACGTCAAACATTATCCAAGTGGCCTCAGAAGGTGTGGAACAACTTGAAATCTATTTCGGACGTTATTTACCTCAGCTTTTTTATAGCTTGCTTGCCCCGCTCACACTCTTTGCTTTTCTGATCTTTTTCAGCTTTAAAACAGCCGTGATTTTGCTGATTTGCGTGCCGCTGATTCCTATGTCGATCATTGCAGTGAATAAAATTGCGAAAAAACTCTTGGCAAAATATTGGTCCATTTATGTGGGATTAGGCAGCAGTTTCTTAGATAACCTACAAGGTTTAATTACGCTGAAAATCTATCAAGATGATGCTTATAAAGCGAAAGCAATGGATGAAGAAGCAGAACATTTCCGCAAAATTACCATGAAAGTGCTCACTATGCAGCTTAACTCGGTATCACTGATGGATTTACTTGCTTACGGTGGGGCAGCGATCGGGATTTTAACGGCCTTGTTGCAATTCCAAGCGGATCAATTAACCATATTAGGCGTCATTTTATTTATTCTGCTTTCTTCTGAATTCTTTATTCCACTTCGTTTATTGGGTTCTTTCTTCCATGTGGCGATGAATGGTAAAGCGGCATCAGATAAGATTTTCACATTGTTAGATACGCCAGTGGAAACTCAAACTCAAGCGGTCGATTTTGCAGCGAAAAATGCTATTCAGCTGGATATTCAAGATTTGCATTTTGCTTACAGCGAAGAGAAACCAGCAATTACAGGCTTAGATTTAAGCATCTTACCAAATCAGCTTACGGTCTTTGTGGGTAAAAGTGGTTGTGGTAAATCCACTTTGGTTTCGTTGCTAATGGGCTTTAATAAGGCGCAACAAGGTAAGATTTTGTTCAATGGTCAAGAAATTCAAGAGATTGATCGTCATTCGTTTTATGAAAAAGTCTCTCTAGTGAGCCACAGCAGTTATGTATTTAAAGGCTCATTACGTGAAAATATGACGATGGCTAAAGTTGATGCCACAGATGAGCAAATTTATGCGTGTTTAGAACAAGTCAATTTGGCGCAATTCGTTCGAGATAATGGTGGATTAGATATGCCGTTATTAAGTCGTGGTGCGAATTTATCTGGCGGTCAAATCCAACGTTTAGCCCTAGCGCGTGCTTTATTACACAATGCGGCGCTTTATATTTTTGATGAAGCAACCAGTAACATTGATGTAGAGAGCGAAGAAATTATTTTGCAGTTCATTCAGCAATTTAAACAACAAAAAACGATTGTGATGATTTCTCACCGCTTGGCCAATGCCGTGAATGCAGACTGCATAAATGTGCTTGAACAAGGTAAATTGATTGAGCAAGGCACGCATGAAGAACTCATGGCAAAACAAGGTGCATATGCTGGAATGTTCCAACAACAAAAAGATTTAGAACAAATTAGAGAGGTGGCAAATGCGTAAAAATGGTTTTGTTGTAATGGGGCATTTGTTGAAATTAGTGACCC
>JAWHBY010000003.1:0-76421 GCA_032568935.1 Parahaemophilus parainfluenzae
GTTTTTGCTCTTAATTCATCATCACTTAATGCTTCAAAAGCCGGCTCCATTTTGTTGATTTTCGCAACTTGTTTTCTTAATCTGCGTAAAATACGTTCGTTACGGCTGCCAAAAATTTTTGTTAAAAAACTCATAATTTCTCTTTCAAATAAAAAATAAAAAGGATCATCCGATTAAAAAATCGGTTCGTTCAAAGATAAAAGAAAATTAAATGATCGCTGGGCTGGCACGAATAGGCGCAAAAACAGGAAATTCTACCGCGATAAAGTGCGGTTGAATTTTTTCGTGTTTTTGATTGGAATGGGTTTTATGATTTGTTGGCTGAGGTTGAACCTGCAATGCTTGACGAATTTCACGCACTGCAATCAACATATGTTGTTCAGATGATGTTTGGTAATTTTCGCCACTCATATTTGATGAAGGCGGCGCCTCCAATCCCTGAGCAACAGGTAAAGCAAAAATCGCAATCATGCTTAACAGCAACTGCGACCAGAAATTTGTTTTACCTTTGTTTGATTTCATCATCTTATTGTCTCTGACAAAATTTGTGTGTATTGTATCGGAAATTCAACGTAAAGTCATTATTGGGGTATTTTTGTGGAAAACAAGCATGAGCGTTATCAAAAAGCCATGAATATTATTGATGTGCTAGAAGGATCACAATTTGCCAAAATCATGCAGAAAGGGTTAATGTTGAATGAACTGAACCAAAACATCAGCCGCCTTTTCCCACAAGAATTCAAAGGGCTCTTCCGTTTAGGCTCCATTACGAATGGGAAACTCTTTATCGAAGTTAAAAGTGCGGTCGTTCGCCAAGGGATTTTATTTCGACAAAGCGAATTACTCGTGGCAATTCAACCTACCTATCCCGAAGTAAATGGCTTTGAGATTAAAATCAATCCAGAATTAACCTGCTAAACTAACCTTTAAAGATAGCGATTAATTCTTTTACTTTAACTCGTTTTTCTGAGGATTGACTGATCGAGCGCTGTACTTTAACACGTTTGAATTTTGCCCCTTTATAAATCTCACGCGTAAATTTCGTATCGTGGTTAGAAATCACGACGGAAATTTGCTTTTCTTTTTGCGCTTTCTTTGCGCACTCCGCTAAATTCTTTTGATGTTCAAGACCAAAAGCATTTCCCGCATATCCAGTAAAATTAGTATCTTGCGGGAGTGGTGCATAAGGCGGATCACAGTAGATCACACTGTGTTTATCCGCTAATTCAAATGTTTGTTGAAAATCGGCACATAAAAAGACCGCTCTTTGTGCTTTATGAGCAAAATAACGTAATTCATCTTCAGGGAAATAATGGGTTTTATAAGCCCCAAAGGGTACATTGAACTCATTTTTACTGTTATAACGGCACAAACCATTAAACCCAAAGCGGTTCAAATAAAGGAACAACACCGAACGCACGAAAGGATCAGTGGATTGATTAAAAGCTTCACGCTGAGCGTAATAATAGTCGGCTGTATTGGCATTTTCAGCAAAGAAAATTGGCTTACAAGCCTCAATATAGGCATCCACATTGTCTTTGACGATATTAAACAAGTTAATCAAATCAGGATTAATATCTGCCAAAATATAACGTTCAAAATGGGAATTCAAAAAAACAGAACCCGCACCAACAAAGGGTTCAATCAAACACTGTTTTCTTTTTGGAAAGACTCGGTTGAGATCGTCCGTTAAACGAAATTTACCGCCCGCCCATTTCAAAAACGGGCGGTGTTTAATTCGAGGTTTCGTTTTGTTATTTTTCGGACGCAACATGAGGGCAATGACAGTTAGTCATGTTGTGTGCAACGCTCAATCGCGTTTAGCACAAGAGATTTGTCAGTATCTGTTGCCACGTAGGCTTGACCAAGAGCTTTTAGCAACACAAGACGTAATTTACCTGCCAGCACTTTTTTATCTCGCATCATGTGCGGTAAATAATCGTCTGGTTGCATGGTATCAGGCGAAACGGTCGGCAAATTAGCACGTACTAAAAGCTTTTCTAAACGAGCAACATCTTCAAAAGAAAGATCGCCTAATTGTTCAGATAACACCGCAGCCATCATAGCTCCTACTGCAACCGCTTCACCATGTAACCAGTTTCCGTAGCCTAAATGTGTTTCGATCGCATGCCCAAAAGTATGCCCGAGATTTAGTAATGCACGATCACCTTTTTCGGTTTCATCACGCGCAACAACATTCGCTTTGATTTGGCAACAACGTGCAATGCAATATTGAAGTGACTGTTGATTTAACGCAACTAATTCATCAATATGTGCTTCAAGCCATTCAAAAAAGGCATAATCTAAAATCACCCCATATTTAATAACTTCCGCAAGTCCCGCATTCACTTCACGTTTTGGCAAGGTATTGAGTGTAAGGGTGTCAATGATCACCGTAGAAGGTTGATAAAACGCCCCAATCATATTTTTGCCCAACTCATGATTAACGGCTGTTTTGCCACCAACAGAAGAATCTACTTGGGCTAATAATGTGGTAGGAATTTGAATAAAATGCACACCACGCTGATAACTCGCTGCAGCAAAACCTGCTACATCACCAATCACGCCACCACCTAATGCAACAATCGTGGTATCTCGCCCATGATTATGCTTTAAAAGTGCGGTAAAAATGAGGTTTAAAGAATCGAGCGTTTTATATTTTTCGCCATCAGGCAATAATACCGATTCAACCTGACAACCTATTTTTTCTAACGTTTCTGTAACGGGCTCAAGATAATATTGTGCAACGGTTGGATTAGTCACGAGCATCACCTTATCCCCTTTTTTCAGCGGATAACAGGTTTCATCTTTAAGTAACCCTTCGCCAATATAAATAGGATAACGACGTTCTTTTAATTCAACATTTACGCACAACATTTTAATTAAATCCTTAGAGTGAACCGTTTAAGCCGTTTAGATTATCAATTAAATCAACAATTTGATTAACCATTACTTTGGCGTTTTGCTCATCTGTTGGCAAAGTAATATCTGCAATTTCTTCGTATAACGGATTGCGTACTTTGGCTAAATCTTCCAACACTTGGCGCGGGTTATCTGCTCCTTGTAATAAAGGACGTTTTTTATCACGTTGTGTACGTTGATATTGCTTATCTACCGTGGTTTCTAAATAAATGACAATACCACGAGCAGAAAGATAATTACGATTTTCTTTTGACATCACTGCTCCACCACCAGTGGAAAGCACAACGCCTTGTAATTGGGTTAATTCATTGATAATACGCTCTTCACGCTTACGAAAGCCTTCTTCGCCTTCTAAATCAAAAATCCAGCTAATGTCTGCTCCCGCACGTTCCTCAATTACTGCATCTGAATCAACAAAGTCCATATTCAGTTGTTGCGCAAGCTGACGACCAATGGTGCTTTTACCTGCGCCCATCGGTCCTACTAAAAAAATATTACGTTTTTCAGCCATTGTTATTCTTCTAACTTAAAATAGTGTTCAAATTAATCTTTCCTAATAAAAACTGGCTACCTGAAAAAATGGCAGCCCGAAAGATCACCCAAAAAATAATGGGAATTATCGCAATAAATCCCCCTATGTTTCAACCTTTAGCAGGAATTTATTTTAAGAAGAATAAAAGTGCGGTCAATTTTAGAGGGATTTTTATGTTGAACCTAATCCTCCGTTCCTAAAACAATCTTTCCCCTTACGGTTAAGTTTAATACTTAGTTTTTCATCTGAAACAGTACAGGATAG
This sequence comes from Parahaemophilus parainfluenzae, assembly GCA_032568935.1. Classification (GTDB taxonomy): domain Bacteria; phylum Pseudomonadota; class Gammaproteobacteria; order Enterobacterales; family Pasteurellaceae; genus Haemophilus_D; species Haemophilus_D parainfluenzae_AE. The sequence continues at coordinate 3,719 of JAWHBY010000003.1, forward strand.
AGACGTTGAATAGACTATAAATCAAACATTAAATAATATATAATGTCGCATTAAATTACATTCTACATTTAATTATGTCTCAATCGCAAAAGCACATTTTGGTTATTTCTTATTCACAAACGGGTCAGTTAAATGAACTGACTCAACATTTTCTTGAACCATTAAGGCAACAAGAAAATATTGTTATTGAAGTTGCCCAAATTAAACCGATTCAACCCTATTCTTTCCCTTGGAAATTCATTCCCTTTTTTAATCAGTTTCCAGAATCGGTTCATCTCAAACCAGCACCGATTGAAAAGCCAATATTACAACGTGAAAAATACGATTTAGTCATCATCGCTTACAGCGTATGGTTTCTATCGCCTTCACAACCTATCACGGCATTTTTGCAATCTGAACAAGCTAAAATCTTAAAAAACACGCCTGTTATTACCCTGATTGGCTGCCGTAATATGTGGTTGATGGCGCAAGAAAAAGTGAAAAAAATGCTGACCGCACTTGATGCTAATCTCATTGGCAATGTGGTTAAAACTGATCAATCCAATGCTTGGGCAAGCTTTATTACGACACCTGCATGGATGTTCAGTGGAAAAAAACGTTATTTTTCATGGTTACCGAGTGCCGGAATTAGTGATGCAGATATGCAAGATATGCAACGTTTCGGACGCCACCTGGTACCGATTCTAAATGAAAATCAACCTTTAGATAAATCTCTTTTCCAAAACATGGGCGCCGTAAACATTGATGAAAAACTAATGATGAGCGAAAAAGTCGGTCACCGCAGTTTTTATATCTGGGGAAAATTTCTGTTAAAGTGCGGTCAAATTTCGCCTGTTTTTCGTCAAGTCGGACTCTATTTTTATATCGTATTTTTGATTATACTAATTCTCACTGTTGTACCACTTTCAGCCGTGGTAAAACGCCTATTAAAACCACTATTAAAAGAAAAATTGGCGCGCCAAAAGCGCTACTTTGCCGAACCTTCAGGGGAATAAAGTTGACTGTATTAACTGATGTTTATATCAATCGTGTCGGTGTTTTTCTACCGAATCAGCCCGTTGATAACGATCACATAGAGCAGGTGTTAGGCATGGCGGGTGATACGCCTTCCCGTGTGCGTAAAATGATTTTGCGCTCCAATGCCATAAAAACCCGTTATTATGCCATTGACCCGCATACCCGCGCCACTACGCACACTGGTGCAGAACTCGCGGCAGAAGCAATCAAACACCTGATCGTGCAAGGTATGAACGTTAATGATATAAGTTGTTTGGCATGTGCCACCTCCTCTCCTGATCAAATCATGCCGGGACAAGGCGTGATGGTTCATGGCTTAATTCCTAATGCACCTCCTTACGAAGTCATCACTACTGCTGGCATTTGCGTTGCCGGTATGACCGCGATGAAACACGCCTACAATGCTATTCGCACTGGCGAACACCAAGGCGCCGTTGCCGTAGCGTCCGAAACATCTTCCGCTATGGGACGTGGGGAATATTTTCAAGCGGAAATTAATCAGAAACAATTAGAAGACGCCAAGCCTGAAATTGGCTTTGAAAAAGATTTTCTACGTTGGATGCTTTCTGATGGTGCAGGTGCGGTGCAACTGAGCAATCAGCCTAATCCACAAGGCATTAGCCTGAAAATTCATTGGATTGATCTCATTTCTTACGCCAACGAAATGCCCGTGTGTATGTATGCAGGGGCAGAAATTCGTGATAATCAATTCATCGGTTGGAAAAGCGTCAGCACGCAGGAACGTGAAGCCCGCAACTTAATGTCAGCCAAACAAGACGTGAAACTACTCAATGAAAATATCGTGCATTACACAGTGGAAAAAGCACTACTACGTTTGATCGAAAAATATAACCTGAAAGCTGAAGATATTGATTATTTCCTGCCACATTATTCTTCGGGCTTTTTCCGTGACAAATTGTTGGACGGGCTGAAAAATATCAATTTCGTCATTCCACAGGAAAAATGGTTTACTAACTTGGAAACGAAAGGCAACACAGGATCGGCATCTATCTACATTATTTTGCAAGAATTTTTAGAGAAATACCCGCTTAAAGATGGTCAGAAAGTGTTGTGTTATATCCCGGAAAGCGGACGTTTTTCCTCTTGTTTTATGCTGCTCGAGGTGGTTAATGGAAATTAACGATATCCCGCAAGACAACAGCAAAATCTTTCGCGGACAACACAAAGTAGTCTATGCTACCAAAGACGGCAACTACCAAACCGCTACCACTAACGGCTGGGAAACGGAAGAATTCGCTACCGAACAAGCGGTGGAAGAACTCAACCAACTTACTAACGAAGCGTTAGACGCTGTAAAACGTGGCGAAAAGTCACCGCTCTTTTATTATATGTACCGCTACCGCTTCGACCTCATCGGTCTTTCCCAAGCCTCCGGCTTCTGGCAATGGCAAATCAAACGACACTTTAAACCAAGCGTGTTTGCCAAATTGTCAGATAAGGTATTGGGAAGATATGCTGAGGTGTTTGGAGTGTCAATTTCGACATTAAAAGATATCTAAATTAAAAGAATAACGGTTATATATTAATTCTTATGAACAATTTCCAACATCAGCACACAGCTCACTGCGAAAGTGGTGTCATGTCTACCATGTTAAAAGCACAAGGTGTGGATTTTAACGAAGCCATGGTTTTTGGTTTGGCCTCGGCGTTGACCTTTGTTTATATTCCGTTGGTTAAAATTAACGGATTGCCGCTGATTTCTTATCGAATGCCGCCACGATCCATTATCAAAAGGCTATCAAAGCAGTTGAAAGTGCGGTTGAAAATGCAAAAGTTTCGTTCGCCACAGGCTGGACAGCAAGCGTTAAATCAAGCACTTGCCGAAGAAAAATTGGTGGGTTTACAAACCTCTGTTTTCTGGTTGCCTTATTTCCCGCCTGAAATGCGTTTTCATTTTAATGCACACAATTTAATTGTGTACGGTAAAGAACAAAATGACTATTTGATTAGCGATCCCGTGTTTGAATGCGTACAACGTTGTGCCGCAGAAGATTTGCAACGGGCACGTTTTGCGAAGGGCGTATTAGCGCCAAAAGGGTTGATGTATTACTGTGAAAGCCAACCTGACTTAACGAAGATTGATTTGCCAACCATTACCCGTAAAGCGATTCGAAAAAATGCTAAGCAAATGTTGGCTCCGCTCTTTTTCGTCGGTGTAAAAGGCATTCGTAACGTTGCCAAACAAATTGAAAAACTGGCAACGCATCCTTCGGAAAAATACAAACGCTTATATCTAGGTCACATCGTGCGTATGCAAGAAGAAATCGGCACCGGCGGCGCAGGCTTCCGTTATTTATACGCCTATTTCCTTGAACAAGCCGCCAATATCTGCCAAGAGCCTAAATACAAACAAGCCTCCGAACACATGACGGAAATCGGCGACATGTGGCGCCAATTCGCGGGCTTGTGTGTGAAGCAATGCAAAAAGCCATCAATGGAAGGATATAAAATGATAGCGGACTATTTAAGGGAAATTGCGGATAAAGAACAACTCATTTGGCAAACATTACGTAATTTATGATTCAAATAAACCATCTTAGCCATCACTACCCCAACGCGGAAAAGAATGCATTAAGTGCGGTCAGTTTTCACATTGAATCTGCTTCTACCGTGGGTCTGCTTGGCCCTAATGGTGCGGGAAAAACGACATTAATGTCTCTTCTTGCTGGACTGCAATCGGTACAACAAGGAGAAATTTATTTTGATGGTGTGCCTTTGGCGAAATTGAGCAAGAAACAACGCCATCAGATTTCCTTGGTGCCACAGGATTTTGCCTTTTATCCCTTGCTCACTGTTTGGGAAAATCTGAAATTTTTTGCATCATTGTATGATGTTCGAGATAAAGGTTATTTGTTAGAACTACTCGCTAAAGTAGATTTAACATCTCATAAAAATAAGCTTGCGAAACATTTATCAGGCGGCTTAAAACGACGTCTCAATTTTGCTATTGGCTTAATTAATCGCCCCAAAGTGATTTTTCTCGATGAAATCACCGTGGGGATTGATCCACAGTCCCGCCAATTTATTTTAGATAGCGTAGCGGCGTTGAAACAGCAAGGTGTGACGGTGATTTATACCTCTCATTATTTGCAAGAAATTGAGCAATTATGTGACAAATTAGTGCTGTTAAATGAAGGAAATCTAATTTATCAAGGCACGGTGCAAGGCATTTTAGAAGAAGGGCAAAGTCTGGAACGTTTTTATTTAGCGTTTTTAAATAAGGCGGAAAACATATGTTAATTGCATCGATTATCAAAGAAATGCGCCTATTAAGCCGCGATCTGCATGGCGTTGCCGTATTATTTATTATGCCGATTTTGTTTATGTTAATTATGTCAGCGGCCTTGAGTAACGATAATGCGTTAAGCAATCGCTCGGAAATCGTGTTGTTAAGTGAAAAAAATCAACTTAATGATGATTTCTTAGCTAAGCTCAAACAGGAAAACCTCGCCGTTAAACAAGCGCCACTGTCAGAATTAACACAATATCAAGCCGAGCTACAAGCGGGTAAGTTTGATTTATTAATTTTAAATCCGAATAAAAAACAGACCGCACTTTCAGAAGAACAAGCCTTACAGCTTTGGTTAAATCCGAGCGTAGATCGCAGTTGGCTACTGGGTGTGAAAGGTGTGTTGCAAAAGCATTATTCGCAACTGCGTTTAAACGATTATTTGGCAGACAATCACATTACGTTAGAAAATAATAAACGTAAACAAATCAAAGAAATTCAAAATAAAGTCAATAAAGATCTGGATAGCAAATTTGCGCAAATTAACGATTATCTTGCTAAAGATTTGTGGCAAGAAATTTATGTGAACCGCCATGGCAAGGAAGTCAGCAAACCTAGCTCGGTACAACATAGTGTGCCTGCGTGGCTGATTTTTGGTATGTTCTTTATTATGATTCCGCTTTCCAATGTGATGGCGATGGAACGCCAAACCAACACGCTGACTCGGTTGCGGATGGCGCGAGCTTCAGCATTAAGTTTAATTATTGCCAAGCTAATTCCTTATTTTTTGATCAACCAATTACAATTTGTCGGCATGGTGGCACTAGGTTATTTTGTGTTGCCTGCGCTTGATATGCCTGCGTTTACGCTTTCCGGAAGTTGGTTGCCTTATTTTGTATTATCCGCTGCGGTAAGCCTTGCCGCACTAGGCTATGGTTTATTAATCAGCGTGCTGGCAAGAACGACCGAACACGCCGTAGTGTTGGGCGGGGGCGGCATTATTATCATGGCGGCCATTGGCGGTATTATGGTGCCGGTATATGTGATGCCGGAAATCATGCAAACTATTTCACAATTTTCACCCATGGGATGGGCATTAAGCGGTTTCCAAAATTTATTGTTAAACCAATATCACCTCAGCCAAATTCAACAACCGCTCTATTTATTAAGTGGATTTGGGGTAACCACATTGCTTTTAGCGACTTTAATTTATCAACGACAATTAACCAAACAAGCGAGATTCTAATGGTTTATATTTTTACACTGGAAGCGCCGACACTTGAACTAGAACTCAAAAAGCTTATCGTTCAAGAAACGGGAAAAGACGAACTTGATCCTACAGAAATCAGCGATGACGAATGGCTATTTGGCGAGCAAAGTCGTATCCAATTGGATTCGCTAGATGCTTTACAAATTGTGGTTGCACTACAGGCTCATTTTGGCGTGCGATTACAGGGAGATCGTATGGTACGTAAGCATATGATGAATATACGTGATCTTGCTGCTTTTATTCGTGAACAACATAGCAAAATCTAATGAACGTTTATCTCAACGCCGTTTCCGCTCGATTTGCTAAACATCTCGGACAACGCACCTCCAACATGCTAGGGCAACCGCTTTGCTTTCCTTATTTCAATGCATTTAAGGAATCACTATTATCACTAGAACAGCTCTATCATTATATTGACCAGGAAATTGACCGCACTTTACAACATGCGGGTTGGGATAAATCTGAGCTAAAAAATATTCCCATTCTATTTGGTTCTACCGCTTATATGATTAGCGACTGTGAAACGCGTGTAGCTCATCATCAAGCATTACCGAAAGAATATAACCTTACTACCATCGCCGAGGATTTCGGAAATCGTTATCAGACAGAAGTATTTAGTTTTGCCACGTCTTGTACCTCTTCAGCACAAGCCATTGGTTATGCCTACAAAATGCTGAAAGCTAGCATGTACGAAAAGGTCTTAGTGGTTGGTTTTGAGATGTTTAATCGACTTACTTTTGAACATTTTCAATCAATGAATTTATTATCACAAGCAGATAAATATCAGCCTTTTGCCAATCCTACCGGCATTATCTTAGGCGAAGGAGTTGGTTGCATAGCATTATCGACACAACCAAATTTAACATTTTCATGTGAAATATTTGGGATAACGACGATCACTGATAATGAAAATCTGACAAACAGTAGCAAAACAGCATTACGTGAATTACTCACCGACTGTTTAACTAAAACAAATCTAAAAATAGAAAACATTCAAGGCATTAAAGTGCATGGCGTGGGGGGAAATAGCGATGAGATGGAACAATCTGTTTTACAGGAACTCTTTCCCAATACCGAAACCATTTTAGTTAAACCTTATATGGGACATACACTTGGTGCCAGTGGTGCATTAGAAACCGCATTTTTAATCGAACACTTACAAAAAACTGATGTGAAGTGCGGTCACTTTTTAAATTATTTTTTAGGTTTTGGCGGTAGTAATATTGCTTGGATGTTAAAGGTGGGTGAATGACATTTTATATAAAACAAACTAATCAGTTCATCGCCAATGGTGTCGATGATAAAACGTTACGTCTGAGACTCAAAGAACAAGGTCTCGATGCTCGTCGTTTGAGCCGTTTCACTCAACTCGCTTTACTTGGTGCTATACCATTAAAACCCTATATCGATGAAAAAACAGGAGTTTATTTAGGATCGCTTTTTAATTCGCCGAGCAAATTTAATAAAATGTTTCATCAACTGATGGAGCAAAATTTGCCTAGCCCTTTGGATTTTATGGCGAATATCAATAACGCAGCAACATTTCAACTCACTCAAACCTTGCAAACCTCAGCCAACTCCGTATTTTTAGCAATTAACCACCAAACAATTTGGCAACCGCTAAAACTCGCCTTATTGGATCTTGAAAATGATGAAATATCATCCGCATTAATCGGTTGGACTCTAGAAAAAAGTGAATATTCTGAGCAAACTGAAGGGGCCGTATTTTGGCTTATTTCTAAAAACGAGGAAGATTCGGAAAGAAAACTTAATCGCTTCTATCTTGAGCATTCAATATCTGCAAACTTAGATTTTCTTTCTCAAATAAAAACAATAACACCTTAATTGATATCAATTAAGGTGTTATTTAATAAGCAATTACTTAACAATGTCGCCTTTTAATGCCACACCACTCATTAAGTTACCTGCGTGGCATTCATATTGAGTTGAGCTTTGGTAAGCGTGTTTTTTGTAATAACTGACGATATTACCCACTTTGCTCGCGCCTTGTGATTTTGCTCTATCTTGGAATTGTTTTACCGTAGAAAGGAATGCCCACTGACAAGATTTTTCATCTGATTTATTTGCCGCATTCGTTTTCTTATTGCTTACCAGACCCGCTTTAATCACTTTACCGGGTGCAGGTTTGCCAAAATAAAGTTTAACAGATGGATCAATAATTTCTTTTGCTTCTGAGGAATTTAACGCATCCTGAATAGAATAGTAATGCGTTGTATCTCTTGGCGCACAAGCTGCCATAAGCATGGCCGCAGCAACAATACTCAATTTAGATACTAATTTCATTTTGACTCCTTTTGATTTGAATGAAATAAACACTTGCTCTTTATAGCACAGAGACAAGTAATATATCAAATTTTAACCTGCCTGCGACTATTTTATTGTGAATAGAAGTAGTGTAGAATCTTACAAATCTTTATTTGTCATTTAAGGTACCAACCCATGAAAAAACTATTACTTTTCTCACTTTTATTTGGCTCATTTGTTCTTTCAGCTTGTTCATCAGGCGTTAATGATGTAAAACCGGTAGAAGCTAAAAATATCAAAGAAGTATGCTTGAAAGGATCTATTCGTAAAGCGCCAGATGAAATTGTAGAGGCGTTAACAAAAAGTTTAAAACAAAAACATATCGCCGCAAGACTTGTTAAAAAAGATGAAGGCTGTAGTCATATTTTACACTTCAGCGTAAAAGGTAACTCTAAAATTATTGCAAGAGCAAGATTAGATTTAAGAGATTCAAATAAACTTTCTCTTGGCTCTGTCTCTTATAAACACCGCGGTGACGAAGCTGATCGTGTAAAACAAGTTGGTTTACAAGGCCAAACAGATTTAATGATTAATGAATTATTCAAAAACAATTAATTTTTAACCATATAACATGACTGAAATCTGTAATTTCTCTTTCTCACTTCAAGGGTGGAATATTGTTTGCAATAAATCGCTAACTGCAGATGATTGGAAACAAGGCTATACTTATTTGCGAAACCAAAGTGAAACATTTGAAGACTTTGCACCTAAATTAGCCTTTTTACCTCCACTAAAACGCCGTCGTTTAAGTGACTCAGCCCGTCTATTTTTTGAGGCTGCGTGGGATTTGGTAGGAGAAAATGCAGATATGCCTGTGGTTTATGCCTCATCAAACAGTGAAATGAATCGTAATTTTGCGTTGTGGCATTCCTTATTAAAAGAGGGGGATGTATCTCCCACCTCTTTTAGTCTCTCGGTTCATAATGCATTAATTGGACAATGGTCTGAATTACGTCAAGTTAAATCAGAAACCACGTCGATTATGGCTCGAGTGGACAACCTTGAAACCGCACTATTAGAAGCGACATTATTGCTTAATGAAGGGCATGAAAAAGTGCTTGTTGTTATTGCTGAATCGCCGCTTGAAGCAAAATATAATGCTCAACCTGTCATTCGTACACCTTTAGGTTATGCTTTGGCTTTAGTCATCACTAAAGGAGAGCAATATCAATTAACGCTGACTGATTCCCCTTTTAATCATGATGTTACCGATAATGCACTAACTTGGGTTTCTCACCAATATCTTGAGAGTCGCACTTGGCACACACCGAGTAGTTCAAATGGAACTTGGCTATGGCAGAAAAATTAGATTTTCTTAAACGTTGGCTGGCTACCGCCATTGCCTTTTTATTTTGGGCCGTGGCAGGCACATTATTACAACTCGTTTTACTTCCCTTTGCCCAAAAAGGAAAGCAAGCTAATTTTTCTACCCAATTAAAAGTTCGTCGTTTTGTTGGCGGGATTTGGCATTATTTTATTCGTTACCTGTCTTGTGCGGGTGCTTTAAAAGTGACTTACCAAGGATTTGAAAAATTAGGACGTCCAGGTCAATTAGTTGTGGTCAATCACCCATCTCTACTTGATGTGGTACTGATTCTCAGTAAAGCGCCTTCTCTTAACTGTATTGTGAAAAAAGATCTTTTACACAATCCCACGATGAGGAATCAAATTCTCGCTTGTGGTTTTATCCCCAATACCGAGTCTCTAGAACTCTTAGATCATTGTGAGCGTGTATTGCAACAAGAGAGCCTATTATTGTTTCCAGAAGGAACAAGAACTGGCTGGGATGGCATCGTAAAATTAAATCGCGGTGCTGTTTCAATTGGCTTACGTAGTGCAAAAGTGATTACACCAGTCACGATTAAGATGAATCCATTAAGCCTAAAAAAAGGCCATCCATGGTATAAAATACCAGATAGACAAATTCATTATGAATTATCCGTTGGCGATGATATAGATCCACAAGAATGGATAAAAAATCAATCCATCCCAATGGCATCTCGCCGTTTAACGAAATATTTAGAAGATTATTTTAATTCTCAAACCTCACAAAAAGGATCGCAACAATGCAACTTGAACAACAATTAAAACAACTTATCATTGACAGCCTAGCATTAGAAGATATCAGTATCGAAGATATTGAAACTGACATGCCCCTTTTTTCATCTGAAGGGCTAGGTTTAGATTCAGTTGATGCCTTAGAACTTGGCTTAGCTGTTCAAAAAACATTTGGTCTACAATTAGATGGTGAACAGACTCAATTAAGAGATCATTTTGAAAGCGTGGCAACACTTGCTCACTTTATTCGTACAAAAAAAGGTGAGGCATAATTCATGACTGAACAGGAAATCAGAGACTTATTAACGGAAGCTCTGGGATCTTTATTTGAGATTGAACCAGAAAGAATCAAGCCAGAAACAAATCTTTATGAAGATTTAGAGATAGATAGTATTGATGCTATCGACTTAATCGATCATATTAAACGTAAAACAGGGCATAAACTTCAAGCGGAAGATTTCCGCAATGTGCGTACTGTAGATGACGTGGTTCAGGCTGTTCTAAAACTTAGTCAAAACGCACAATAATGACGCCTTATTTACCGACTTCTCTTATTGCTCAGCACCCAAATTGGCACTATGCCGATTTTGAGTGTCGAGCATTTCAAATTTCAGCTGAATTACAGCAACGCCAGCTTCGCGCCATCACCGTGTGGATAGAAGATGGTGCAATATTAGCGTGCCTACTACTAGGCGCTTGGCATGCCAATGTTCGTGTTCATTTTCCACCTAATTTCACTGAAGAAAGTATTCAGTGGGCAAATGAGCATTCTGAACTTTGGCTCACTGATCGTGATATTGAACTCGAAAAATGTGAACAAATTAGCCAATTTGGCATCACACAAGATTGGCAAAAAGTCGCTAAAAATCAACCGCTCTTTAACTTTAATAATCAAACTGAAATCTGGTTGAAAACATCAGGTAGCACTGGCGAAGCCAAAACCATCATTAAAACAGCAAAACAAATGTGGTTAGGCGGGGAAGTATTAGCCAAAGGTTTACCATTTCCTGCAGAAAATAACATTACGGCAATTAGCACTGTAAGCATTCAGCATATTTATGGCTTAACTGTGCATATTATGATGTCACTGGTTAACGGCTGGCAAATTGGTCGAAAACAACTTTTCTATCCTGAATGTGTCATGCAAGAATCGAATAAATCACAAACGGCTGTTATTGTGAGCAGTCCTGCAATGCTTTCAGGCATAGATTGGCAACAAATGAAAATTTCTGAAAATATTGTAGGTATTATTTCTTCTGGTGGCGCACTAGCGGAAGAGCTATCTGAGCAAATTAGAGCAAAAATTCACCATCCAGTTATCGAAATTTATGGTAGCACGGAGACGGGCCCAATTGCTATTCGGGATGATATTTCCCTTTGGCGACAATTACCTAATAGTCAACTTGGCTGCAATGAGCAAGGCGAGTTATGGATTGAAGGTGTTTGGCTTGCCAAACGTGAACAAACCGCAGATGTTGTAGAATTTGAAGAAAATGGCTTCCGTTTATTAGGACGAGCAGATCGCATTGTCAAAATAGGCGATAAACGAATTTCCTTATTAGGCGTAGAAACGGCATTGAATAAACATGAATTTGTTGAAGATTGTTATATTGCTCAACATCCTGAGAAATCTCGTCTTGCCGCTTGGATTGGCTTAACTGAACAAGGCATTCAATTTTTTAGAGAGAAAGGTCGAAGAGCGCTTATTCATGAACTAAAACTTTTCTTAGAGCATTCACAAGAAAAAGCAGCCATCCCTCGTTTCTGGCGATTCACTTATCAACTACCACGTAATAGTCAGTCAAAAATAAATAAGCTGGAATTTAACCGCACTTGTTTAGAAACCTGTAAGGATGCAATTTGGCTTGAACAAAGCAAGAATGAAAATTCACAAATCTCCACTGGCATTGTGCCACTTGATTTAGTGTATCTCAAAGATCACTTTGCTGAATTTCCGTTAGTCCCTGGCGTCATTGAATTACAATGGATTTCGGAAAAAATAAAGGCGTTTTTTGGTAAAGAAGTTATTATCCATTCATTCGATAAACTGAAATATCAAACATTCTTACGTCCGAATGATCGCTTTGATATTCAATTAAAATGGGATCCATCAAAAAATAGAGTGGCATTTCAATTACTTGCCAATAATGAAACTTGCTGTACTGGATTAGCCATCATAGAGCATGAAGATCATCCTACTGATTGTTAATATATTGCTTGCGCTAACAGCCATCGCTTACCCGATTATTTGGCTTTTCTTTCAAGCAGACCAACTCTTACATACGTTACCTTATGTGATGAGTTTATTGTGGTTGATTAAAAGCCTAATACACCCGAATAAGGGGCAAAAAGTTTTCGCGTTAAGCATGGCTGTCCTATTATTTCTTGTGGGGTGGCAACGCTCGCTTGACATGATGTATTGGTACCCTATTTTAATGAATGGCATCATGTTGGTGTTATTTGGCGGAAGTCTATTCCAATCTCAATCATTGGTTGAAAGATTAGCTCGTTTACAAACGCCTAATCTCAATACTCAAGCTATTCAATATACTCGCCGAGTAACCCAAGTCTGGTGCGGTGTATTTTGTTTAAATATTTTGCTTTCAACGCTCTTTATTGCATTTAACTTATTAGAATATTGGGCAATTTATACTGGGGTTATTTCTTACATTATTATGGGCCTAGTTATGAGTATTGAATGGCTCATTCGTCAACGCGTAAAACGGAATCACTATGAATAAACATCAACCTAACTCACTTATTGCATTAAATCCAGAATGGCGCTGGCAAGATTTTACTTATCGTTGTCAACAAATCAGCCAACAACTCCAACAAGATAATATTCAAAGTGCAGCATTTTGGTTGGAAGATGCTGCAAACTATGCCTGTGCAATGCTTGCCTGTTTTGATGCTAAAACCCGAATTTTGCTTCCACCTAATCTTCTCGATGAAAATCAAGAATGGATTCGTGATAATGCTGATATGTTATTTGATGACAATAAATTCAACACATACGGCATTTCACAAGTTATTGATAAAAAAGATTTCTTTATTGATAAACATTGTCAAACCGAAATTTGGCTAAAAACATCAGGAAGTAGTGGACAACCTAAAATCATGGTGAAAACAGCTGAAAAAATGTGGCAAGAATCTGAAGCAATCAGTCAGTCACTTCCTTTCCCAGAAGGAAATGGCATCCATATTGTCTCAAGCGTTTCTGCACAGCACCACTATGGTTTATCCTATCGAATCATGTTACCGCTGACAATGGGCTGGTCAATTGGCCGCAAACAGCTCCCTTATCCAGAATATATGATTGCAGAAAGCCTTATTGCGAAACAGTCTATTTGGGTTAGTAGCCCAGCATTACTGACCCATTTAAATTTAGATGAACCTCAACTTCATCAATGTCGTATTTTAGGCATTCTATCTTCTGGTGGAATGCTGCCAGAAGAAACCGCAACAGCAATGCGCGCCAAGCTTAAAACTAAAACCATTGAAGGCTATGGCAGTACAGAAACAGGCGTCATTGCATTTCGTGAACAAGCCGGCCTTTGGACCCCTACACCCGTAACTAAAATCGGGGTCAATGAAGAAAATGCGTTATGGGTTGAATCACCTTGGCTTGAACAGCGTGAGCAAACAGCTGATGGTGTTGAAATCATCGGTAATCAATTTAACTTATTAGGACGCATTGATCGTATCGTTAAATTTGGTGATAAGCGTATTTCTTTAGTTCGAATTGAACAAGACCTATTGAAACACCCTTATATTCGAGATTGCTATGTTGCACAACACCCTAATCATTTACGCCCTGCTGCTTGGGTTGAATTGAAGGAAGAAGGCATTTCCTTTTATCTACAAAAAGGACGGGCTGAATTATTAAAACAACTCCGTCTCCATTTAAGTAAAACTCAGGAACATTCAGGCTTACCACGCTTTTGGCGATTTACTAACAAATTGCCACGTAATAGCCAATTCAAGATTAGCCGAGCAGATTTTGATGCCATATTTTTACATGAAAAAGAAGAACAATTTTAACTTGCTATGATGGAACCGAAACTTATTGCGATTATCCCGCACTACAATCATTCCGACAAAATTGGCGATGTAATTAGCCAATTACACAAGCTAAATTTGCCTGTATTAGTGGTTGATGATGGCTCATCTGAACAGCATAAACAAGCATTAGCTTCTCTTTCAGAAAAAGACAATCTACATATTCATTATTGCCCACAAAATCAAGGTAAAGGTGGCGCGATGAAAGTAGGTTTTAGATTAGCATTTGAGCAAGGATTCACACATGCCTTGCAAGTGGATGCAGATGGCCAGCACAATCTAATTGATGCCCTTTCAATGCAACAAAAAATGCTTGAAAATCCGACCGCACTTATTTGTGGTAAACCCATCTATGGTGATGATGCGCCTAAATCCCGACTTTATGGGAGAAAAATTACAGATTTTTGGAATGCCATTCACACGCTTTCTCTCGATATTAAAGATGGCATGTGTGGCTTTCGCTTGTATCCATTAAATCGCACCATTGAAATTCTCGATAATGAACATGTCGGAAACCGCATGGATTTTGATATCGAAATTCTCATCAAGGCTCACTGGTACCAAATACCATTAATTTGGGTTGACTCCCCCGTTTCCTACGATAAAAATGGTGTCTCACATTTCAATGCTTGGAAAGACAATGTGTTAATCAGTAAAATGCACATGTATTTATTTTTTGGGATGTTAAAACGCTTATTAACCGGAAAGCCGCTATGAATCAATCAACTGAGAATAGCCAACATTGGGCGAAACAATCTGAGCGAGGGAATGCGTTCTTCTTAAATATCACGCGATTAATCGTGAAATATTGCCCATTATGGTTAATTAAAATCGCCACATTTGTGGTGGTTTGTTATTTTTATCTCACGGCAAAAGAAGCGCGAAATAATATTAAAACTTACCAACACCGTCTCAAACAACAGTTTCCACATTGTCATTTACCCTCATTTTCTGTATTTCGTCAGTTTCTCTTTTTTGGTGAAATCATTTGCGACAATTTTGCGGTTTGGCAGCGGAAAATCCATTACACGGATTTAATTGTCGATGATGCTGATAATTTATATGGCGATGTAGATCAAGGTGGACGAGGTCAGATTCTTGTTTGCTCGCATTTTGGTAACATCGAGATTTGTCGAGCATTAGTCGATAGCGGACAACACAAAAACTTTCATTTGAATGTATTAGTACATAGCAAAAATGCTGAAGCTTTTAATAAAGCATTAGTTGAAGCCGGTGCAGATGCCTTACCCCTTATTCAAGTTGAAGATTTAGATGCGCAAAAAATGTTAGAGCTTTCTCAACGCTTAGAGCAAGGTGAATGGATTGCGATTGCGGCTGATCGCGTACCTATCCGTGGCGATAAAACACAATCAGTCAACTTCCTTGGCCATTATGCTGAATTCCCTCAAGGTGCGTGGCTACTTGCAAGTATTTTAAAAGCACCTTTAAATACAATTTTTTGCCTTAAAGAAAAAGGACAATATCGAATGAAATTGCGCCGTTTTTCTCCCCCAATTAGCGGGCGTGGCAAAGCGCGAGAAGAAAATATTAAACAAGTCATGCAACAATATGCAGACTTACTTGCCAAAGAATGTGCAGAAAATCCTCTACTTTGGTTTAACTTTTATAACTTTTGGAATGATAAAAAATGAAAAAACATGTTTTTTGCCGTCATAATTCTGAATTCGAAGTGCAATTCTTTGATGTCGACTCGATGGATATTATGTGGCATGGGCATTACGTCAAATACCTTGAGATGGCTCGCTGTCAATTTCTAGAGGAAATTGGCTATACCTATGATGTTATGAAAAAACAAGGATTTGGTTGGCCAATCGTTCAACTTAACATTAAATATGTTAACCCTGCATTATTTCGTCAAAAAATCCGAATTGAATTAAAAGTAGTCGAATATGAAACTTGTTTGCGCATTGATTATGTTATTTTTGATGCTAAAACCAATCAAAAATTAACCACGGCAAGTACCACACAAGTAGCCGTTAGTATGCAAACACGCGAAATGCAATTACAAACGCCGTCATGTTGGCAAAGTGCGGTCAAAACTCATCCTACTTTTGTATCTGAAGGGAAATAATAATGCGATTGATGATCTTCATCTTAGGTTTGTTCCTAAGCAGCGTGAGCTTCGCCTTTTCTGAAGCTGATTTAGTTAAACAACTCCAGCAACCTCAAAGCATTCAAGGAAACTTTATCCAACATCGCTATTTAAAGGCATTAAACAAGCCAATTGAAATGCAAGGTCAATTCGCCTTGTTAGCTCAAAAAGGGCTATTATGGCAACTTGAAAAACCGTTTACTAATCAATTAAGAGTAACACCTAACGGGATTCAACAATGGAATGGAAGCCAGTGGGTGAATAGTGGTAATGTTGGGCAAAACGAGCAAATTGGTCTCTTTTTAGGGTTGTTATCCGGCAATATTGATGGGCTTAAATCTCAATTTGATTTTGCATTATCCGGCAATGCTAACCAATGGCAACTGACCTTAACGCCTAATTCATTATTAATGCAGCAAATCTTCACAACCATTGAAATTTCAGGCGATCAAACTGTGAAAAAATTAACCTTAAATGAAAAACAAGGCGATCGCACACAAATTGAATTTAAGCAAATCCAGCTTAATCAACCATTAAGTCAGTTTGCCCGTTCAGCACTGGAATAAATGATTGTAAAAGATGAAAAAAACAACCGCACTTTCCTTGTTATATGCTGTATTTATCTTGTTTGTTTCCCTCTTGTTTGGCTATTTTGTCAAACAAGGAAATTGGCTACAAACAGATTTACACACATTACTCCCCTCTCAACAAGAATGGGTGGATGTTCAAGTTCTCGCTGATCAACAGCAAGAAAAACAGTTAAATAGCCAAATTATTGCACTTATCGGACATGCTGATGAAAAACAGGCTTTTCAGCTGACTGACCATATTGCGCAAACATGGCGTAGTAGCAAACTGTTCTCTCATATTACCGATCGCATTCAGCCTAATCTTACTGAGCTACAACAAGATATTCAGCTTGTCGCATTTGCTACTTTGCCACAAACTGTTCGTGAACAGTTGATTAACGATCCTAAAGACTATTTTCAGCAATATGCGGAGGACATCGTTAACCCATTTAAGCGAAATAATTTACTCTCCTTAGAACAAGATTGGCTTGGTTTTGGACGCTTTGCACAGCAAACACAACAAGGTAATGTACAATGGCACGCCGAAAATGGCATGCTCACAGTCAATCAAGATAATATGACTTGGGTCTTATTACGTGCTGAACTGCAACAAAATGATTTTATCAATCCATCAGAAAAATTAACCGCACTTCTGACGAAGAATCGCCAATATCTCACACAATCTAGTGCCCAATTCAAAATTACGGGTAGTGCATTGTTTGCTGCTGATGCCAAACAAAAAGCCGAAAAAGAGAGTACATTAATGAGCGTACTCGGTGTGAGTTTAACGTTATTATTATTACTTGTTGTCTTTCGTACTCTTCGTATTTTATGGCTATTTTTGCCTATTCTAATTGGAATGCTTTCAGGTGTTGTAGCAACGGTATGGGGATTTGGTCAAATTCATATTCTCACCCTTGTTATTGGGACTAGTCTCGTCGGTGTATTAATTGACTTCCCTCTTCACTGGCTTGCAGGATCTCTTTCTGACCGAAAATGGTTGCCACTTCTTGCCATGCAAAAATTGCGTTTTACCTTTTTCATCAGCTTGTTAGTTACCTTACTCGGGTATGGACTACTTGCCTTTACCCATCTGCCTATCTTGCAGCAAACCGCTCTTTTTTCGGCTGTATCCTTGATTACTGGATTACTTGCGACACAGTTATTCTTACCCTATTTATTTTATCGGTATCAGCCAACCACACTATTACCCGAAAGAAGAACATTTAATCTCATACAAAAAGGATTAAATACCTTTGCAAACAAACGCTTTAATAAAGGTACACTCCTTATTATCTCTCTTTTAGTTTTAGGAGGCGGGATTAAATCCTCATGGCATGACGATATCCGACAATGGGTCTCCATGCCTCAATCTATGTTAAATGAAGCGAAAACTATCGGTGAGCTCACTGGGGTTGATTTAGGAAGCCAATATTTTTTATTGACGGCTGAAAATGAAACATTACTACTTGAAAAAGATGCGAAGTTAAGCCAGCAATTAGCTCAACGTAACATCACATTTAAATCATTAAGCCAGTGGATTTTGCCTCTCACAGAACAGAAGCAATTCGCAGAACACCTTCAACACATCTCTGCTGATGATTATGCTGTTTTAAATGATATTGGTGTGCCAACTGAAAAAATCCAGCAAAATTTGACCGCACTTTCTCAACGTAAGCCATTGACCTTATCTGAAGCGCTTAATTCGCAACTTGGACAAGCGTGGAAGATGCTTTATTTAGGCGAACTTGCCCCTAACCAAGTGGCGAGCATCATAAAAATATCTCAAGCGGATAGTGCAACAATGCAAGCATTAGCAAATAATCGAGATATTTTCTGGCAAGATAAACGCACTTATTTAAATCAAGCCTTTAAAGAAGCAAAAGAGCAAGCTGCCTGGCTAAAAATTATTTCTTTTGTTATCGCCGGATTACTTTTATGGAAAGTATTTGAAACCCAAACAAGTATTCGAATCTTATTCATTCCTTGTATCGCAATCTTAGGAACGATCGCTATTTTTGGTTGGATAGACTTGCCTATTGGTTTATTTTCGATGTTTGGATTATTACTGGTTTCGGCCATTGGTATTGACTACGCCGTTTATATGAAAACCGTGCATGAAGAGCCATCTCATAAACGCATTACACTGACATTGGCCGCCTGTACCACATTAATCTCATTTTTACTGCTCGCCATTAGCTCCACACCAGCAGTGGCGACATTTGGTATAAGTGTCAGTATTGGTGTTATAATAAGCCTTTTAACCACATTAAAACTCATGCGCTAAGAAACGCATAAAAATGACCGCACTTTATGATAAAAAAATATCTTTTATTATGGGCAGTGACATTACTAACAGCTTGCTCAACTTTACCTAATATTGAGGCATTACCGGAAGTAAAAACAGACAGCCGAACCTTTAAAGTAGAGCGACTTGCAGAACAGCAAGTTAAACAAACAAGCTTGCTGACTGTTCAGTTCCAGCCTGAGCAATGGCGATGGGTTCAAACCGATCCTCTAGGCTCACCTATTGCTCGATTATTATTAACGAAACAAGGCTGGAAAAATGATGGCTTTGTGATGCCGAATAAACAAGCACAAGGTTTATTCTTGGCACTGGCAACTGCATTTACAGAACAACAACCCGATGCAAAACACTTAACATTAATGAATGTGGATATATCGCATCAACAAAATACGGCGATTTACCAACAGAATGGTCGTTTTTTATGGAACGTTCGCAAACAATCAAATCAATATTTTATTCAGCTAGCAGATGGCAGTCGTTGGCAAATTGAAGAACTTAACAATTAGGAATCTCTGTGCAATTATTTCTTTCTCAACCTGGCATTTTGAGTAGCATTGGCGATAGTCTATCTCAACATGTTCAAACTTTATTAGAAGGTAGTGACTCACCACTGACTTTTTCTAACAAGCATTTCCAAGAAAATGGCTTACAGGGTAAATATAATACGCTGGGTGAAGTCAACAGATCCTTGCGTGCATTTCCGGCTGATTTACCCAAAAAACATCACAGCCGAAACAATCAATTACTCTGGCACAGCTTAGAACAAATTGAACCAACGATTCAGCAAGCTATCTCACGTTTTGGTCGTCACCGTATTGCAGTAGTTATCGGGACATCTACCACGGGAGTAGATGAAAATTTACCTGTATTTAAATATGCCGCAGAACATGAAGATTGGTCTGGTGCTGAATTTAATCAACAACAACAATATTTTTCTGCTCCGGCTGATTTTATTGCCCATCAATATGGCTTAACCAATCTTATCTATGGCATTTCAACTGCTTGTACATCAGGTGCGAAAGCATTAATTAGTGCTGCTCGTCTATTGAATGCGAATTTGTGCGATGCAGTAATTTGCGGTGGCGTCGATACTTTATCGCTATTAACGTTAGTTGGTTTTAACTCTCTCTCCGTTTTATCTGCTGAACAAACCAATCCTTTTTCTGCCAACAGACAAGGTATCAATCTTGGTGAAGGTTCCGCTGTATTCGTGATGAGTAAAGAAAAATTAGATGATCATAATATTGCTCTATTAGGTTATGGCGCCAGCAGTGATGCCTATCATATGTCATCGCCACACCCTGAAGGTGAAGGTGCGATTAAAGCATTTCAAAACGCATTAAACTCGGCAAAACTCGCACCAGAAGCCATCAATTGGGTTAATTTACATGGCACAGGCACCATTCATAATGATCAGATGGAAGCCTTAGCCATTCACCATATTTTTGGTCACGATACGCCTTGTACAACAACAAAACCTTATACAGGACACACTCTAGGTGCTGCGGGTGCTATTGAGGCGGCTATTTTATGGGGGATGATTGACCGCACTTTTAATCCAACAGGCAAACTTCCTGCACAATTATGGGATGAACAAACCGATGAAAAAATGCCACCGATTGCCATTACTGATCACATGAGTCATTGGAAATCTGACAGACGCATTGGTGCAAGTAGCTCTTTCGCTTTTGGTGGGAATAATTCAGTACTTATTTTAGGGGAAGTGAATGATTGATTTAACCTGTCCTATTACTGATATCTCACCATTAATCCCTCATAGTGGGGAAATGGTCATGCTAGATAAAATTACTGAATTTGGCGAAGATTATTTGATCGCGGAGATGACCGTAAAACCAGATTGCCTGCTCTTGAAAGACGGTAAATTGGCTACTTATATGGGCGCTGAAATCTTAGCTCAAGGCGTAGCAGCATGGGCTGGATGTAAATGTGTAAAAGCGGGTCAACCTATTGGATTAGGCTATTGGATCGGCTCAAGAAAACTGACATTACATCGCCAAGATATCTCAGTCGGAAGTTTATTACAAATTCAAATTAAACGTTCTATTGAAGACGCAACAGGATTTGGTGTTTTTGACTGTACGTTAATCGATCTTTCTAATCAGCAACCTTTAGTGGAAGGTGCATTAAACGTTTTCAGACCACAAGTATCACAGGAATAAAAAATGAGTGAAACCATTTTAGTTACAGGATCAAGCCGAGGTATCGGTAAAGCCATCGCCTTACGCCTTGCACAATCAGGTTTTGATATTGTGGTTCATTGCCGCAGTCGTATTGAAGAAGCTGAAGAGGTCGCACAATCAATTCGAGAATTAGGGCGTCAAGCTCGTGTATTACAGTTTGATGTTAGTCATCGAAACGAAACCTCAGAAAAACTACTTGCTGATGTTGAATCTCACGGTGCTTATTATGGCGTTGTGCTCAATGCCGGATTAACACGAGATAATGCATTCCCTGCGCTGACTGATGAAGATTGGGATGTTGTTTTACGCACGAATTTAGATGGGTTTTATAATGTTCTCTATCCTATTATGATGCCAATGATCCGACGTCGTAAAGCGGGTCGAATCGTTTGTATCACATCTGTATCTGGACTAATTGGCAACCGAGGCCAAGTTAACTATAGCGCCTCTAAGGCCGGTATTATTGGTGCAGCAAAAGCACTCGCCGTCGAACTCGCTAAACGTAAAATCACAGTAAACTGTGTGGCTCCTGGTCTCATCGATACAGATATATTAGATGAAAATCTTCCGATTGATGAAATTTTAAAAATGATTCCAGTTGCAAGAATGGGAAGCCCTGAAGAAGTCGCGCATGCCGTAGATTTTCTGATGGATGAAAAAGCCGCTTATATTACTCGCCAAGTTATTGCTGTAAATGGCGGGCTTTGCTAAAACATTTACAGTACAAAATTTTTTGTACTAGTCTAATAATGAATAATTGAGATAAAAAAATGAAACGAGTTGTCATTACAGGTATTGGTGCGGTCACAGCCTTTGGAAAAACATGGGAAGACGTAAAAGCTGCCTTTCAACGCAAACAAAATGCAGTTCAAGCGAAAACTGAATGGGCTGAACGTTATCCTGAGTTAGGTGCAAATCTCGGTGCAGAAATCCATGATTACACCCCTCCTGCCCATTGGAATCGAAAACAACTTCGCAGTTTAGGCCGTGTCTCTCAATTTGCTGTTGAAGCCGCTGAACTCGCCTTAGCAAATGCCAATTTATTAGATGAGAATGGAATCATTTTAACTTATTTAAAAGAAGGAATAATGGGTGTCGCCTGTGGTTCTTCCACTGGCTCAACAAATGATGTCAGAGATGCGGCAGAACTCCTCATGACAGGAAAATCGGATGGTTTTAATGCCAATACCTATGTGCGTATGATGCCTCATACCACGGCAGCAAATATTGGTATTTTCTTTGGTCTAACCGGCCGAATCATTCCTACGTCTAGTGCTTGTTCTTCCGGCAGCCAAGGTATTGGCTATGCTTATGAATCAATTAAACATGGTTTAATCCCAATGATGCTTGCTGGCGGAGCAGAAGAATTTTGTCCATCTGAGGTCTACGTATTTGACTCTCTTTATGCTGCAAGTAGAAATAATGCTCACCCTAAACAAACACCTCGTCCTTATGATAAAGATCGTGATGGATTAGTGATTGGGGAAGGTGCTGGTATTTTTGTATTAGAAGAGTTAGAACACGCCCTTTCTCGTGGTGCCAATATCATCGCAGAAATTATTGGCTATGGTGCTAATAGCGATGGCGCTCATGTGACACGTCCACAAAAAGATACTATGCAGCGCTGTATGGAGTTAGCCTTAAAAGATGCGCAGTTATCTCCAGAGCAAGTGGGCTATGTAAATGGCCATGGTACAGCCACTGAACAAGGCGATATCGCAGAAACGCTCGCAACAGAAGCCGTATTTGGGAAAATACCGCTTAGCTCACAAAAAAGCTATTTAGGACATACCCTAGGTGCTTGTGGTGCATTAGAGTCATGGTTCTCAATTGAAATGATGCGTGATGGCTGGTTTGCCCCAACCATTAACCTAGATAATATTGATGAACGTTGTGGTAAGTTAGATTACATTCAAGGTGATGGCCGACAAATTCAAACAAACTATGTGATGAATAATAACTTTGCTTTTGGGGGCGTTAATACCTCGCTCATTTTTAAACGCTGGGAAGCGTAATAAAAAAGGCTATTCAAACGAATAGCCTTTTCTTTTATCTGTTAGTTATTATAGATAACCAAACAAGCTTGTGAAAATGTAACCAAAGATACATGAAGTGATTACACCGATTAAGCCCGGTAAAATAAAGCTGTGGTTAATTACAAACTTACCAATATGTGTTGTACCTGAACGGTCGAATTGGATTGCCGCAAGGTCACTTGGGTAAGTAGGTAAAATGTAGTAACCATAACAAGCTGAAGCAAAGGCTAAGATAATAGCTGGATCAACACCGATACCTAAAGCAAGTGGAACGAATGCAACTAATGCTGCAGCTTGTGAGTTTACGAATTTAGAGATTAATAACAACATCACAGCGTAAGTCCAAGGATGCGCTTTTACCACATCACCTAGTGCAGCTTTCATCATTGGGGTGTGAACGGTAAACATGGTTTCCGCCATCCAAGAAATACCGAATACCGCCACTAACGCAATCATACCTGAACGGAAAATTTCATTTCTACTGATTTTACCCGCATCTGTTTTCGTAAAGATAACAATTAATGCACCCGCTAATAACATGAAGATTTGAATAACGTGAACCATACTTAAATTCACTTTTTTCTTCGCAGTATCTTTCAATACGATTGCAGCGTTATCGATAGTTTCTGTTTTATCACCCGCAGTGATCACAATATTGTTATCTTGAGCGGTAATTGTTTGAGCCACTTCACCTTTATCGTTATAAATTGCAACGTTATTGTAGGCTGTTTTTGCTTTCGCTTTGCTGTCTTTAACATCAAGTACTAATGTACCATCTTTTGCTAATGCAACAATTTTACCGTCTTTTACATTGAAAGATTTCACTGCTTTATCCGCAGAAACAATTTCAACCACTTGAGCTGGTGCTGATTTTTCAAAGGCTGGGCGTAAATCCTTAAAGTAACCTAACACTGCTACCACTAAAATTGCACCAAAGAAGATCCACATCGCATTCCAGCTAGATTGTGGCAATTTTTTGTCTAATAATGATGTGCTATCACCATAAACATATTTTTTGAATTCTGGATCTTTTAATTTCTCTTGGAATTCTGGGTCTTTATCTAAATCTTTACCGCGGAACCAGCTGAAAATACCGATAGCTAATACACCACAAAGGGTTGAAGGCACGGTAATTTTTAATAAATCTAAATAGCCATCAAAACCTGCTAATGGGGTTTTAGCATTCACTAAGAATGTGGTTAAAGTTACTACTGCCACAGAAACAGGCGATGCGATGATCCCCATTTGAGAAGCAATTGAACTTGCCGCCATTGGACGTTCAGGGCGAATATCATTTTTGATCGCAATATCATAAATGATTGGTAACATGGTATAAACCACGTGACCTGTACCACATAAAATAGTTAAGAAACAAGTGACGAATGGTGCCAAAATACTGACATATTTCGGGTTACGACGAAGCATTTTCTCCGCAATTTGTAACATGACATCTAAACCACCACTGGCTTGTAATGTTGCCGATGTGACCACCACCGCAAGGATGGTTAACATCACATCGATAGCTGGCTTACCTGGTTCAATACCAAAGCCAAAAACAAGAACAATTAAGCCTACCCCACCAAGCATACCCAGTGCGATACCACCTTTTTTTGCTCCGTAAAACAAGCAGATAAGAACAATAGCCAGCTGAATAGCAAACTGGCTACCTTCACCTAGGTTCATTAGAAAATCCATAAGATACTCCGAATCATTTTATGGTTAATTAGAAAAATTTTTGACTAAATACTAGCATCAAAATTAACTCATAATAAGTAATTTTAAGGCAAACCTTGTTTTAAATCAAAAAATAAGGGAGCTAGATAATAAAAGCAAATCTGAGAAAGATTAAAAAAAGAAAAGTGCGGTCAGAAATTTAAGAGATTGAGGTATATCTTGTTTTATTTAAAGATAAAGAATTTAGAAAAGAAATTTAAAGAAAAAATTAGGCGACCTAAAAGATCGCCCAACTTAAAAATTACTGATTGTTTTGAACGTAGTCAATCGCAGATTGAACAGTTGTGATTTTTTCAGCTTCTTCATCAGGAATTTCGATATCGAATTCTTCTTCTAAAGCCATTACTAATTCAACTGTATCTAAAGAGTCCGCACCTAAATCTTCAACGAAAGAAGCTTCTGGTTTTACGTCTTCTTCTTTAACACCTAATTGTTCAACGATGATTTTTTTCACGCGTTCTTCAATACTCATTTGTTTTTCCTATTGTTGTTTTAACTCATTTAAGAGCGGTTAGTGTATGCATTTTTGATAAAGTTGCAACTATTTCTTAGGTGGTCGCACCACAAAAAAATAGGCAATGTAAAAACACATACAGAGAAAAAGTTACATTGCGATTGGGATTTTATCATTAACTAAACTGCTTTGCTATATTTTATAGACAAAATCCCCGATATATATGCCCTAAAGGGTTAGCTCATATATAAGCCGCCATTCACATGTAATGTGGTACCCGTAATATAAGCTGCATCATCAGAAGCTAAAAACGCTACCGCTTTTGCGATATCTTTTGGTTCACCTAAACGGCCAGCCGGTACATTACCAAGAATACCTGCTTTTTGTTCTTCAGTAAGCACTTCAGTCATATCTGTTGCGATAAAGCCGGGTGCTACCACGTTTACAGTAATGCCACGTGATGCCACTTCTTTCGCTAAACCTTTAGAAAAGCCAATCAAACCCGCTTTTGCTGCACAGTAGTTAGATTGACCCGGGTTACCCATTGAACCCACCACTGAACCAATAGTAATAATACGACCGAAACGTTTTTTCATCATGGAGCGTAACATTGCTTTAGAAAGATGGAATACAGAGGTTAAGTTGGTTTGCATAATATCGAACCATTCTTCATCTTTCATACGCATTAATAAATTATCACGAGTGATACCAGCGTTATTCACGAGGATATCAATATCACCGAATTGTTCTTTAATTTGTTCTAATACGGCATCAATACTTTCTTTGTCAGCCACATTTAATACTAAACCTTTACCTTTATCACCAAGGTAAGCAGAAATGGTATCAGCACCTTTTTCAGAGGTTGCGGTACCAATTACAAATGCACCTTTTGATGCTAATTCTTCTGCAATTGCGCGGCCAATACCACGTGTTGCACCTGTCACTAATGCGATTTTATTTTGCATTTTTAATCCCCTTTTATGCTAATAATGCTTCAACAGCATCTAATGATGCCACATCGTTTACTGATGTTGCTTGTAATTCTGCCACGATACGTTTTGTTAAACCGTTTAATACTTTACCTGGACCTATTTCAACTAAAACCTCTACGCCATCTTGCGCCATTTTCTCAACGGTTTCAGTCCAACGAACTGGGCTATATAATTGGCGAATAAGTGCGGTACGAATTTCTGCACTTTCTGTTTCCGCTTTGACATCTACGTTGTTTAATACTGGTGTTGCTGGCGCATTAAGCGCAATGCTTTCAAGTGTTACGGCTAATTGTTCTGCTGCAGGTTTCATTAATGCACAATGTGAAGGAACACTTACCGCTAATGGTAAAGCTCGTTTTGCGCCCGCTTCTTTACATAATGCAGCCGCACGTTCTACTGCCTCTTTCGCTCCAGCAATGACTACTTGACCAGGTGAGTTAAAGTTTACCGCAGATACTACTTCACCTTGCTCAGCTTGTTTACATGCATTGATAATCGCGTCATTGTCTAAACCAATAATCGCATACATTGCACCAGTACCTTCTGGTACTGCTTGTTGCATTAATTTACCGCGTAATTCCACTAATTTGATCGCGTCTTTGAAATCAATGACACCAGCACAAACTAATGCTGAATATTCACCTAAACTGTGACCAGCCATCACACTTGGTTGTAATTGTGGGTATTTTTCTTTCCATACACGGAAGATCGCAACGGATGCCACTAATAATGCAGGCTGAGTTTGCCAAGTTTTATTTAATTCTTCTGCTGGACCTTGTTGAACCAAGTTCCATAAGTCATAGCCAAGCGCTTCAGATGCTTGTTTAAAAGTCTCAGTGACTACCGGATATTCGTTAGCAAGATCAGCTAACATGCCAACAGCTTGAGAACCTTGTCCTGGAAAAACCATTGCGAATTTTTTCATGTTTTCTTCCTATTTCTTCATCGTTTAAATGTTGAAAGTGCGGTCAAATTTAACCGCACTTTTAAAATTCTGTCGGGATTCTAACAAATTAATTAGAATCGCACCAATGCGGAACCCCAAGTCCAACCACCGCCAAAAGCTTCGAGTAGAAGCAATTGACCACGTTGAATTCGGCCATCACGCACCGCTTCATCTAAAGCCGTTGGCACAGTCGCCGCACTGGTATTGGCTGTACGATCAAGCGTTACTACTACTTGCGACATATCCATCTCTAATTTTTTTGCTGTCGCCGTAATAATACGTAAATTCGCTTGATGCGGCACAAGCCAGTCGATATCTGTTTTTTGGAGATTATTGGCAGAAAGGGTTTCTTCCACCACATTAGAAAGCTCACGCACCGCTAATTTAAAGGTTTCGTTACCTTGCATTTCAATATAACCAGATTTCTCCACACCACGTTCAGCTTGTGGAAGTAGTAATGCTGCATGGTTATCTGGCGATGCATGTAAATGCGTTGAAATAATGCCTTCTTGCTCTGATGCTTCTAAAATCACCGCACCCGCACCGTCACCAAATAACACGACAGTGCTACGATCGGTTTCATCTAATTTACGCGAGTTAAGATCTGCACCAATCACAAGGGCTTTTTTCACGCTACCTGAACGAATAAATTTATCCGCTACACCTAAAGCATAAACAAAACCGGTACAAGCTGCCGCTAAGTCAAAAGAAATCGCATCTTCAATGCCTAATAAACCTTGAACTTGGCAAGCTGAACTTGGATAAGCGTGAGAACCACTGGTTGTTGCAACGATGATCAACTCAATTTCTTGAGGATCAAGATTGGCCATTTCAAGTGCTTTTTTGGCTGCTTCACATCCCATTGTTGCGACAGTTTCATCTGCTGCTGCAATACGACGTTCACGAATGCCCGAACGCGTCACGATCCATTCATCTGAAGTATCAACCATTTTTTCCAAATCCGCATTGGTACGAATGTGGCTCGGCAAATAGCTACCGGTGGATAAAATTCTACTATTCATCATATCAAAACTTATTAATTAATAACGTTGTAAACCCGCCAAGATTTTTTGTGGAATTTGCAAACGCGCTTGCAAAGCGGCATCCGCAATTGCACGAGCAAATGCATCCACATTTGCACTGCCATGGCTTTTCACCACAACAGCCGTTAATCCGAGTAAAGATGCCCCATTATATTCATCTGGGTTAATGTGTTTCAAGCGATGATAAGCATCTTTAAAGAAAAAACGCAGAATAAATTTGGCAAATGATTTAAAAATAGGCTGTTTTTCTTTTCCTTTCAGAAGAGATAACAGATTCTTAGCGGCCCCTTCAAGGGTTTTTAATGCAATATTTCCCGAAAACCCATCACTCACAACCACATCAGCCACACCATTTAATAAAAAGTTACCTTCAATAAAGCCGGTATAATTAAGTGCAGTCGATTTTTCTAATAAATTCGCGGCTTCACGAATGGATTGATGCCCTTTAATTTCTTCCACACCAATATTGAGTAAGGCAATACGTGGATAAACTAAGTTCAATCGGTTTTCGGCAAAGATCGAGCCCATGACGGCAAATTCATAGAGATTTTGAGCAGAACATTCTACGTTCGCGCCTAAATCTAACATCACGGTTTTATCACCCGTCATCGATGGTAATAAGGATACCAACGCAGGGCGTTGAATTCCCTCTAAAGGCTGTAAGAGTACCTTTGACAATCCCATCAATGCGCCCGTATTCCCTGCGCTGACACAACCTTGCGCCTCACCTTTCTGAACCATTTCAATAGCTAAACGCATCGACGAGCCTTTGCTATGACGCAATGCATGAGAAATACCTTGATTGTTATCAATAGTCTTTGTGCAATGATGAATTTGAATACGTTCTAAAAGGGAAGAAGGTGCATTTTCCAGTAAAGGGGAAATTTGTTGGCTATCGCCAAACAGCACTAAAGAGAGCATTGGATCTGCTTCCAACGCTGAAAGAGATGCGGGGATAGTAATACGGGGACCAATGTCCCCGCCCATCACATCTAACGCTAAGGTTAGACGGTTCAAGTGAATACCTTATAAGTAAAATTACTTATTAATCACTTTGCGACCACGGTAGTAACCGTCAGCAGTTACGTGGTGGCGTAAGTGAGTTTCACCGCTTGCTTTATCCACTGATACTGCAGCAGTAGTTAATGCATCGTGTGAACGACGCATATCACGACGTGAACGAGATTTTTTGTTTTGTTGAACAGCCATTGGCTATACTCCTAAATTTAATTTACTTTTGCTTTAAATTAGCTAATACAGCGAACGGGTTCGGTTTTTTTGCCAATTCTTCAGGCAATTCGCCAAAAACCTGTTCGTGCGCGGACACTTCACAGTGTTCAGATGAATGCATTGGAACAAGCGGTAGAGCTAAAATAAGTTCGTCTTCCACTGCACCAAGTAAATCTATTTCACCAAACTCATTAAATTCGATTGGCTCATAAATTTCCGGCAAGTCATCAGCCTGATCCCAATTAGCCACTGGACTATACATAAAATAACATTCCAATGTTTGTTTGAATGGCTCGCCACAACGTTGACAGTCTGATTCGACATCAACTTGTACTTGCCCTTTCATTACCACTAATTTTTGTGGATCAATATAAAACGATAATGTTACCTGTGCATCGCTGAGCACTTTCCCCGTAGATTCAGCTAAACGCACTAACTGACTAGCGGTATAATAACCATCATAATCAATTCTTTGTTGAGCGTCTTTAACCGGATCAACGGTTAGGGGTAGTTTTACCTTTTGCATAGGGTGCGAATATTACCTGTTGTCAATAAAATAGTCAAAGGAAATTCGCACTAATTATGAGAAAAGTTCAATCTCTATCTAAACTCTCTCAAGATTTACACCTTTGCAAAGTGCGGTCATTTTTTCCTGTGTTTTACTCAGCATGCTCACTCAAGAAGCCGCCACTTTGATGTTTCCAAAGGCGAGCATAAAGGCCATTTTGTTCAAGCAATTCTGCGTGAGTTCCTTGTTCGACAATTTGTCCTTTATCTAACACGATTAAACGATCCATTGCCGCAATAGTGGATAAACGGTGAGCAATGGCAATAACCGTTTTATTTTCCATCATCTTATCGAGACTTTCCTGGATCGCCACTTCCACTTCGGAGTCCAGCGCACTGGTCGCTTCATCCAACAGTAAAATTGGCGCATCTTTTAACATGACACGCGCAATGGCAATACGTTGACGTTGACCACCCGATAGTTTCACCCCACGTTCACCAACATGAGCATCATAGCCTTTTCTGCCTTGAGCATCGCTGAGATAAGGAATGAAATCGGCTGCTTCCGCACGTTTAGCTGCATTGAACATTTCTTCATCTGTCGCTGTTGGGCGACCATAAATAATATTATCGCGAACAGAGCGGTGTAAAAGCGAGGTATCTTGTGTTACAAGACCAATCTGACTACGAAGGCTTTCTTGGCTTACATCTAAAATATTTTGACCATCAATAGTAATTGAACCTTCTTGCGCTTCATAGAAACGTAGAAGTAAATTCACAATGGTTGATTTACCTGCACCAGAACGACCAATTAAGCCCACTTTTTCACCCGGTTTGATGGTGAGATTAAAATGGTTAAGCAACGGTTTATTCGGATAATAGGCAAACGAAATATCGTTAAATTTGATTTCACCTTGTTTCACTTCTAATGCAACACAATTTGGCTTATCGACAATGGTATGCGGTTTGGTTAGCGTTGCCATACCATCATTCACTGTCCCGATATTTTCAAATAAGCGAGCAGACTCCCACATAATCCAACGAGAAAGAGCATTTACACGTAACGCCATCGCAGTTGCAGTCGCCACCGCCCCCACACCGACTTGACCGTTTTGCCATAACACCACACCTAAAATCGCAGTACTTAACGTTAAGAAGATATTGGTTGCATAAGTTAAGGTATCTAATGAACTCGCCAAACGCATTTGTGCATGCACGATGACCATAAATTCTTCCATGGAACGTTTCGCATAATTCGCTTCTCTCGCATCATGTGAAAATAGTTTTACCGTTGCAATATTTGAGTAAGCATCCGTAATACGTCCTGTCATTAAAGATCGTGCATCGGCTTGTCGTTGTGCTGTTTTCGATAAACGAGGAATAAGCAAACGTAAAATAGTCACAAATGCCACAATCCATAAGAAAAACGGCACTAAAAACCAAGTATCTAAAGCTGCAAGCACCAAACCTGACGTAATAAAATAGACGGCAACATACACCAACATATCCGCAATGGTCATGACGGTATCACGCACTGCAAGGGCGGTTTGCATCACTTTCGCCGATACACGGCCTGCAAATTCATCTTGGTAGAAACTTAAGCTTTGTCCTAGCATCAAACGGTGGAAATTCCAACGCAAACGCATTGGGAACACCCCTTGTAGCGTTTGTAAGCGCACATTCACGCCCACAAATGACCATACAATACTGAAAATAAGCAAGGCTGCCATACCGGCGAGTAAATGCCCTTTTTCTTGCCAAAGTGTGGTTGGTGAATAAGCGCCGAGCCAATCTACCAATAATCCCATAAATTGGAAAAGTAAGGCTTCCATCACACCAGTACCGACCGTCAATACCGCGAGTAAAAAGATCCAACCTTTCATACCATCAATGCTTGACCAAATAAAACGGAACAAGCCTTTTTCAGGCGTCGTTGGATTGCTTTTCGGATAAGGATTTAAACGGTTTTCAAACCATGAAAATATTTTATTAAACATAACAATACCTTAAAAAATTAAAGGCAACAGAGCCGCCTAAAGTGCGGTCATTATAGCGCAAATTTTAAACGATGGGCTAAGTTTTGCGAAATTGGCTTGGTGAAAGCCCATAAATTGCTTTAAACGCCTTACTAAAATGTGCATCTGATTGATACCCTACTTCAAGGGCGATTGCCAAAATGGTCTTTTGCGTATTTTTCAATAAAACCGCCGCCATTTCTAACCGCACTTGTGTGAGAAATTTTCCTGGTGGCATCCCGAGTTGCTGTTGAAAGATCCGCATAAAGGTCGCACGAGACATGGATGCCAACTCTGCTAATTGCTCAATATTCCAATCTAATTGAGGTGAAAACAGGATTTTTTCAAGGACTTGATTCAGCCTTTTATCCTGCAACGCGGCTAGTAAGCCTTGATTGAGCAAACCTATTTGCTGTGCATGACGCAAAATATAAATAAACAACACATTTGATAATGCATCAATCACAGATTTTGTGCCTTGCTCCGGTTTCTCGGCTTCTTGTAAAAAAAGTGAAACCAAGGGCTGCACGGGCGTATTTTGCAGCGAAAGATGTAGATAGTCTGGTAACGAATCAATTAATAATGACGGTTTTTGGTAATAAAATGTTCCACAAAACATCTTCAGATCGGGCGTACCTGCTCCTATTTGATGGACATTAAAAAGTGCATTTGATTGCTCTCTCTGTTGGCTATTCTCTCTTTTTTGTTGAGAACTGCCCAAAAAGTGCGGTCGATTTTGAGGGAGAAAAAAGAGATCACCCTTCTTCAAATGAAACTGTTTTCTCGCAAAGGTTACCCAGCACTCACCTTGCTCAATTAAATGAAATAAACCTTGGTATTCCGCCGCATCTGGCTGATGTTCAACTTGCCAATCTCCTTGAAACAAGCAGCGAATATTAATTTCCCCGCGCACTTGCGCCAGCTGTGTTAATTTATCTAAATAATCCATTGTGAGATTTTCCGTCTAAAAGTTAAGACAATTTGACAAGTATCATACGCTAATCTGCTTATAATTCCTCTCGAAATTTGTACTAAATTTAAGGAGAAAAACAATGTTTGCAGATTGGAAAAATGATGTAGCACACGTTAAAAAATCATTCGGTGCATTAGGTAAAAAATACCCTAAAATGTTACAAGCTTATGGCGCATTAGGTGCGGCGGCGGCAGAAGGTAACGTATTAGATGCCAAAACCCGTGAATTAATTGCATTAGCAGTTGCCGTAACAACACGTTGTGAAAGCTGCATTGGCGTGCACGCTGATGAAGCGGTGAAAGCAGGTGCAACTGAAGAAGAAGTGGCAGCAGCATTAGCGATGTCTATCGCATTAAATGCAGGTGCGGCTTACACTTACTCTCTTCGTGCATTAGAAGCTTACAACGCACAAAAAGGCGAATAATTCGCAAGGAACTTTATGATTCTTTCAGCCCTCATTTGAGGGCTTTTTTATCTCTAAAATTGACCGCACTTAAAATAAATTCAACGCTCTCATCTGAGCCACCACTTGCTCTACCTGAATTTCAGCCATTAAATTTTTGCCTTTTAATTTAGTCGCCCAAGGCAATTCACTTGAAGGTTTTCCTTGTTCTTTTTGCACATTTTCTTCATATACTGACACCACATTATCCAGATTATGATAAGGCGCAGTACGCAGCGGATTATGATAAGCATACAATCCAATGACAGGTGTGCCTTGCGTGGTCGCAATATGAGCGGGACCAGAATCAGGCGAGATCACTAAATTTGCTTGATGAATTAATGCAGCAAGTTGTTTCAAACTGGTTTTTCCTGAAGCATCAACTGGTTGAAAATCACAAAGTGCGGTAATTTTTTTCACCATTTCTAATTCGCGTTTTGCCGGCGAGCTACAAAAAATCACATTCACATTATGTTGATGAGCAATATTTGCCACTTCCGCATAACGCCCCACCAACCAATCTTTCTCGGCTTTACTGGAGCAAGGAGAAATAATTAGATTTTTGTGCGTTGGATCAATAAATTGTTTGGCGTATTCTCGATCTGCATCAGAAATCGCCAATTGCCAAGAAAGCATTCCTGTCAATGGTACACCAAGATAATCTGCAAAGGCCATAAAACCATCTAGCACATGAGGCGTTTCAGGATCTTGAACTCGACGATTCACAAACAACCACTGTCCTTCTCGAGAACGTTTTTTGCCAAACCCAATTTTATATTTCGCTTGAATACCAAGAGAAATAATAGAAGCACGAAATGCTGTCTGCATATTCAAAAGCGCATCAAATTGATTGTTTTTCAAAAACATCCATAAATTCCACACGCCTTTCCAACCGCTCTTTTTATCGTAAGGAACCAGTTCCACGCCTTCAATGCCCGAAAGCAGCCCCATTTCTGTTTTACCCACAATCCACGTTAATTTCGTTTGTGGCCAATAACGTTGAATATGCTGCACTACAGCAAGTACATGACAAACATCGCCCACGGCAGACAAACGCAGAATACAGAGTGATTTAGGGGGGGAGGTAAAAAGTGGAGAATGGGACATTTGAGTTCCTCGCGCATTTAATTTCCGTCTATTTTAAAGTAGAATGAGGGCATTTTCTATTATTCGGTTCAACTAAAATGCTTGAATTCCAACAAGATAATCAATTCTTTCTTTTTAATCTCACGGAAAAACCAACTGAACCCGCTTCATTTTTTGAATCGGCTTTTTGGGAAAAACAACAACGTATTACCGGTTCAGCCAAAGGACGAGGCACAACCTACTTCCTGAATACAAAAGATCTGTTTGGGGTAAATACTGCCCTTCGTCACTATTATCGAGGTGGTTTATGGGGAAAATTCAACAAAGATCGCTATCGTTTTCAATCATTGAGTGAAACTCGTAGCGTGGCAGAATTTCAGCTTTTAAATCAACTCTATCAAGCAGGTGTAGCTGTACCAAAACCGATCGCTGCACGTGTTAAAAAAGGCAAATTAGGGATTTGTTACCAAGCAGATATCTTGATTGAAAAGATCGAAAATGCCCAAGATTTGACCGCACTTTTACAAATTCAACAACTATCGAATGATGTCTGGCAAGCCATTGGTAAATTAATTCGTCAGTTGCATGATTTGCAAATTTGCCATACGGATCTCAATGCTCATAATATTCTCGTTCAACAATTCGAAAATGAACAAAAATGTTGGCTCATTGATTTCGATAAGTGCGGTCAAAAATCAGGCGATTTTTGGAAACAAGGCAACTTAGAAAGATTACACCGCTCTTTTGTCAAAGAAGTCGGCAGAATGAATATTCAATTCAATGAAGAAAATTGGGATGAATTGTTGAAAGGATATAACGCCTAAAACACATTAGAAAAAGGCAATAAAAAAGACCGCTTAATGCGATCTCAATAAATGGTCCCCCCTACCGGACTTGAACCAGTGACCAAGCGATTATGAGTCGCCTGCTCTAACCGACTGAGCTAAGGGGGGAAAGTGCGGTTGATTATAGAGAAATAATCATTTGAAGTCTATATACAAAAGGATAGTCGTTGGAAAATTGACCATCCTTTTTTAGATTCATTATTGCAATAGCGAAATATCCGCCACTTGTAAGAACAAGTTTTGTAACGTATTTAAAATCGCTAAACGATTTTGGCGTAATGCTGGATCTTCAGCATTTACCATTACGTTATCAAAGAAACTGTCTACTGGCGCGCGTAAGTTCGCTAATTTATCTAATACTGCTGTGTAATCACCTTTTGCAATAAGCGGTTGTACTTCGGTACGTAATGCAAGTACTGCTTCAGCAAGAGCTTTTTCTGCTGGCTCTACGCAAGCGGTTAAATTGATCTCGCCAATTGCAGCATCCGCTTTCGCTAAGATATTGCTTACACGTTTATTTGCTGCCGCTAAGGCTTCCGCTGAATCTAAAGTACGGAAGTGTGAAACCGCACGAACGCGCGCATCAAAATCAGCAGGACGAGTCGGACGACGTGCCAATACGGCTTGAATCACATCCACCGCAATGCCTTCATCTTGATACCATGCACGGAAACGACCCAGCATGAAGTCCACCACATCGGCAACCACGTTTTGATTCGTGAGTTTATCGCCGAAAAGTGCGGTGGATTTTTTCACTAAATCTTCCAAATCCAGCGGCAGGTTTTTCTCAACGATAATACGTAATGCCCCTAATGCTGCACGACGTAATGCAAACGGGTCTGCACTGCCTTTCGGTGCTTGTCCGATACCGAAAATACCCGTCAAAGTGTCAAATTTATCCGCTAAAGCGACCGCACTTGCAACGAGTGATTTTGGTAATTCATCACCGGCAAAGCGTGGCATATACTGTTCGTTTAACGCCACTGCAACTTCTTCATCTTCACCGTCATGACGGGCATAGTGCATCCCCATTACGCCTTGTGTATCAGTGAATTCAAACACCATGTTGGTCATTAAGTCACATTTTGACAGTAAACCGGCACGTTTTGCTTTCGCTTCGTCTGCACCGATTTGTTTTGCAATTTCACCTGCAAGTTGTTCGATACGGTCGGTTTTGTCTTTCAATGTACCCAGTTGTTGTTGGAACAATACGGTTTCTAAGCGTGGTAAACGATCAACCAGTTTTTGTTTTAAGTCAGTTTTGAAGAAGAATTCCGCATCAGTTAAACGTGGGCGAACCACTTTTTCATTCCCTTCGATAATTGCTGTTGGATCTTCAGGATTGATGTTCGATACAAAAATAAAGTGCGGTAATAATTTGCCGTCTTTGTCATAAATAGGGAAATACTTTTGGTCGCCTTTCATGGTGTAAACCAAGGCTTCCGCAGGCACCGCTAAGAAACGCTCTTCAAATTTTGCCGCTAAGACATTTGGATATTCCACCAAAGAGGTTACTTCTTCAAGCAGGCTTTCTTCAATGTCAGCCACACCGCCAAGTGCGGTTGCTTTTGCTTGAGATTTTGCCAAAATTTCTGCTTTACGCTCGTTGAAATCAGCCACTACAGAACCTTTTTCACGCAATAATTGCGGATATTGATCTGCATGTTGAATTTCAAATTCTTTCTCGCCTAAGAAACGGTGACCGCGAATGGTGCGCGCACTTGCTACACCTAAAATTTCGCCTTCGATTAACTCATCACCTAACAACATGGTCACCGTATGAACCGGGCGGATAAATTGTACGGTTTTGTCTGCCCAACGCATCGGTTTTGGAATTGGCAATTTCGCCAACGCACTTGACACAATGTCGTTAAGCAAGTTTTTGGTCGGTTGCCCTTCAATTTTCGCACGATGAACGAGCCATTCGCCTTTATCAGTTGCAATGCGTTCTGCTTGCTCAACGGTAATACCACAACCACGCGCCCAGCCTTCTGCCGCTTTAGTTGGTTTACCTTCAGCGTCAAAAGCTGCAGACACTGCTGGTCCACGTTTTTCGATTTCTTTGCTTGGCTGTTGTGTGGCTAAGTTCAACACTTTCACCGCCAAACGACGTGGTGCCGCAAACCATTCAATTTTGTCGAAGGTTAAACCTGCTTGGTTCAATTGCGCCTCAACGTTATCCGCAAAAGAGGTTGCTAATGTTTTGAGAGCTTTTGGTGGCAGCTCTTCCGTGCCGATTTCTACTAGGAAGTTTTGGGTTGTCATTTTGGAGTCTCTATGTAAACATAATTTATATCATTATAAATATTAAGGCTTTAAACCAAATACTAATGCAAATGGTACCCAAACTGGCATTGTTAAAATAAATAACAATTGACCGTTACCAGTTTCAAAAAAAGGTCTTTTGTCAGTTACTACTATTGGTAGTGGGGTATCTAATTTATATTCATCAGTTAAATTATTTAAACCATAAAAAGTCTCAGCATCAGCCAAGAATGTTACTTTTATATATTGTTTTTCATAAGCTTCAGCTTGATATACTTTTTTTAATTTGATTAAGTCATCATCACTTAATAGATTTTTATCAATAAAAAGTGAGTATATAAGCTCATTAGAACTTTGCGTTAGTATTTGCAGGTTTAAAGCTTGTTTAGATACTTTATAATGGTAACTATCATAAAATTCTTTAAATTGTTGTATTGTTTTCTTATCTTTGCTCTTTAAATGATACAGTTTTTCATTTATCTGAACATGAATAGAATTATCAAAAAAACGTATATGTGTTATTTGTTTTTGAACAACGGAATTACTATTCGTACAACCTATTATTAACAATACGCAAATAAAAATTATTGAATATAGTTTCTTAATCATCTTTTATATTTCTCTGTTTTCACTTCTGCCAAATCTCCCCTACCCCTCTTTGCTAAAGAGGGGATTGGATCTTTGGAGAATTAAATATTTATGTTCTACTTTAACGTTTTTTGAAAGCAGATAATTTAATCTCTATTGAAATTAAAATGTAAATGAGTCAGTTACTATCAATTTACTCAAGAAATCCCCCTCTTTAGCAAAGAGGGGTAGGGGAGATTTGGCAGAGCTACTTAACGCTCATACTCAATCAGCCCTTACATTCTCTAAAAACAAATAAATCTGCTCTACTACCGCTTCAATTTCACGCATGACTTCATCATTGCTAAACCGCATCACCGTAAAACCAAGTGAATTTAATTCAGCATCTCGCAATGCGTCTTTTTCCTGATGATCGGGCTCATAGTGCTGACTACCGTCTAATTCGATAATCAGCTTTGCTTTCGCACAATAAAAATCAACGATATAGCTTAAAAGTGGCTTTTGCCGATTAAATCGAAATCCTAATAATTGATCTCGATTGATGCGTTGCCATAGCTTTCTTTCCGCATCCGTTTGATCCACTCGCAATTTCTGCGAATTCTCTTTTAAGTATTTTTCATAGGGTTGCATGAAAGCTACTTCTTGCCGTTCTCAATCCCTTCACTCAACACCTGTTGAAACCGCTCATAATCACAAAAGCCCTTTTCATCTTTTTCACAGCCTTTAAGGGTTAATGCTGTTTGGTTTGGTGGTGTCGCTAAACTTAGTGGCGTAATGTTAATCAGCTGGTCGGTGGTTTGATAAACATAATCCAATTTAAATTTGAGCTTACCGCTCGGTTTATGCTTCCATACTTCAAATAGCAACTTACCGCCAATTGGGATATTTTCTAATGAATTATTCAATTCATAAGGCTCAACACCCAATGCCGCAAGCAGAGCGACGATATTAGAATCATGTCCAACCAATAAATTAATTTTATTTTTGCTATTTAGCTGTCGCTGAATAAATGCTAACAACGGATATGAGGCATTTTGTGCCAGCGCTTCATTGTTTTTAAATAACGTGTGGTAATATTCGTTTTTAATTTCGTTAATTGCACGCCATTTGTCTTGGCTATTCACACGACCGTTGGCAATTTCTGAATCAGGCTTACCCACATAATGTGCAAGCAATAACGCACTGACAATTTTCTTCCCGGTGCTAATAGAACCAGTAATCTTGACCGACTTGCCGTCTTTAATACTGTATTCACCGACTTTTCCACCTAAATCACATTCGCCTTTTTGTAAGCAGTTTGGTGAATTTTTGTAATCAATGATTTCACTCAATAGCGCATAATTTGGTGCTAATTTTTTCTGTAAAGCGGTTAAATCAACATTATTTTTTGCAGATTCAATCAAGGCTTTGCTTGGGTTGTGGACTTTTGTAGTAAAAATTGGATCTTTTTCTGAACCAATTTCACCGCGATGGTGTAATTGCACATTACATCCGGCAAAAGCCCCTGCCACAATAGCTTGCCCCGTTGCAATTGTGCGTTGCACGCCATTCGCATAAGCGAAAATGCCTTCGCCTGATGCACAACGTTCAGTTGTTAATAACCCTTTATCCGCAAGCCATTGACCTAAATATTGTCCGAAGTAGGTTTCTAATACTGTACCTTTTGCCGTGAGATAACCTGATGGCACATCCCATTTCGCCCACTCATACGGGGAATATTTTGCCATTTCTTGTGGATCTTTTTCCACTGGCGAGCGTAATCCATGACGGCTGAAAATTAAGACTTTCTCAAGCTCATAATCTGAATTCTGTGTATTTTGGTGATTTTCTGTTGCCAACACGCTAGTTGCTAAAGCAGAACCAAGCAAAAGTGCGGTGAATTTTAGGGTTATTTTTTTCATATTCGAGACTTAATCATTTAATGCTGAAATTGAGCTATAAAAATTCAAGGCATATTTGCTGCCGTAAACTAACACCATAAATACTGCAACAATATTGACTACCGCAAAAAAGATTAGTTGTTTACTGTTGCTCTCCACCCAGAGCATTTTAAATAATGCGAGCGTACCAATATTTTCATCAAGTTCACTCTCTCCGCTTAATGCTCTTAAGGTTTTCAGCATCTTGCGTACAAAAGCGACAGTATTGATTGCCATTACACTGAGTGCAATAAATCCAGAAGCGAGGCATAAAAACAGCACTGGTACATCACTCCAGCCCCAATGTACCCAATCCAGCTCAGAAAACATAAATAATGCCAGTGATAAAAATAACACTGCAGGCGTTAAATTTCGTAGAAACATTAAATAGTCATCGCCAATTTTAAATAAAAATTGTAAAAAACTGACCTTCTTCATTACTTTAGAAAATCTCTTTTAATTTGGATTCATCCAAAATAACACGGTCGTCATCTAACAATAACGCTGGAAAGCCCGCATAGCCTTGTGCTTTTGCATCATCAAATGCGGCGTGACGATCACGCAAGCGCAACCATTGTTTCAAGTTTGGAATGGAAGATAAGACTTCCACTGCCTCATAATTCACGCCCAAACGTTTTAACTCTGCCACAAATGGCGCTGTATCAGGGCAATCTGCTGCGTAATAAAGAATGGGTTTCATTATTCACCTCCTTGTTCTGCTGCCGCAGTTGGATTTAATTTCGGCTCGCCAATTTTGGTTAATCGGTTACGATCGCGATGTTCAAACGGCGCATCATAATTCGGGATAATCAGGATGGTGGTTTGATCGTATGACCAAGTGCCATCATCATGGAATTTCACCGTCATTTCAAAACTTTCCGTGGTAAATGAACGCTCCAAGAACGGATTCGAAATAATACCGTTTGTTAGTGAACCGCGTACTGCTTTTACCGTAAACTCTTTCGCATCAGCCGGTGCATTACCGACAGCAATAAACGTTTGGCCGCGTGGAATGCTACCAGTTAATAAAATATTGCCTGTTTCAGGTTCCCATAACCAATAACCCACTTGATCGTGGAATGTTTCCACTTCGCCTGGCTCAACAATATGGGTGTGATAACGTAATCCATAATAGAGTTGCGGACCATTGGGTTGACCATCAGTTGGATGAGCTTCGTAACGTTCGATATAAGGATCTTTTTCTGGTCCTTCTGCTTTCGGGTTGATATCCACACCACGCTTACCTTCCCAAACACCCGCTAATCTAGCCAATGGGCCTAAATTCGCAAGCGTATTAGGATCAATTTCTGGTTCCGTGTAGATATCGTCTGGGTATTGAAAATCTTTCATCATTTTTTCCTTATATCATTGGATTGATGCTTAAAGTGCGGTCGTTTTTCGCCTTATTTTTTACAACCTGGGAAACCTAAGGCTTCACGGCTTGCATAATACGCTTCCGCCACACCTTTAGTTAATGCACGAATGCGTAAAATATAGCGTTGACGTTCCGTGACCGAAATCGCCTTACGTGCATCTAACAAGTTGAAGCTGTGTGCGGCTTTTAAAATGCGCTCGTAAGCCGGTAATGGTAACGGACGCTCTAATTCTAATAAGCTTTTCGCTTCTTTTTCGTATTGATCGAAGCAGTAGAATAAGAAATCGGTATCGGCGTATTCAAAATTGTAAGTTGATTGTTCCACTTCGTTTTGATGGAACACATCACCGTAAGTGGTTTTGCCAAGCGGGCCATCAGACCAAACTAAGTCATATACAGAATCTACGCCTTGGATGTACATCGCTAAACGCTCTAAACCGTAGGTCACTTCACCTGTTACGGGTTTACATTCTAAGCCGCCCACTTGTTGGAAATAGGTAAATTGGGTCACTTCCATACCGTTTAACCAGACTTCCCAGCCTAAACCCCAAGCACCTAAGGTTGGGTTTTCCCAGTTATCTTCAACAAAACGGATGTCGTTTTGTGTTGGATCGAAACCGAGCATTTCAAGTGAACCTAAATAGAGTTCTTGAATGTTGTCTGGAGACGGTTTAATCACCACTTGGAATTGGTAGTAATGTTGTAAGCGGTTTGGGTTTTCGCCATAGCGACCATCGGTCGGACGACGTGAAGGTTGCACATAAGCAAATGCCATCGGCTCAGGGCCTAATGCGCGTAATGCAGTCATTGGGTGAGAGGTTCCTGCGCCCACTTCCATATCAAAAGGTTGAACAACGGTACAGCCTTGATTTGCCCAATATTCTTGCAAGGCTAAAATCATGCCTTGGAATGTTTTTACGTTGAATTTTGTACTCATAATTTTTTTAATAACAATGTGATGAAAAATACAGGCATTATACTTGAAACTATAAGGCGGATAAAGGCGAAAAAGTGCGGTCAGAAAAATCCTTAAATTTTTTATTTCTCTTAAATTTCATTCATTTTCATGATGAGTTATTTTCATCATGAGAGATTTGCTTGCCAAGCCTCAAATGTGTAAACTGCTGGCGCTTTTATACAGACTTTTATCCTAGGGATTTTAAAATGAAAAAAAATGTGATTACTTCAGCGATTTTATTAGCGATTCCAGCATTAGCTGCGGCTGAGGAAAAAGAAATTCAACTTGAACCCATTCATGTTTATTCAGCTTACGCCACCCCAGTAAACCAAGATCAAACAGCTTCATCCGTTACCGTTTTAACCGAAAAAGATTTTGCACAACGTGGTGCAACTTATGTCAGTGATGTGTTGAAGACTGTACCAGGAGTAACGATGATGGCTTATGGCGGTCGTGGTACATTAACCAATTTCTCCGTTCGTGGCTCTGAAACTAATCACACTGCTGTGATTATTGATGGCGTAAAAGTAAACCCTGCAACAGGCTATGGCTATGACTTCGGCGGTTTATCATTGAGCAACATTGAACGCATTGAAGTACTACGTGGCGAACAATCTGCTCTGTGGGGTAGTGATGCAATGGGCGGTGTAATTTATATCACTACCAAAAGTGGCTTATACAAAGATAAACCATTCAATGTAGATTTCGATTTTGGCACTGGATCTCACCGCACCCGAGATGCTTCAGTTACTGTTTCAGGACAAAATAACGGTTTCTATTATGCTGTTCACGGAGACAGTCATCGCACTCATGGCATTTCAGCGATTAGCTCAA
Source organism: Parahaemophilus parainfluenzae (assembly GCA_032568935.1). Lineage (GTDB taxonomy): Bacteria > Pseudomonadota > Gammaproteobacteria > Enterobacterales > Pasteurellaceae > Haemophilus_D > Haemophilus_D parainfluenzae_AE. Next base: position 47,131 of record JAWHBY010000003.1, read on the forward strand.
ACACTTTCCATTACACCGCAGAAAATGGTACACAATTTACGACAGGTGGAGCTCTTGAAAAAGATAAATTCCACCGCGATAATGCTTCTGTTCGTTTAGGCTACGATGTTGGCGATAAAGGCGTAGAAGTGTTAGCTTCTCATTCTTCACAAACAGGGCATTATGATAATTCTTCATTTAGTAATGGTCATTTGGTTGAAATTAACCCAACTTCAGACAGCTATACTCGCACGCGTGAAACCGTATTCAAACTCAGCGGTTATGTCGGTAGCGATGAAGAACTATTCAAAAATAAAGTTAGCGTGAGCCATGTTAAAACAGATAGCGATACCACAGAAAGTGGAAATGATAGCTACTATGATGGTAAAAAACTCAACGCAAATTATCAATTAGATGTAAATTTTGATCGTGAAGGTGATGTAAAACAAGGCGTTAGCTTCTTAAGTGAATATCAAAATACGCACTATGATGCCCAATCCTCTTTTGCTACTTTCCAAAATAAAAAATTAACAGAGAAAAGTGCAGCGGCAGAATATCGCCTTTTTACTGAAGATGATCATAGCCTTTCTGTAAGTGGTCGTTACAACAGCAGCTCGCAATATGAAAATGCATGGACAGGACGTATTTCAGGAGCTTATCGCTTATCTCCAAACTTTAAAGCGCATGCAAGTTTAGGGACTGCTATTCAAAACCCAACTATGACTGAATTTTATGGCTGGAGTGGTAAATTTATCGGAAATCCTGACTTAAAACCTGAACGCAGCCGTGGTGGAGATGTTGGTCTATTGATTGAAACTAACGATAAAGTACACAGCCTTGATATTACTTACTTTGGACGTAATGTAGATCGTTTAATTACCACAGAAACAATAGGCGTATGGCCAAATTCTGTTTCTCGTTCAATTAACTCTGAGGGTATTACCAAAATTAAAGGTGTAGAAGTAGCATATAACGGAAAACTTACCGAAAAATTGACCGCTTACACTAACTACACCTATATGCGTGCGAAAAACAGTAATGGTGTTGAAGTGGCTTATCGTCCAAAACATACTACCAATGCAGGTTTAGCGTACCAAATCACAGAGAAGTTCGGCATCGATGTTAGCCTTTCCTACGTTGGAAAACGCATTGGCACTTATCCGCTACGCACTAAAATGCCTGCTTATACTTTGGCAAACCTTGGTGTGAATTATCAAGTGATTCCAAACTTGACGATTTATGCGAACTTCAACAACCTCTTCAACAAAAAATATGAAAACTACCTTGGCTATGGCCAAGAAGGACGTAATGTTTACGTTGGGTTGAAAGGCTCGTTCTAATTATTACTCACCTATAAGGGCGTGCTTAGCACGCCTTTTTACATTCTTGATGGCGTAGCGTATCATTATCTATATGCAAAAAACTCGCTTAATTTTAACCGCACTTTTCCTTCCGTTTACCGCTCTGGCTTCGGAACAATTTGTCTCGCTCACGCTTTGCAGTGACAGGCTGCTTATCGAACTGGCTGAGCCTTCACAAATTGCTGCACAGTCACCTTATTCGAAAAAACCGTTGATGATGTTAGACAAAATCAATAGTGACAAACCTGTGCTAGAACCGCAATTAACGGAATTATTGCCCTATTTGGATAAAACCATTCTGATCAACGAAACCTTTTATCCACAATTAGTCGCAGAGCTGAAAAAGCTCGGTGTGAAGATTATCCCGATTAACGACAGCCCACAAACGCCAGATGAATTATTTACGTTGATTCTAGACTTAGGCAAACAACTGGGTAATGAGCAAAAAGCGGCTTATTTAGTAACAAAACTCAAATCGCAAAACTTTCACTTAAATCGACCTCTTACTGATACACTGATTTTGTCAGAAACTGGTGTGGTAGAAAGTTATTATCCGCAATATCCCGTGCTGTTAAGTTTACTCGGATTAACACCGTTAAAAACACCACTTACCGCACAAAATTTCTCGTTAGAAAAAGTGATTTTAAGCCAACCAAATGTGCTCATTTCACTGACTGACAAACAAGGTTACAATGCACAAGCCGAATTACTGCACCACCCTATATTGCAAGATTTTTTCAAAAACCAACCGCTTGTCAGCATCCCGATGAAATATACCTATTGCTTTGATCACGGTGTGTGGCAAGGGGCGGAGAAGATTTATCAACAATTAAAATAATGTAGCTGACAAATCTCCCCTAACCCCTCTTTGCTAAAGAGGGGAATTTCATTATTAAATTAACTCTAGATGACATATTTATATGTCTTTATGTATAAATGATTAGAAGAAAACATCAGAATTATAAATCTTGACACTATAATCCCACTCTCTCTACTAAAGAGAGAAATTGCATGATTAGATTAGCCCAAGATAATGTATTTACAGCTTTTATGTATAAATGATTAGAATAAAACATCAGAATTATAAATCCCGACACTATAATCCCCCTCTTTAGCAAAGAGGGGTTAGGGGAGATTTGACAAACTCAAATTAACAAACGATATTTGGATTACATAGGAAATTGATCATTGACCAAAACACTAAAATTAAATACCGCACTTTTCTTCGCGTTGCTGTTGATTAGCGGCTTTGCGATTTATCATCAGCTCGGCGACTTTGCCCATCTCAAAAATGCGGATGGTGTGCTCACGGATATGCGCTCGATGGTGCTGTGGGATATTCGTTTTCCGCGCATTGGTTTAGCTTTATTGACGGGCGCTAGCCTAGCAATAGCGGGCAATGCGATGCAAGGTATTTTCCAAAATCCATTAGCCAGTCCTGGCTTACTTGGTAGTAGTTCTGGAGCCACAGCGGCTAGTGTATTTATCCTTTATTATTTTGCCGTGCCATTTTCACTGCTCTTAGCCGGTGGTGTGATTGGTGCACTTTTAAGCTTTTTAATCGTATATTTAATTGCCAAAAACTACGGCACTACGATGATGATTCTAAGCGGCTTAGCGGTCAATATGTTGCTTGGTTCAGCTATTGCATTATTGCTCTCCAACGCGGAAAGCCCATGGGCATTAGCTGAACTTTATCGTTGGCTACAAGGCTCATTGATGTGGGCAAAATTAGATACCTTGCTCATTTCACTTCCGATTGTTCTCGTAGGAGTTTTCTGTTTATACCACACTCGCCGATACTTAGATTTACTCACCTTTGGTGAAGAAACAGCGAGCACCATGGGCGTAGATCCCAAACGTAGCTTTTTTATCAGCACCTTTGGTGTGGCTTTATTAGTCGGTGCGACCATTCCACAAACCGGTACCATTGGCTTTATCGGCTTAATCGCGCCACACTTCGCCCGTATTTTACTGAAAGCTCGCCCATCACAGCTTTACCTTACCAGCGCATTAATTGGGGCATTATTGCTATTATTGGCCGATTTAGCCATTTTATATATCCCGTTGTTCTCACATATTTACATCGGCACATTGACTGCACTTATCGGTGCCCCTTGCTTGATTTGGATGTTATTAACGCAACAGAGAAAAATTTATGATTAGAATTGAAAAACTCACCCAATCCTATTGCTTAAATAACATCAACTGTACGCTTCCATCAGGTAAATTGATTGGTATTATGGGCGCCAATGGTGCGGGAAAATCTACCTTATTGAAAACCATTGCGGGTATCTTGTCCCTCAAACAAGGTGAAATTTGGTTTGATGATCAGCCATTAAGTAAAATGAATGCAACTGAAAAAAGCCAACACATTGCTTACCTCGCACAAAATACGCAAATTCATTGGGATTTATCCGTTTATGATGTGATTGCATTAGGCTTAGCAACTCCCCTACCAAAAGAAAAAGAGCGGTCAAAAATTCAAGCGTTTTCAGAAAAATTTGCGGTAACGCATTTGCTCGACAAGCCATTTCAACAACTTTCAGGCGGAGAGAAAGCACGCGCACAACTCGCCCGCTGCTGCATTAAAGAATCCCCTGTTTTATTGGTCGATGAGCCAATTTCACCACTCGACCCTTATTATCAAATTGATATGATGGAACAGCTTAAATCACTCACACCACAACACACATGCATCGTCGCAATTCATCACCTTTCATTGGCTTATCAATTTTGTGATGAAATTATTCTATTAGAACAAGGCAAATTGTTAGCAGTTGGTGAAACGCAAGCCGTGTTAAATGCGGAAAATTTGGCGAAAGCCTTTCATATTCGTGCTGAGATTGATCCTCTGGAAAAGACTATCTCAAAAATTGAAAAGCAATAAAAATAAAAGCACTTAGCGATTCACTAAGTGCTTTTTTATAGAAATGAATTACGGTTGGATTTCTGAATCTACGAAGAAATAAGCAATTTCTCGTTTTGCGCTTTCAACGCTATCAGAACCATGAACAGAATTTTCACGCTGGCTTAACGCGAAGTCTTTACGGATAGTACCTTCTGCCGCCTCAGCTGGATTCGTTGAACCAATCAAAGTGCGGTAATCTTTTACGGCATTTTCTTTTTCCAATACAGAAACCACTATCGGGCCAGAGAGCATATACTCCACCAACGGGTCAAAAAATGGTTTACCTTGATGTTCTGCATAGAAACCTTCCGCCTGTTCTTTGGTTAATTGCACCATTTTAAGGGCAACGACACGGAATCCCTGTGATTCAAAACGTCCTAAAATAGCACCAATTAAATTACGCTTTACTGCATCGGGTTTGATAATTGAAAAAGTACGTTCTGTCATAAAATCCTACTTAACTTGCTTTCGTTACTAATAAATTTGCTAAAGTTTTCACACCAATTCCGGTTGCACCAACCGCCCATAAATCACTACCTGATTTACGATAAGTGGCCGAACAATCAATATGCAACCAACGTTGTTGATAGTTCTTCACAAAATACGATAAAAATGCTGTTGCAGTACTTGCCCCCGCCACAACTGGTGCTGTACCTGTATTTGCGATATCCGCAAAAGAAGACGTGATTTGGCTACGATGAAACGCTTCAAAAGGTAAACGCCAGAATGGTTCATTTTCTTCTTTGGCGGCTTGAAATAAGCTATTTACTAACGCATCATCCATAGAAAGTACACTGTGGTAATCATTACCGACAGCGACTTTCGCCGCACCGGTTAAGGTTGCACAATCGACAATAAATTGTGGATTTTGGCTATCAGCTTCAATTAAACCGTCTGCTAATACTAAACGCCCTTCCGCATCAGTATTTAAAATTTCAGCGGTTACACCATTTTTATACGTGATGATATCACCCAATTTGAATGCATTACCGCTCACCAAGTTTTCCGCACAGCATAGATAGAGTTTTACACGTTGATTTAAACCGTGTGCAATAGCAAATCCTAGCGCGCCTGTTAATAACGCAGCGCCGCCCATATCAGTACGCATAGTGCTCATGCCATCACTTGGTTTGATGCTGTAACCACCACTGTCAAAAGTAATACCTTTACCCACTAGACAGGCTAATACGGGCGCATTTGGATCATTAGTTGGGTTAAAATCTAATTGCAACATAGCTGGTGGATTAACAGAACCTCGACCCACAGTAAAGATCCCGTGATAGCCCTGCTCTTTTAATGCTTCACCAGAAATGATTTGAAAACTGACCGCACTTTTATCGGCATAACTTTCGGCTTGTTTAGAAATAAACTCAGCCGCGCGTTCAGCTAATTTAACCGGCGTAAGGGTTTGTGCCGGTTCATTAATAATGCCACGCACAAAATCACCGCACTCGATACGAGCTAATAATTCATCTTGTGGCTCATCATCTAAATGAGGAAATTCAACAGAATAATCTTGCTTCGCCGTGTAAAAACCTTGATAAAATGCCCAGCAATTTTCTAATTCCCATGCATCCCCCACAAGTTCAACGTCTTTAATGCCTTGCCCACGTAACTTACGTGCGGCTTTTTGGACTAAAACAAGGTTCGATTTTTCATCATCTTTAAGATGAATAACGGCTTGATCCTGATTAAAACTTAAAATGGCATTTTTGCCCCAACTCTCCGAAGAGGGAGTAGTTGATAATGTAATTTGCATGAGGTTCTTCTCCTTTATTTATCTATTATTCTCTAGGTACCATTTTACCGTCTGACGAAGTCCTTGTTCAAAGGTTATTTGCGGTTGCCAACCTAATTCTGCATGAATTTTAGAACAATCTAATGAATATCGTACATCGTGACCTGGTCGGTCTTTTACAAAAGTAATTAAATCTTCGTAATACTTAATGTGATTAGGCTTATTTGGCACCAGTTCTTCGAGTAGTTCACAAATCATTTTAACTACTTCAAGGTTCGTTTTTTCACAATTTCCACCAATATTATAACTTTCCCCGACTCGACCTTTTGTCAAAACTAAATATAAGGCTTGAACATGATCTTCCACAAATAACCAATCACGAATTTGCCGCCCATCACCATAAATCGGCAAAGGCTTCCCCATCACAGCATTTGAAATCATTAAAGGGATAAGCTTTTCAGCGTGTTGATAAGCCCCATAGTTATTGGAACTGTTTGTGATAATCACCGGCAAACCATAAGTGCAATGCCAAGCATGCACCAAATGGTCACTCGCTGCTTTTGAGGCTGAATAAGGGCTACTCGGATGATAAGGGGAATGTTCAGTAAAGGCCAGTTCAGAAAAGGATAAATCCCCATACACTTCATCTGTAGAAATATGATGGAATCGAAAGGTCGTTTTTTTAGCTTTGTCTAAGGTATGCCAATAATTCTTAACAACCTCTAACAATGTATAAGTACCAACAATATTGGTTTGAATAAAATCAGCCGCTCCGGTAATAGAACGGTCAACATGGCTTTCTGCCGCCAAATGCATCACCGCATCTGGCTGATATTTTTCAAAAATGTTTCCTATAGCCTTAAGATCACAGATATCAACTTTCTCAAAAGTATAACGAGGACTATTTTCTACCTCTTTCAAAGCGAATTGATTTGCCGCATATGTCAGCTTATCAATATTGATAACGGAATCTTGAGTGTTATTAATAATATATCGAATAAGGGCGGAACCGATGAAGCCGGAACCGCCGGTGATGAGGATTCGCTTCATTAATAGGCCCCAGTTTTCTTACAAACCACTTTAGCAGTTTTAAGTAAGATCACAATATCATTCCATAAAGACCAGTTTTTAGCATACCAAGTATCGAAATAAACTCGCGTATCATAGCTCACATTATTTCTCCCACTTACCTGCCATAAACCTGTCATTCCTGGTTTTGCCATAAGATAATAATCCACATCTTCCTGGTAATAAGGTAGTTCATCCTTCACTATTGGACGAGGCCCAACTAAACTCATGTCACCTTTAAGCACATTCCAAAGCTGCGGCAGTTCATCTAAGCTTCTAGCCCTTAACCATCTGCCTATTGGTGTAATGCGTGGATCATCTTTAAGTTTGAAGTCTTTTTCCCATTCTAATCTAGCACTCTCATCCGTTGCCAAAATCTTTTCTAACACTTCATCTGAATTATTCACCATTGTTCGAAACTTCAAACATTTGAATTTCTTTTTGTGCTGACCAATTCTTGAATGCTCGTATATGAAATTACCGCCATCTCTTGTGATTATAAAATATAAAGGAATACAAAATGGTAACAATAAAAGTAAGAGAAAAGATGAACCTAAGATATCAAAGGTTCTTTTAACAATCTTAGATGAACGTTTTGCTAAATTATTATTTACTCTAAAAAGCACCATTTCCTGGCTAAATAAAAAAGACATATCCGTGCCATAAAGTGGAATACCTCGAAAATCAGGAATTACTGAAATAGAACGGCATCCTTTACGAATTAAATAACGTAACCAAAAATCTTGCTTAACTTTATTTTCTTCATCAATCGCCAGAATAAACTGAGTAAATTCGGGTGAAACCAATTTCATTAGCAGCTCAGGGTTATGGCGCATGACAGGAATACCTTCAAGAAACTCTGAATGGCAATCTTCTGTTGTCACAAACAATTTTATGTCGAATCCTAAATACGATTCATCATTTAAAGCATTAAATACCTCTTTAGCATTTTTCCCATTGCCAATAATAATAGTTTCTTTTAGATACATTCCGCTTTTTATCAACAACTTTTTTACAAGAATCCGGAAAAAAGGAAGTCCGACAAAGATACAAAGCCAAGTTACAGACCAGAAATAACGGGAAACATATAGACGAGAAAAGGCAACAATCGCCAATTCAATAATGAAAAGAATCAATAAGGTACAGATAATTTCTTTTAATTCAAACCAAAATGGTTTACGGTAAGTATAGTGCCGTAATCGTATCCAAAACCACAACACACCAACGAAAGATACACAGGCATGAATCAATATATAGGCATTAAATTCTTCTAAAGGAAAATAAAAACGACCGCCACGAGTGATATCTAACACTTCATAAGCAATAAATAATGAACTAAAAAGTATTAAAAAATCAGTAGCTAACAAAATAAATTTACACCACGTAATTTTATGCATAGTGAAATCCTTATCTTAAAAATTTGCGTTTTAATAAATTGATTGCTTTTTTTAACAAATTCTCGCCTTCCAAATTAACTACCGGAATTTCACAAAACGTTAACTGATGATAAACCAACCAAACATTGAATAGGCGCTCGGCAATAAAACCAAATACTCTTTTTTGGTAGCTATCATACTGGGTTATATCTATTCGCCTTTCTAATTCAAATAAAATAGGGAAAAGCCATTCACAGTATTCTGATGCCTTCTCTGATGACATGACAAACATATTATAAATATGAATCTTTCGACCTTGCATAATTGCATCAAAGCTCGTTATATACTCAGGATGCAATTCAGAAATAATTTCCCTTGTGCAATTCAGATCCTTAACATGATGGGCATGTTGGTAGTGAGAATAAATTGATTCAATAAAATAATTCCGTTTTCGCGGTAAAATTACATCATATTTCTCTAAAATGGTTAACAGCTCTGACTCTGAAGCAATTTGTTTTTTCTTCAAATCTAATGCTTTCCCCGCAAAATAGCGGCGATAATGTACTAAGCCTACATATTCATTATTTTCAAATACACCGTTTTTCCAAGCCCAATAAAGCCCGGTAAGTTCACAAAAACCACTGTTTTTCTCCGCAATATTTATACCTGAATTATCTTGGTAAAAGCCCTCATTTTTTAGAGCATTTGCACGCTTCCCTACAAATATAGGACGATAGCATGCAGAAATTGGAAACTCATAGTCTTTATGCGTAATCACTAATACAGTAAGCTTCTGCATATTATTTCAAGTAATCCTTATGATGAGAGAAATCACCATTAAGCCCATGCCCCATTGCACGCCAAGCAAATAGCAAACGAGAAAGACTTGGTTGAGTAAATGCATAAAACCAGGTCGTTTTAACAAAAAAAGCTAGTGCATAAATAAACCCTTTATGCTTGGCAAAAGTAGCGATTGTATTACGACAAAAACAATATTGTTTTAAATCTGAATGTGCATTATTAAACCGTAATTTACCAAAAAACATCGGTTCAGATATTGAACTTGCTATCGGATGATAAAATAATGCATCGATCACTGTTAAAATGTTGGCGCTGTATGCCTCTGCACGCATAGTATATTCTCTCTCATCTCCCCAAATAAAGTACTCCTTCATAGGAAATCCCATTTGTTGGACAAGATCTCTTCCGATTAATGTACCATTAAAAGGCAATACTGTATCCTTAATTTGATTAGCTATTTTTAAAGACTGAGGAATATCAGAGTAATGATCAAGTACTTGCAAACTATTTGGTAAACGTAAACTAAAACTTAGTTTCTCTTTGCCTTCACAATCAATCACTACCGGACCTATATAACAATTCTCGGTAGTGTAAGGTAAGAGTTTTTCCAAACATGTTTCAGCTGGAAATCCATCATCATCCATTAACCAAATATAATCAAAACCTTGCTCAAACGCATACTTGATTCCTTCATGGAATCCACCTGCACCGCCCATATTTTCGGGCAACGTGATCAAAGTAAAAGCATCATTGTTTGTCCAGCCATGCTCATCTAAAAAATCGGCTGTACCATCAGTACTGGCATTATCAATCACCACAATATGAGATAAAGAGTGGGTTTGAGCTTTCAGTGCATTTAAGCAATTTAATAATAATGCCTTGCGGTTAAACGTCACAACCACTGCACAAATTGATTTTTCAATATGCATAATTGACTCAAATTTATTTAAACAAAAGCCATACACGAAATCGTATATGGCTTTATTTCTAGACTCACTATACTTTAGTCCATATTTACATAAAAAGGTTTAAGTGCGGTCTGTTTTTCTAATGATTCTTTTACAACATCAGCTGTTTCTAAAGCTTCTTTAATCGTCACATCCATATCTAAATAACGATAAGTACCTAAACGACCAACGAAAGTCACTTTCGTTTCCTTGTTCGCTTTTTCAACATATTGTTGTAAAAGTGCTTTATCTCTCACTAAACGAATCGGGTAATACGGAATATCATTTTCACCACATAAACGGCTAAATTCACGATAACAAATTGTTTTCTCGTGTTGTTCCCATGGCGCAAAGTGTTTATGTTCTGAAATACGAGTATAGGGTACTTCTTCATCACCATAGTTAATTACTGCATTACCTTGGAAATCACCTTCATCACGGAAAGCCTCGAAATCTAAGGTACGATAACCTAAGCGACCTAATTCAAATCCGAAGTACGCATCTAACGGACCTGACCAGAAAATATGATCAAATTCTGCTTTCATTGATTCAGTAAATGGCGTATTTAAACGCACTTCAATATTTTCATGATCTAAAATTCCTTCCACAATTTGTGTATATCCCTCTTTCGGCATACCTTGGAATTTATGTGCAAAGTAGTTATCGTCATAGTTAAAGCGCACAGGTAAACGTTTTAAAATGCTTGCCGGTAACTCTTTTGGCTCAACACCCCATTGTTTTTTGGTGTAACCATAGAAAAACGCTTTATACAAATCCTTACCGACAAAACGCATCGCTTGCTCTTCAAAGGTTTGCGGATCAGTAATAGACAAGTCTGCTTGTGCCTCAATTAACGCTTTTGCCTCTTTTGGTGAACATGTTTTGCCAAAGAATTGGTTAATCGTATGCAAGTTAATTGGGAGAGAATAAACTGCACCTTGGCTAATCGTTTTTACACGATTAACAAATGGCATAAACTCACCAAAGTTGTTCACATAATTCCATACTCGCTCATTATCAGTATGGAAAATATGTGGGCCATAAACATGCACCATTACATTTGTTTCAGCATCGCGTTCAGAGTGACAGTTACCTGCTACATGGCTACGAGAATCGATAACAACCGTTTTATAACCTTTCTCTGCTAATTCACGAGCGATAACAGCATTGGAGAAGCCTGCGCCGACTAATAAGAATTTTTTCATTATATTCACCTTATTTAAGATTTAATCATAAAAGTACGATATAAACGCAGAGCGTTTGCAAGCATAGCATCTTGTCTATGGGGTTTATCATAATGTAATGGAATCATTGATAAAAATAATAAAATTGTTGGAGCTATAATATCTTCATGTTGAATATTTGGTATTACTAATTGTTTCATGAAAACAGCTTGTATTTTTTCTAAACGAGCATCTAAGTTAAACGTTAATTTAACACCAATATCATTGTTTTTTTCTAAATTAAATGAATCCGCAATGATAAAATCATATAACCCAATAAAAGAATGACAAAGTTTAGCTAAATCATAACTTTGATTTCCATAAATTGTTAATTCTTGATGAATATTTAATCCTCTAGGATCTATGACCTTTATTGAATTACTACGAGAATCATACATTATATTACTAAAACATAAATCACCATGAACTACAGACGGTATTATAGGAAGTGCTAATGCTTTATTTACACAGTCTTCCGCAATCTGCCATAAAGAAGGTAAGTCAGTACCATCATAACGAGTCGGCTTATATAAGTCTAGACCTACTTGCTTAGCATATGCCATCAAACGCTCGTATGTTTTATCTGCATAAAGTGCGGTAGAATCCTGATTGATTTTTTCAAGAAGCTCCTCATCTCCTCTAGGAAAATATTTTCTTGATTCACTCATATAAAATGAGATCAATCCTAAAACTTTCTCCCAAAAAATTACCGGATTTCTTCCATGCACAAAAATTTCATTCAATGGAAGTATTGGTAAATACTCTGTTTCATAAAACGGACTATCTTGTTCTGTTTTACCAACTTGAATAAGCTGTGGAGTAAATCTTTTTAATCCCGCGGGTAAAGCTCTAAACCAATTTGCTTCAGCTTCAATTTTTCGTGGCGGTGAGCCCGATTTCCACACAACACCGTCCTCTATTTTTAATGAATTAAATGCTCGTTGGGTTGTTATAAGTGAACGCGATTTAAAGTAGGTATTAATATGTCCAAAGTCGTACCACGATGATACATCTTCGTATTCAATACCATTTTCTTCTTCATAAATATTGACGGCTTGAGCAAAATCACCTTGAGACAAGGCTAAAGCCCTTACAAATGCCTTAGGATTGCTAAAGGAAAAAAAACCACACCACACTGCATTATACTTTTCATTAAATTGCCAGATATAATCATCTTCCGCTTTTGCTAAAGCAATGCAATTTTCATTTTGAGGAAATGAGCCTAACAGCGTGTCTCCATGAAGTAAACGTAAAGGTTCATTATTATCCCCGATAGTATTCAAGACATAAAGAAGAGCCATTCCTAACGAAATTCCATCTTGAACAAAAATAGGCTCTATATTTAGCTCATCTAGCAGCAATGATTCTTCTATACTTAATGCATAAGTACTCGGTAAAGAAACCACTATTTTAATATCTTCTGAAAACTGCTCACGAAGCGTACTAATCTGATGAGTTAATAATTTCTTATTACCTATAGGTAAAAAAACAGGAGGGATTGCACCAAATTCATTACGAAATTCAGCGTTAACATAAGCCGCAGAATTAATTAGAATCATATTCACCATCCATTTTTGTTAATTTACGGATTTCATCATAACTCATAGAACTAAATTCATCTGGACGAATTGCACGATCATCGACATAAAAACCATCATGTCCACACCACGGCTTACCAACATAAATTTCATCATAAGGTACATCATGACGCTCTAACCAATCAATAATTACAGGTAATGTATTAACATTAATTTTTCCAACATTACCTTCATAGGTTCTCATATTACGACTGGAACTAATAATTATCTCAAAGCCTTGAGCCTTATATTCTTTTAATTTTTCAATAACTGAAGCAATGGGCTTAGCATTCTTATAATCACCATTTTCAGTTAAGGTGATAGTATTATCTAGATCCATAATAAGTCGTTTCATATTAAGCATCCTCTTTTAATAATTGTTGATATTCATCTGGAGTTCCACAGAATAAGATACGTTCATTTTCAATTAAATCATAGAAGACTACCGAACCAGCTTCGATTAAATCATTATAAAGTGGCGCAATATAATACTCATTCTTTGTCGTTTTTTGATTTTCTTTTGCAGAAAGAAATAATTTCTCAAATACTGACTTTTTCTTAAAATAGTAAAGACCATCACTGCATAAATCAGAAATCCGTTCTTTTTCAGTCGTGCGGATTACCTTTTTAGAATTTTCTTCTGCTAAAGCAAAAGACCAATGCTCGCCTTCACCTTTAAAAACCTCTAAATAACCATCACAGTCATTCACCCACTCAGGTTTAACAAAATCAATTATACGTGAATCAATATTAAAAATATAAATTTCTTCATCACGATCGATCTTGTTAATTCCTTGATATACCGTATCTGCTTGCCCTAGTGTTTCTTCTGGTAAACGAACTAATTCATAATCAAGGATGCCTAGCTCAACCACTGCCTTTTTCAAGAATTGCTTAGTATCATAAACATCTCGATAAATAAAAACAAACTTATCAGTTTTAAAATATCGCTCAAATGAGCGAACAGACCAAGAAAAAACAGTTTCACCGTTTAAATCTAATTGATATTTTGGTTTTGTATAACCTGCTTTAAAAAAACGGGAACTTAGTCCCGCCATTGGAATAATAAACATATTTAACCTTATTTTTATGAAGTATATTTCACTCTAAGTGACATAAATGGTTTCTCTATTAAATTAAACATCAACATAGATATCAAAATAATAGGAATCATTCGAACACAAGACTGTAATAATGAGTCACTTAGAGTATTGGGTGATACAAAACCTAACAACTTATTAACGAACATTCCCACTGGAAGATGAATTAAATATAGAGAAAAGCTGATCTCTCCCAATTTAGATAATATAGTATCTAATAAATTATTAAATTTAATCCCAACTAAAAAATAAGAGCATACCACCCCTCCCCATAACAATGCCTCTATGCTAAATAAAAGTGAAGCTACGTAAGGGTTATCTTTATTTAAAGTAAATAAATAGGTTAATAATGTAAAAGATATTAAAGTTAAAAAGATAGAAAATACATAAGAATGGAATAAATTTAAGTATCCTCTATTCCATAATACAGCAAATATCATACCTATAACAAATTGATCTAATCGACCTAAAATTGTATGGTAAAAATTCCAATACATAGGATTTGGTACAAGATTAGCTACATTTATTCTAATAAGAATAGATAATAAAACTATACCTAACAAATACTTTAGACCATATCGTTTGAGAAATAGCGCCAAGAATGGGAATATAAGATAGAATTGGAATTCAACACTAATCGTCCATATAGGACCAACTGGAAAAAACTCATGTCCCCATCCTGTACCAGGATTTCCTGTATTTAACTGTAAAGTCAATACTCGAAATATATCCATAGGTGTAGAATTAGCTCTATTTATAGCAATTACTATTGCTACCAACACAATTAATAAAGGAAATATCCTTAATATTCGATTATAAATAAACCCTTTATAATTAATTTTTTTATTACCTATATCACTTATAATACAAAACAGGAATCCAGTTAAAAATAAAAATAAACTTACACCTGTAGATCCTTTTTGAAGCCAAGTTATAAAAAAGTTAGTAATTAAGCCAGCATCTGGACTAACTGCAATATTACCACTGAAATGATGAAATATAACAAGTGTAGCTGCAAAAAATCTTAAGTGATCTATTCTAGAAAAATACGAACTATTGAGTGATTTCATAATAATTATCTAAAAAGTTTATCCCAACTATCACGTTCTTTTGAACTTTCTCTAAACTCTAATAATTTAGAACGATAAGATTCAATATTACGTATCAAATGAATATAATTTTTAGCAAATCTAATGGCCAACCGAATACTTTTACCTCTTTGTAAAGTTGCCTCTTCCATTGTTCGATTCAATGTATTGAATAATCTTACTTTTTTACGACCATAGAAAAAAATAGGCTGTCTTTCAAAACCATACTTAGATGAACCTTCAGTACCTAATCCAAGATAAGATAAAATTATACCTAGTAATTTTGTTGATTTCTTATGAAAACGCGGCTCAGTATAATAATAATCGACATCAGAAACAGTAACTGTATTTTTCTTAAGCTCTTTAAGTGTTTTCATAGCCCATTGATGCAAATCGGCAGGATCTTTTTTATACTCCTCATTTATCACATGCTCTAATGCCAACACATTAAATTCAGCAGCCACATAATTAAATGTAATTAAATTCTTTATAAATTTTTTCAATGAAAATAATTTAATCAAATTATAATATCTTTGGTAAGAAAGAAGGGCGTTCATAATCATATTACGTGGAAGATAATAATCTTCCATAATTTCATTGTATTTTAAGATAAATGGATCATGCCAAACATTAATACCATTTAAAGAAACAATTTCTTTATTGTTTCTCATTGAAAATTCAATATCATCACCTCTAACAAAGATTGGTAAAGGCAACCCATTTTCTTTAATTAATTTAGTTGAAAATGCGGAAAACCACCAACCAGATAGGCCGTAGATACTTTCCGAAAATGTATTATTTAATGCAACCCCTCGATCCCGCATATCTTGGAAATGTCCTTGGTGGTGAAAGCCATTATTATCTAAAATTGTATTTCGTTCATATTGCAACCAACGTTCATCTGACGAAAACATTGAACCAGCCAACATCACATCAAAATACTCAGGTCTAATGAATTGAAAGAAACGATAGGTTCTTAATAGAGATTCAAAGTGAAAGTTAATATCATCATCCATTAATAACACATGGGAACTATTTGACTCCATTGCTTTACAAATAGAGTGCGTAAAACCACCTGCGCCTCCCATATTTTTGCTTTTATAAATATGAATATTTTTGTACTCTTTATTCAATTGAATTGGATCACCATTATTTGTAATTATTACATCCATATTCAATCCATTTTTATCAATACCTGTTTCAAGAACATCAGCTGATTTTTGAATATAGCTTTGTCTATTATAAGTACAAATACAACAAGAAAGTTTATATTCTTTATTAACAACCTCCGACTCTGTAGTAAAGCAAACATTACTAATAATACTATCCACATCATTTGCTCTAACACTTACATAGAGCACTTTGTGCATATTGAATTGATCAATTCTAATCTTATGATGTTTTTCTTTATCAGAAGATAAAATTTCTTGATGTAAATCCTGCTCATATTGATAGAATGTATGGCGATAATCTAACCCTATCAAGTTAATCTGAATATTTCCTTTAAAGGAAAACTCTAGATACAGATTATCTAGTGAACAATATCTTAACCATTTTTCAATAGAAAAAAAGTTAAAGTAAGTATCAAATGCAATACTATTATATGCCTTAATTTTAATCGTTTCATTATTCACTAAAGCATAGTTATTTCCTCGTACATATAAATGAGAAAGCTCTAGAGAATGTGGATAAAATATAACATTTTGTAAAACAATAGACATTTTTAATTCAGACCTCTAATGTAAATTCTTAATGGGTTATTAATATCTCTCTCAACTCTTTTTACTGCAAAAAGATTATTTGAATCAAATATTTTCCATTTATTATCACCATCGTATAAATACTCAAATCTCTCTAAGTATTTAATATCATTATTTCTAATTGCCTCAATATCCTTAGGTTTAATCTCATAAAATTTACTCCTAAAGAAAATTGCATTTACAATCTTTCTTAATAGGTCATTGCGATGAATTCTTTTGTACTTCATAAAGAACTTCCACAATTTGCTATCAAATCGGTGTACTTCTGATAATACGTAAGGTAATCCATCTGACTTTATATTCAAAGCATTTGCCAACGATGAAAATACAATTTCTTCTCTAGGATAGTGAAGCTGGCTCTCTAATAAATCATGCTTTTCACATAACTCTATTATTCTCATAAGTAAATCAATCTTATACATACTCCCTTCAATTTGAGAACCTATAATCATTGATGAATTATGCAATTTTAATAAATTAAGAAGTTTTTTGTCTTGTTTTGCTACAGCACCGACCCACCAATAAGTAAAAAATGAATTTACCCTTCTAAAATTAAATAGATAATCTTTACCCTTCAAATATTCTTCTATTCCTAATTTAACAAACATATCATTAGATGAGTGAAACAAAACATGAGCATCAGAACTGATATTATTATAAATATATTTAATATTTAAAAAATGGGCTGAAATAATCCCTCCCCAAGTAGTTTGAGCTTGATTAGGGTTTAAATAATAGTTATCTACTTTACCTTTTAAATACTCTTCTAGTTCAGATAAAGTAAAATTTGCTGACTTAGAAACATGGACAACTACTTTTGCTGAAGAGAAATACTTTTGAATATTCAAAAGCTGCTCCAAAATAATATCCTTTTTTTCATGCACAAGTAATGAAATTATATACATAAAATACCTATAAAATTAATATATTGATTTAACGACAAGTTCTTAATCGAGGTTTATTATTTTTTCTAATAAAACTAACATCACACCCTAAATGCCTATATAAATTAGTATGTTTTTCTAATCTTCTAGGAAGAATACCTTCTATATATTTAAGTTTATCATAAACAATATCCTGAGCTGATATAAAATCAATGTGGTGATCATATTCATCTCTAGAAAATTGTTTATTACAAACCAGTTTATCCATAGAATAAACAAAGTCTGGTAAACAATTGATTACTGGTAGTAATTCTGATAATTTAACAGCAAAATCAAATAATATCTTCCCTCTAACTAACTCTGAAATTTGATCCAAGCCAAAAACATCTTTCCAGAATGATTTTGGTAATTCAGGAGGAGGAGATGTAAATACGGCATAAATATGACAAAAACCCAAATTATTCAGATACTCTTTGAGAGCCAAGATTCCATCAATCATCTCCTTAATAAATAGCGGAATATCATAAAAACCAGAATTAGCCATTTTATACGGTAAATTAAAATCAGTATCAACAGAACCAAAATGGAGTAAAATAACACTATCTTTGGGAATTTTAATTAATGTATTCAAATATGGTTTCATTTGCTCATTAATTTTTCTTAATCCTCTAGCAGACCAGCCTGAAGCCCAAAATGGCAAGTAATTCTCATTATCACCAAAGATATAATCAAAAATTTCTGTTGAAGATGAACCAAAAGCAACAACTTTTCTCTCATTCTCATTCTGAATAGGTAAGCTATCCTTAACAAATGTTGCTTCTTTATCTAATATTGGAAATAATGATAAATAATTACTGAATTGCTCACCTTGAACAATTCTTAAAACACCATTACAATCAGCAATATAATGCATTTGCATCCCTGGATTTGTACAGAATAAAGTAACGGAATTATCAATGACTTGAAACTTGAAACTTGAATCGTATAAAAATAATTCATCTGCCTCATATGATGAATCTATAATAATACCATCTCGATGACGAGCAAACTCTCCTGTCATCACATTTATTAAAGAAACTGCTTCAGATAAATCAAACTTATGAGGATTTACGAACTTATATAAATTACAACCTAAATAAATATACTTACCTTTTATCATGTTTATTTACCCTCGTATTTTTGAATAATATCTTCTGCCCTCCCTTGCGCTACGACATGTCCCTTATCCAACCAAATTACATTTTGACAAAGCTCTTTCACTTGCTTACTAGAATGAGATACAAAAAGTAATGTCGTACCATTTTGAAGTAATGACTCCATACGCTTCCTACATTTTTCTTGAAATGCTATATCTCCTACTGCAAGTACCTCATCCACAATTAAAATGTCAGGTTTAACAATTGTGGCTACAGCAAACCCTAATCGAGCCGCCATACCAGAAGAAAAGTTCTTAATTGGAACATCAATAAAATCACCCAGTTCAGCGAATTCAATAATTTCATTAAAATGCATCTCCATAAAAGCTTTTTTATGCCCTAATAATGCACCATTTAGATAAATATTTTCTCTAGCCGTTAATTGTGGGTCAAATCCAGCTCCCAATTCAATAAGTGGAGCAATTTTACCATGTACCTCTACTGCCCCCTTATAAGGTTTCAAAATCCCGCAAATCAATTTTAAAAGAGTTGACTTACCTGAACCATTAGTTCCAATCAACCCCCAAGATTCGCCTTTTTTGACTTCAAGATTAACATCTTTTAATGCTAAAAACTCTTGGAACATCAGTTCCCCCTTTAGCATTTTGATTACATATTCTTTCAAGCCATTATAGTTTTCAGTCGCTTTATTAAAGCGCACTGTAGCATTTGTAACTTTAATTACTGTTTCTTTACTCATTTAGATATACAAAATAAATTCGTCTTGTTTCTTATTGAAGTACCAAGCCCCTAAAATTAAAACAATAAGTGCCGTACCAAAACCGATTAAAATAGATTCTGTTTGAGGTAATTTAGTGTAAAGCACAATATCTCTAAATTGCTCAATATAGCCATACATTGGGTTTGCATTCTTATATAACTCTTGGTATTCCTCTGGAATTATAGATACAGGGTAAAATAATGGAGTAAGATACATCCACATTGAAATAAAAACGCCCCATAAATACTGAATATCACGGAAAAAGACCGTAATCGCGGAAAGCCACAAACCAAGTCCTAAGCTAAAGATAAATACTTCCAGAATGATAACAGGGAAAAATAGGAGATTCCAAGAAAACTCAGCATCAGTAAAAATCATTACTAATAATAATGCGCCAAGAGAAAAAAGTAAGTTAACTAAAGAACTTCCTACCTTAGAAACTGTAAAAATATACTTTGGCACATATGTTTTCTTTATTAACGCTGAATTTCCGGTAATGGAACCAACAGACATATTGGTTGCTTCAGTCATAAAGCTAAAAAGGAATTGCCCCGAGATCATATAAAGTGGGAAATTAGGAATATCAAAACGGAAGAGATTAGAGAAAACAACAACAAGAACCATCATTAACATTAAGGGGTTCAATATACTCCATAAATACCCTAAATAACTACGACGATACTTAAGTTTTACGTCTCTTATAATTAGCTGTTTCAAAAGTTCATCAAAAGCAAAAAATCGACGAAACTTTCCTATAAATTTATTTAGCATAATCTAGTCCTATCTATAACCAGAACCTGATTATACACAAATTAAATACAATATACACATATAAAAAGTGCGGTCAAAAATGACCGCACTTTTCTTGTTCAACAACTTGAATTCCGTTGTTTATCATTATGCATAATACATCTCAAACTCAACCGGATGTGGTGTCATATTTAAACGTTCTACTTCTTTACGTTTAATATTAATAAATGCTTCGATAAAGTCTTTCGTAAACACACCACCTTGCGTTAAGAATTCATAGTCTTTTTCTAATGAATTCAACGCTTCTTCTAGTGAGCTTGCTACCGCTGGAATATCTTTTAATTCTTCTGGTGGAAGATCGTAAAGATTTTTATCCATTGCATCGCCTGGATGAATTTTGTTTATCACGCCATCAAGACCAGCCATCAATAATGCAGCAAATGCAAGGTATGGGTTTGCCATCGGATCGGGAAAACGCGCTTCAATACGGATTGCTTTCGGGCTGGTTACTGCCGGGATACGAATTGACGCAGAACGGTTACTTGCAGAGTAAGCTAATAAAACTGGCGCTTCAAAACCAGGCACTAAACGTTTGTATGAGTTAGTACTTGGGTTAGTGAAAGCATTTAATGCTTTTGCATGCTTAATGATACCGCCGATGTAATAAAGTGCGGTTTCAGAAAGACCTGCATACTTATCACCTTGGAAAATATTTTTACCGTCTTTGCTTAATGACATATTACAGTGCATACCAGAACCATTATCACCTGTAATTGGTTTTGGCATAAAGCAAGCGGTTTTGCCATGTTCTAATGCAACGTTTTGCACCACATATTTATAGATTTGTGTTTCATCCGCTTTTAAGGTTAAGCTGTTGAATTTCGTTGCAATTTCGTTTTGACCTGCTGTTGCCACTTCATGGTGATGAGCTTCGATGACTAAGCCCATTTCTTCTAAAATTAAACACATTTCAGAACGAATATCATGAGCTGTATCAATTGGTGCCACTGCACAATAACCACCTTTTTTCAATGGACGGTAAGCATTGTTTCCGCCTTCATATTTTTTATTGGTGTTCCAAGCGGCTTCAATGTCATCAATGGCGAAAGAAGCACGGTTCATTGATACATCAAAACGCACATCATCAAATAAGAAGAACTCAGGTTCTGGACCAAAGAATGCCTGATCTGCAACGCCTGTTGAACGCATATAGTTTTCTGCACGAATAGCGATTGAACGCGGATCACGATCATAGCTTTGCATGGTTGTTGGCTCATAAACGCTACAACGAATTGAAAGTGTTGGGATCTGCGCAAATGGATCGACTACTGCAGTCTCAGCGATTGGCATTAAAAGCATATCGGCTTTGTTAATGGTTTTCCAACCTTCAACAGAAGAGCCATCGAACATTTTGCCATCTTCAAACATATCTTCATCGACAAGGCTAACTGGGATGGAAACACCATGTTCTTTACCTTTAATGTCGGTGAAACGAAGCAGCACGAACTTAATATCGTTCTCTTCGATCAGTTTAAATACGTTGGCAATTGCATTTGCATTTGGCATAAGGAGTCCTCTATTTTGCTATGTGTATAATCTTTAATAAAATTAAAAGAGCATTATAACGCAATCGCTTGCTTTTTTCATGGGATTTATTTTAAACACCGGCATAGCAGAGTAACGAAATATCGTGTATAATTTTTGCCCTTTCGCGATTCTCGTAGGGTGAGTTTTACTCACCAATTTAAACTACTTGGACTATTCGGTGGTATAAAAATTCCACCCTACAAAACTTAAACTTTAAGAACGTAATAAATGAAAAACGACATTGATATTAATAAATTGCGCAATATCGCAATTATCGCTCACGTTGACCATGGTAAAACCACCCTCGTTGACAAACTTCTTCAACAATCCGGTACATTTGAATCAACTCGTGGTGATGTTGATGAACGCGTAATGGACTCAAACGATCTTGAAAAAGAACGTGGTATTACCATTCTTGCAAAAAATACCGCAATTAACTGGAATGGTTATCGCATTAACATCGTAGATACCCCAGGACACGCCGACTTCGGTGGTGAAGTAGAACGTGTACTTTCTATGGTGGACTCTGTACTTTTAGTGGTAGATGCCTTTGACGGCCCAATGCCACAAACGCGTTTCGTGACACAAAAAGCCTTTGCTCATGGTTTAAAACCAATCGTAGTTATCAACAAAGTTGACCGTCCAGGCGCACGTCCTGATTGGGTGGTGGATCAAGTATTCGATTTATTCGTTAATCTTGGTGCAACCGATGAGCAATTAGACTTCCCGATTATCTATGCATCTGCATTAAATGGTGTAGCAGGTCTTGAACATGAAGATTTAGCGGAAGATATGACGCCGTTATTTGAAGCGATTGTTCAACACGTTGAACCACCAAAAGTGGAACTTGATGCGCCATTCCAAATGCAAATTTCCCAATTAGACTATAACAGCTATGTGGGTGTTATTGGTATCGGTCGTATCAAACGTGGTTCAATCAAACCAAATCAACCTGTGACTATCATTGATGGTGAAGGTAAAACTCGCCAAGGCCGTGTTGGTCAAGTCTTAGGCCACCTTGGTTTACAACGTTATGAAGAAGATGTTGCTTACGCAGGCGATATCATCGCGATTACTGGTTTAGGTGAATTAAATATCTCGGATACTATTTGTGATATCAACGCCGTTGAAGCCTTACCTTCATTAACCGTTGATGAACCAACCGTAACCATGTTCTTCTGTGTAAATACTTCACCGTTTGCGGGTCAAGAAGGTAAATATGTAACTTCTCGTCAAATTCTTGAACGCTTAAACAAAGAATTAGTTCACAACGTGGCATTACGCGTAGAAGAAACTCCAAACCCAGATGAATTCCGTGTTTCTGGCCGTGGTGAATTACACCTTTCTGTATTAATTGAAAACATGCGTCGCGAAGGTTATGAACTTGCGGTGTCTCGTCCTAAAGTAATCTACCGTGAAATCAACGGCAAAAAACAAGAGCCTTACGAACAAGTGACTATCGACGTAGAAGAACAACACCAAGGTTCTGTCATGGAAGCATTAGGTATCCGTAAAGGTGAAGTTCGCGATATGATGCCAGATGGTAAAGGTCGTGTTCGTTTAGAATATATCATCCCTAGCCGTGGCTTGATCGGTTTCCGTGGTGAATTCATGACCATGACATCTGGTACCGGTTTACTTTACTCTAGTTTCGATCACTACGATGACATCAAACCAGGTGAAATCGGCCAACGTAAAAACGGTGTATTAATTTCTAACGCAACAGGTAAAGCACTTGCTTATGCACTATTTGGTTTACAAGAGCGTGGTAAATTAATGATCGAAGCCAACGTAGAAGTTTACGAAGGTCAAATCATCGGTATTCACAGCCGCACAAATGACTTAACCGTAAACTGTTTACAAGGTAAAAAACTCACCAATATGCGTGCCTCAGGTAAAGATGATGCCATCGTCTTAACTACACCGGTGAAATTCTCCCTTGAACAAGCCATCGAATTTATCGATGATGACGAGTTAGTGGAAGTAACACCAGAGTCGATCCGTATCCGTAAAAAACTCTTAACGGAAAACGATCGTAAACGTGCAAACCGTACGACAACCAGTACGAGTACTCACTAATTAAAAACGTGTGGAAATTTGACCGCACTTTTAGATCAACAAAAGGCGAACATCACATGTTCGCCTTTTTTATTTCTTCGTTCAAACTAACCTAATCGAACTTTCTCGCCACCGAATTCATCGAGTAAGTTTTCTGTCAGTTTAGATAAAATACCCGTCATTAATACAAAATCAGCATCAAAGCGTTGCGCATAATCTTCTTTTAAAATATCCGCATTTTTCTCACGCACGGCATCAGCAAATTTTAAGCGTTTGAGCGTGCAATCTTCATTAAATACAAAAGTCAGTGTGTCTTCCCATTCCAATGCGAGCTTACTCACCACTTTTTTGCCATCTTGTAAAAGCGCGAGAATCTCTTCATTTTCTAAAGGCTGTTTTTTGCAACGGATCACGCTGTCTTCTTGGCTTCCACGCAATTCAGCCTCTTCTAATGCCACCAACCAATGCGGGATTTTTTCCTGCAAAATCCAATCCGTTAAAATGGTCGAAGGTTCATTCGCAAAAGCCAACGGCACAACCGGTAAAGAACCAAGTGATTTACGCAATAACGCCAACGCATCTTCTGCACGTTTACTGGATGCCGCATCGACATGAACAAGATTATTTTCGGTATCAATCCACACGGCAGTTTGCTGATTTTTAGTGAATGCACGTGGTAATAAATTCATCACCACATCATCTTTTAGCGTTTGTTTTTCCGTTTTTTTCAATTTACGGTTTTCTTTTTGCTCAAGGCTTTCAATGCGTTCATCTAATTCACGTTTTACCACGTTCGCCGGCAACATTTTTTCTTCTTTTTTAGCGACCAACAAAATGTGTTTACCCACGGAAAAATACAATAACTCGCTGTCTTTCAGCGGATTCGTCCAACCGAATTTACTTTGATCTTGTGAGCCACAAGGATGAAATTCACAATCTGACAACTGGCGTTGCAATTCATTAAGATCCCAATCTAGGTGCTTAGTCAGCCTATATGATATTAAATTTTTAAACCACATCGTAACACTTCCTTCATAATAGGGTAAAATACGCGACATTGTAGCCCATAAACTCACGGGAAAAAATGATGCAACAGAAATTAATTGCCTTCATCGGCGGTGGCAATATGGCACAAGCGATTGTGTTAGGTCTATTAAAACAAGGTTATCCAGCCGATAAAATTATTGTGAATGATCCGAACGAAGAGAAACGTACTTTTTTTGCTCAATACGGCGTCGCGGTTTCTACGGATAACGAGCAATCCATCACACAATCTCAAGTTGTGTTATTTGCCGTTAAGCCGCAAGTCCTCGCTGATGTTTGCAAACCATTAAGTGCGGTTGATTTTTCTGATAAATTAATCATTTCTATTGCTGCGGGTATTTCGACTGCTCGATTAGCCGAACTCATTCCAACAGCAAAATCCATTGTTCGCGTGATGCCAAACACCCCTGCATTAGTAGGTGAAGGTATGGCTGGCTTATTTGCTGACAAAAACACACCTGAAATTGACCGCACTTTTGCGGAAGATTTACTTTCAGCTGTAGGAAAAACCACTTGGGTGACGGATGAAGATCAAATGCATGCTGTCACCGCTGCATCAGGCAGTAGCCCTGCTTACTTCTTCCAATTTTTAGAAGCCATGCAAAAAGGCCTAATGGAAATGGGATTAGATGAAAAGCAATCTCGTGAGTTGGTACAACAAGCCATGTTAGGCTCGGCGAAGCTGGTGATTGAAAATCCACAGACAGCTCTTTCCACTTTACGAGAAAATGTTACCTCAAAGGGCGGTACCACCGCAGCCGCATTAAATGTGTTCAATCAGCACCAATTTAATGACATCATTAAACAAGCGATGCAGGCCTGTGTGGCACGCTCACAAGAAATGGAAAAATTATTCTAATGCAAGTTCGTCCTTTTACCTGGCTCATCCTGAGCTTTTTTGGTTACTATTGTGCCTACGGTGTGTTTCTTCCCCTTTTCCCTGCATGGTTGAAAACGCAATCTTATAGTGAAGAAAGCATCGGTTTATTGTTGGCCTGTGGTTATATTTTCCGTTTCAGCGGCAGTATTTTATTTTCTGGCTTAATAAAACGCGTTTCCCTTTTAGTGAATGGCTTACGTTACTTAGCTGTTGCCAGCGCTATCACCATGGCGTTAATTGGACTGATGTCGCATAATTTCTGGTTATTATTTATTGGACTTGCCTTGTATTCCATGGTGAATGCAGCGGGCATGCCGATTGGTGATAGCCTAGCCAGTACGTGGCAACAACAAATTCATTTAGATTACGGCAAAGTACGCTTGATTGGCTCCTTTGCATTTGTTGTCGGCGTGATGGTGTTTGGGTATTTAGCGGGGGTGGTTGGTGAGCAATACATCACATGGATGATCACGGGCATCCTTATTTTCTATAGCATTGTGCAATTACTTCATCCCAATCCAATGCCACAAGATGAGCCTCAAAGTGCGGTTGAAAATTCTGTTGGATTTTTAGGCTTACTCAAAAATAAAACGACACTTCGTTTATTTATTGCTATTGCACTGATTCAAGGATCGCACGCGGCTTATTACTCATACAGCACTATCTTCTGGACAAGTCATGGTCATTCTGTTTCCGATGCGGGCTTATTTTGGGGAATCAGTGTACTAGCTGAAATCGTCGTCTTTTTCTTCTCCACCCGATTATTCAAAAATTGGAGCATTACTGCCCTTTTCTATCTCACAGGCATCGCTGCTATCGTACGTTGGCTTGCTTTCGGTTATGCCGACACCTTTGTTGAAATCGTTCTATTGCAATGTTTTCACAGCCTCACTTATGTGGCGGGACATTACGCGACCGTGCGTTATATCACGACTCAACCACAAAACCATATTGCGAAATTACAAGGTTTATACAATGCCTTAGCAGGATGTGCAGCCATTGCCATTTTCACCGCACTTTCTGGTGTGCTTTATCCAATTTCGCCAGTTTATGCTTTCAGCTTAATGGCTGCCTTTGCATTCATTGGTTTATTTATCACCCCACGTGGTGTAAAAGCCTTTTTACCCCATAGAGTGTAAACATGAATAACCTTACACTAATCGATTTATTCTTAAATGAATATTGGATTGAAAAAGGATTGTCTGAAAACACCGTGCAGTCTTATCGTCTCGATTTGACCGCACTATGTGATTGGTTGGATAAACAAAATTTATCCCTCGAAACCCTCGAGCCATTAGATCTACAGCAATTTCTAGGT
Organism: Parahaemophilus parainfluenzae; assembly: GCA_032568935.1. GTDB lineage: Bacteria > Pseudomonadota > Gammaproteobacteria > Enterobacterales > Pasteurellaceae > Haemophilus_D > Haemophilus_D parainfluenzae_AE. The sequence goes on from JAWHBY010000003.1 coordinate 74,498, forward strand.
AGCCGTTTAGAACAAGGCTATAAAGCGACAAGCACGGCTAGAATGCTGAGTGCGATGCGAAAATTGTTTCAATATTTATATCGTGAGAAATATCGTACGGATGATCCAAGTGCCGTACTGAGTTCGCCTAAACTACCAAGCCGTTTGCCTAAGTATTTAACAGAGCAACAAGTCACGGATTTATTAAATACGCCAGATGTAGAAATTCCGCTCGAGTTACGCGATAAAGCCATGTTGGAATTGTTGTACGCTACTGGATTACGTGTCACGGAATTGGTCACGCTCACTATTGAGAATATGAACCTGCAACAAGGTGTCGTGCGAGTGATTGGTAAAGGTAACAAAGAACGCATTGTGCCAATGGGAGAAGAAGCCGCGTTTTGGGTACGACAATTCGTACTTTACGGTCGTCCTATTTTGCTTAATGGACAAAGTTCAGATGTGGTCTTTCCAAGTCAACGAGCTCAGCAAATGACTCGCCAAACCTTTTGGCATCGTATAAAACATTATGCTGTGTTAGCGGGAATCGATACGGATGCCCTTTCACCACATGTTCTCCGTCATGCCTTTGCGACGCATTTAGTGAACCACGGTGCGGATCTCCGTGTTGTGCAAATGCTCCTCGGACACAGCGATCTCTCCACCACGCAAATCTATACTCATGTGGCTAAAGAACGCTTGAAACACCTTCATGAAAGATTTCATCCAAGGGGATAAAATAAAAAAGCGCGGTCAAATTTATCGTTATTTTTGGCCGCACTTTAGTATGAAAAGCTTATTTTAATGACAACAATCTCGCCACATTTTGAGCTGTTGAAACTAAATTCTGATCGCCTTGCTTGAGAATTGTCGGTAAATCCCCCAGATTACGAATAATTGGAAACACTGCATCAATGCCATGTTCATACACCACTTCATAATCCTCACGCAAACAACCCACAATCGCAATGACAGGCTTATTAAATTGTTTCGCCGTGTGCGCCACACCGATAGGGGTCTTACCTAAAATACTTTGTGCATCCATACGGCCTTCGCCAGTAATCACTAAATCAGCATCTTTAACTTGCTCAGCGAGTTTCAAATTATCTAACACAATCTGCACACCGGCTTTCAGTTGCACATTAGGTAAAAGCAATAAACCACCACCCATACCACCTGCCGCCCCCGCACCTGGTTGCTCTTTAATTTGTTTACCACAATCCCGCTCGGCAATTTGGGCAAAATGGGCTAATGCAGCATCGAGTTCCTTCACTATCTCCGGCGTCGCACCTTTTTGCGGACCAAAAATCGCAGAAGCACCTCGTTCACCACAAAGTGGATTATTCACATCACAAGCCACTTCCATTTGTACGTGTTGCAATCGAGGAGCTAAATCAGCCATTTGAATTTCAGCAAGATTTGATAATGCTGCGCCGCCAAAGTCAATAGATTGACCATTTTTATCCAATAAACGTAAGCCTAACGCTTGTAGCATACCTGCACCACCGTCATTTGTGGCACTCCCACCAATCCCTAAAATGATGTGTTGAACACCCAGGTCAAGAGCTTGCTTAATCAGCTCACCTGTACCAAAACTGGTGGTTTGACAAGGATTGCGTTTATCCATCGGGACAAGATGCAATCCCGATGCGGCCGCCATTTCGATAATCGCCGTTTTACCATCACCTGATAAACCGAAAAAACTTTTTACTTGGTTGCCTAACGGTGCAGTGACTTCTGCCTCAATTAAGCGCCCCTGAGTGGCATCTACCAAAGATTGTACGGTTCCCTCTCCCCCATCTGCCATTGGTAATTTCACATATTCAGCGTTTGGAAAAATACGTTTAAAACCAGTTTCAATCGCATTAGCCACTTCAAGTGCGGTTAAACTTTCTTTAAATGAATCAGGCGCAATGACAATTTTCATATTCTCTCCTTAAACTAA
>JAWHBY010000004.1:0-68322 GCA_032568935.1 Parahaemophilus parainfluenzae
TTATCTTGAAAAAATGGAAAATGAACACGCAAGCGAAATGGAACTTCAAGATCTTGAAGCATTCTATCGCGAAGCGAAAAAACACTATGATGAAGATGAAGCTTTCGCTGAAAAAGCCCGTAACTATGTAGTGAAATTGCAAGGTGGAGATGAATATTGCCGCACAATGTGGAAAAAATTAGTCGATATCACCATGCAACAAAACCAACGTAACTACGATCGTTTGAATGTCACATTGACCGAAAAAGATGTGATGGGGGAAAGCCTTTATAACCCGATGTTACCTGCTATCGTTGAAGATCTGAAAAAACAAGGTTTAGCTGTTGAAGATGAAGGTGCATTAGTTGTTTATCTTGATGAATTCAAAAATAAAGAAGGCGAACCAATGGGGGTAATCGTTCAAAAGAAAGATGGCGGTTTCCTTTATACCACTACCGATATTGCAGCAGCTAAATATCGTTACGAAACTTTAAAAGCAGATCGTGCATTAGTGTTCTCTGATACTCGTCAAAGCCAACACATGCAACAAGCTTGGTTAATTACGCGTAAAGCAGGTTATGTACCAGATAGCTTCTCACTTGAACATAAAAACTTCGGTATGATGTTGGAGAAAGATGGTAAACCATTCAAAACTCGTACTGGTGGTACCGTAAAATTAGCAGATTTATTAGATGAAGCGATTGAGCGTGCAACTGTATTAATCAACGAGAAAAATACCAATTTATCTGACGATGAAAAAACGGCGGTTATTGAAGCGGTAGGTATTGGCTCGGTGAAATATGCGGATCTTTCTAAAAACCGAACCACAGACTATGTATTCGATTGGGATAATATGCTCAGCTTTGAAGGTAATACCGCGCCTTATATGCAATATGCTTATACGCGTATTCGTTCAATCTTCAATAAAGCAGAGGTGAATCCAACCGCTCTTGCAGAAGCTAAGATTCAGCTTTCAGATGAAAAAGAACGTGCATTAGCGATCAAATTGCTTCAATTTGAAGAAGCGGTTCAGACTGTGGGCAAAGAAGGTACACCGCATGTTCTCTGTGCTTATTTATATGAATTGGCTGGTGCATTCTCTTCATTCTATGAACACTGCCCAATCTTAAATGCAGAAGATGAAAACGTAAAATTAAGCCGTTTAAAACTCGCTTCTCTCACAGAGAAAACCTTAAAACAAGGTTTAGAGTTATTAGGCATTAAGACAATCGAAAAAATGTAAAAAAAAAAGTGCGGTCAATTTCGACCGCACTTTTTATTTATACGTCCACTAAAATGAATATCGCCGCTTCTCCGCCCCATTCTTTTGGTGCTTGGTGTAACGCTCGGACTTTAGGATGCTGAACTAACCAACGTGGAATTTGTTTTTTCAACGTAAACGTGCCATAGCCCGTCATGATGCTCGCACAATAAACATGCTCATCTTCACAAGCTAACAACAGTGCTGCCAATTCCATTTTGGCTTGTTCACGGGTTAAACCATGTAAATCCAAAAATAATTCAGGTGAAAAATCGCCACGACGAAGTTGTTTCAATAAATGGCTATCTTCCCCTTCGCGTAAATATTTGATGACACCATCATGTTCATTTAACAATGGTTCATACTCATCAGAAAAATAGAAAAGCGTATCTTCTTTTTCTCGAATATCTCGTAAATGGGATTTTTTTTGACCGCTCTTTTGACGAGGTGCCACAAAGGTATCTTGCTTGATGGGTTTGATTCCTTTTGTTTCCGCCCGAAAAAGATCGAAATCATCTTGTTCTGTCATTATTTTTCTCAATTTGTTATTTTGCTTAATGATAGCACATCTATTCTATGGTATAACTAGCCAAAATTTTTATTGAGGCACAAAATGGAAACCTTACACAATCAAGAACTTGTTGCGACAATTTTAGAAGATAATGTGGCAAGTGAATTAACAACCATTCAAGATTTTTTACGCTGGACATACAGCACATTCAACCGTTCTGATATTTATTACGGGCAAGGCCACGACAATGCTTGGGATGAAAGCCTTCAATTAGTCCTTGCGGGTCTTCAATTACCGCTCGATTTGCCGCAAGATTTATTTAGTAGCAAACTTACTCATTCTGAAAAAGAGACTTTAGTACAATTAGTCTTAAGCCGTATTGAGCAACGTGTGCCAGTCGCTTATTTAACGAATAGTGCGTGGTTCTGCGGATTAGAATTTTATGTGGATGAGTGTACGATTATTCCTCGCTCGCCAATTAGTGCATTAATCCAAGATAAATTTGCTCCGCTTTTAAAATCTGAACCAAAATGTATTTTAGATCTTTGTACCGGCAGTGGTTGTATTGCAATCGCAACAGCTGAAGCCTTTCCTGAAGCTGAAGTGGATGCGGTCGATCTTTCTGTAGATGCGTTAAATGTGGCAGAAATCAATATTGCGCGTCATCAATTAGAACATCGTGTTTTCCCGATTCAATCAGATTTATTCCAAAATCTCTTTGGTCAACAATATGATTTAATCGTCTCCAATCCGCCTTATGTGGATGAGGAAGACTTGGCAGATATGCCCGAAGAATTCCATTATGAGCCTGAATTAGCCTTAGGTTCCGGTGTTGATGGTTTAGAAATTACAAAACAAATTTTAAAACAAGCACCGGATTATTTAACACCAAATGGCATGCTCGTTTGCGAAGTGGGCAACAGCATGGTAAGTCTCATTAAACAATATCCTGATGTGCCATTTGAATGGGTTGAACTAAAAAATGGCGGACTGGGTGTATTTGCCATCAGCCGCGAAGATTTAGTGAAATATCACGATTCTTTTTAATCTCAAGTGCGGTTAAAAATCGTCGTGAATTTTAACCGCACTTAACAAATTACTGGCGCGCGTTCTTAACGCGTGCTTTTCTTTTTTTAATAACACAATGAATTTACAAAAACTTTTACTGACTCGTCGTTTCTTTTCTACCCTTGCATTCTTTTCCATGCAAACGGTATTTTTCATCTATTTACAAGGAAAAGGCTTAAGTAACCGTGAAATAGCCTTTTCACTCTCGTTGCTTTTCTTCTGCAACCAAGCATTGGCCATTTTAGCCGGTATCTGGGGCGATCGTTTTGGACTGGCCAAAATGATGTTGCTTGGATGCTTTTTAGATGTGATCGCCTATATTTTCTTTCTCTCTGCTGACAATTACATTCTACTTTTAATTGCCACTACCTGTTTTGGCTTAGGTAGCTGTTTGTTTGGTACCAATGCGAAAGCCTGCCTATTGGTACTCGCAGGTGAAGAATACAAAGAGAAAACCCGATTACAGGGAAAATATTTAAAAGTCACCTCCATGTCGTCTATGTTTGCGCCGTTGTTGGTGATTCCATTTATCAAATACAATCACATTGAATGGTTGATTTGGGTCTGCTTTGCAATGGAAGCGATTCTCTTTGCCTTAATGGTTAAACCGTTTTATCAAATTCAAACTTTGCAAACCTTAGTGAAATTTCGCTTTGCCCAAATTAAAGAAATCATCACCAAAGAATTTTTATTTGTGCATTTGATGCTGTTTATTCCACTTTCCATTGCAACCTCATTCTTTGTGATCTTCCCGTTCCTATTTGATAACAAATTAGGCATGCCGGAACACTCCCCCATTGCACTTTTTGTAAATGGTTTGTTGACTGTATCGCTACAAAGTTATTTTTCTCGAAAAATTAATTTAACGATTAAACAAACCCTATGGGTGGTACCTATCTTGGCTATTGGTATTATCCTGCCTTGGTTTATTACGTTAAAATATATTTCTTTGGTTTCTGCTTATATTTACTTAGTCATTTTCACGGTGATTGAAGTCTATGCTTTAACCGCGATGGCAAATTTATTAGTAAAATTTGATAATGGTACAAACCGAGGTTTTATCTTTGGTTCATCACGATTATTGCTTTCTATCACAACTGTTATCGTCATGAACTTAGTGCCACATTTATTTTTATTGTAAAAAAAGAAACGGTCAGAATTCACATTAAATTCTGACCGCGCTTTTATATTTTTCTATACTTATTTCACTTCTAATTCAACATTATCAAACAATTTCTTCACCGCGCTGTTATCACGCAATTTCTCCGCTTTTTCAACCATTGGACGCGTTAAGTGCGGAGAGAAAAACTCAATAAAGTCATACATATAGTTGCGTAAGAAAGTGCTGTGTTTAAACGCAATTTGCGTCATACTCGCACGGAACAAATGCCCTGCATCAATCGCCACTAAATCCTTATCTGCTGGAGTATGCGCCATAGATGCCATAATGCCCACACCTAATCCTAAACGCACATAAGTTTTAATCACATCTGCATCCGTTGCGGTAAACACAATATTCGGCAGAATCCCCGCGCGGTTAAACGCATAGTCCAAATCAGACACACCGGTAAAACCAAAGGTATAAGTGACTAACGGATATTTACCCAACTCCTCAACAGTAAGATTTTTCACTTTTGCTAAAGGATGGTCCGGTTTAACAATCACCGAACGATTCCACAAATAGCAAGGCAGTTGAATCAAATCATCAAAAAGATACGGCGCTTCTGTTGTGATCGCTAAATCCACTTCGCCCGAAATCAATGCATCATGGATTTGCGTCGGTGAACCTTGATGAATATGTAAACTCACATCCGGATATTGTTTAGAGAAACGCTCCACCACAGCCGGCAACATATAACGCGCTTGCGTATTAGTTGTCGCAATACGTAACACACCATGATTCGGGCAAGTATATTCATTGGCCACTGATTTAATGCTTTGGGCTTTCACTAAAAGCTCACGAGCAATAGCGACGATCTTTTTACCCGCTGGCGTAATGGATTTAATGTGTTTACCATTACGCTCAAAAATCTCTAAACCTAATTCATCTTCTAACAAGCGAACCTGTTTACTGATACCAGGTTGAGAGGTATAAAGCGCATTCGCGGCTTCAGTCACATTTAAATTTTGGTTTACAATCTCAACAATGTAGCGGAGTTGCTGCATTTTCATCGCGAATACCACCTATTTTTTATAGCGTTTACTTAACTCAGTATAACGTTTTACTGCTTTACGAATTTGACCTGATTTTGGTCGACGACGAGGTTTTGTTACATCCAATTTAGTTTCGGTTTCAGGCGGTAAGCCTACTAATTCACGTAAATAGTTGACGTTTTCTAGATCCATTTCTTCCCAACCACCACGCGGTAAGCCTTTCATCAGCTTAATGTTGCCGTAACGAATACGAATTAAGCGGCTCACTTGAATACCTTGTGATTCCCATAGACGACGTACTTCACGGTTACGACCTTCCATTAAAGTCACATCGTACCATTGGTTAATCCCAACACCGCCCGCAAATTTGATTTCTTTGAAATTGGCTGGGCCATCTTCCAACTGCACGCCTTTACGTAAACGCGCTAACATGGAATCGTCCACTTGACCAAATACACGCACAGAATACTCACGTTCAACTTCACGGCTTGGATGCATTAAACGGTTAGCCAATTCGCCATCTGTTGTGAAAAGTAATAAGCCAGAAGTATTAATATCCAAACGTCCTACCGCAATCCATCTTGCGCCATTTAAGCGTGGTAAACGATCGAATACGGTCGGACGACCTTCAGGATCGCTACGAGTACAAAGTTCACCTTCAGGTTTGTAATACATTAATACACGGCATACTTCTTTTTGTGCTTGTTGAAGGTTGATAATGCGACCATCAATACGCACTTTCACACCGGAATGTACATCAATACGATCACCAAGTGTTGCCATTTTGCCATCGACACTTACACGATTTTCAGCAATCATCGCTTCAATTTCACGACGAGAGCCCTGCCCTGCTCGAGCAAGCACTTTCTGCAATTTTTCGCCTTCTACGGTAGATTGACGAGATGGTTTAGCTACCTTAGCTTTAGGGGTTGATTTGATATCAGAATTGACCACACTTTTACGATCTTTATGATCAAAGTGCGGTTGTTTTCCCGCCTGTTTTTCACGTTCTTGTCTGACTATTTTTTGAATAGGTTTCATCTGTTTTCCTCTGTCGCTTTCCCAAGCGTCTAAAATAAGTTAAATGAAAGGATCGGTACTACCACTTCCTTCACGTAAAATCACTGGCGATTCTTCCGTTAAATCTACCACCGTTGTTGGCTCTTGACCTAAATAGCCACCATGAATAATTAAATCCACTTGGCGTTCTAAGCATTCGCGAATCTCTTCTGGATCGGAATAAGTCATATGTTCATTATCAGGCAACATCAGTGAGCAAGATAAAATCGGTTCACCTAATGCCTTCAATAAATCTAAGGCAATTTGATTATCTGGTACACGCAAGCCAATCGTTTTGCGTTTTGACGTCATTAATCGACGAGGAAGCTCTTTCGTTGCCGTCAAAATAAAGGTATAACGCCCTGGTGTATTGTTTTTAATTAAGCGATAAGCCACATTACTGACCGTTGCATAGGTTGAAAGCTCGGATAAATCGCTACATACCAACGTAAAATTATGCCCGTCTGGCAATTTACGAATTGCCACAATACGATCCATCGCATGTTTATCGCCTATCATACAACCCAAGGCATAGCCCGAATCTGTCGGATACACAATGACGCCACCTTGACGCAAAATTTCTACCGCTTGATTAATCAAACGCGCTTGCGGATTTTCTGGGTGGATATAGAAAAATTGGCTCATAATTTTGTCCTTAAAAAACTGATGAGATTATACACCGATTTAGAGGCAGGTTATAAGAATTTGTTATAAAAAACGACCGCACTTTGAAAACTCATCCAAAGTGCGGTCTATTTTTTAAGTTTTTATTTCAACAATTCACGGAGGGCTGAACCGATTTCAGCGAGACTTCTCACTGTCTTCACGCCTGCCGCTTCAAGTGCTGCAATTTTATCTGCAGCTGTTCCTTTTCCACCGCTGATAATCGCTCCTGCATGTCCCATACGCTTGCCTTTTGGCGCCGTTACACCTGCGATATAAGCCACCACAGGCTTTGTCACATGAGATTTAATGAACGCAGCCGCCTCTTCTTCTGCAGAGCCACCGATTTCACCAATCATCACGATGGCTTCAGTGTCAGGATCTTCTTGGAAACGTTTGAGAATATCAATAAAGTTGGATCCTGGGATAGGATCGCCGCCGATCCCTACGCAAGTAGATTGACCAAAGCCTTCATCTGTTGTCTGTTGTACTGCTTCATAGGTTAAAGTACCTGAACGAGAAACAATCCCTACTCTGCCTTTTTTATGGATATTACCTGGCATAATACCAATCTTACATTCATCTGGTGTAATCACGCCCGGGCAATTAGGCCCGATCATCACCACACCTGTTTCATTTAATTTTTGTTTTACCAACAGCATATCCAATGTTGGAATGCCTTCTGTAATACAGACTACCAACTGAATACCCGCATCAATAGCTTCTAAAATGGCATCTTTGCAAAATGGTGCTGGCACATAAATCACAGTTGCCGTAGCCCCTGTAGCTTGCACCGCTTCACGCACTGTATTAAATACCGGCAAACCTAAATGCGTTGTTCCGCCTTTATTCGGTGAAACGCCACCCACTAACTTTGTGCCATAAGCCAATGCCTGTTCGCTGTGAAATGTCCCTTGCGCACCAGTGAAACCTTGGCAAATTACTTTTGTCTCTTTATTAATTAAAATCGCCATGATTATTCTCCTTTTGCCGCTTTCACTGCCGCTTGTGCTGCTTCTTGTAAACTATGTACTGCAATTAAATTCACACCACTTTCGGCTAAAATTGCTCTACCTTGTGGGGCATTGGTTCCTTCTAATCGAACCACAACAGGCACTTTTACACCGACTTCTTGAATTGCCGCCACGACACCTTCAGCAATAAGATCACAGCGTACAATTCCACCAAAAATATTCACTAATACAGATTTCACATTTTTATCTGTAAGAATAATCTTAAAGGCTTCAGCCACGCGCTCTTTCGTTGCACCGCCACCAACATCAAGGAAGTTTGCAGGGTTACCACCATATAATTTCACGATATCCATGGTTCCCATAGCAAGTCCTGCGCCATTGACCATACAGCCAATATCACCTTCCAAGGCAACATAGTTAAGCTGATATTTTTCTGCTTCGGCTTCACGTGAATCACTTTGGCTTAAATCGCGTAAGGCTAATAAATCAGGATGTCGATAAAGTGAGTTATCATCAATGCCCACTTTCGCATCTACGCAAATTAAATTGCCTTCTTTCGTCACCACGAGCGGATTCACTTCAACTAAAGAAAAATCTTTTTCGATAAAAAGTTGAGCAAGTTTTACAAAAATCTCGGCAAATTGTTTATTTTGTTCACCACTTAAACCGAGCTTAAAGGCTAATTCACGACCTTGATATGGCATTCCACCCACGAGAGGATCAATGGTCACTTTATGAATTAATTCAGGCGTCTCTCTTGCCACATCCTCAATGCTCATCCCCCCTGCTGAAGAAGCCATAAAAACCACTTTCTGCGAAGCGCGATCAATCACTGCACCTAAATAGAGTTCTTTATCAATCTGACAAGTTTCTTCAATATAAATACTATTAACGAGTTGGCCTTTTTTATCAGTTTGGAAGGTGACTAAATGTTGCCCAAACCATTTATCCGCAAAAGCACGCGCTTCATCTGCATTATGTACAAGCTTTACACCACCGGCTTTTCCTCGCCCACCTGCGTGAACTTGACATTTCGCTATCCAAACATCGCCATTCAGTTGAAAGAGTGCCATTTCAGCTTCATTTGCCGTTTGGCACACAACACCCTCACTCACAGGCAGCGTATATTGCTTAAAAAGCTGCTTAGCTTGGTACTCATGTAAATTCATATTTCCTTCCTATTTTGATGTTGTTTAGCGAAACAAACAAAAATTTGACCGCACTTTGTTTTATTTTAAATTCTTGGCTTGCCCTTTCTATATTGAGTTATATACTGGGACAGAAAAACCACAACTCATGTTAAGGATAACAACATGCAAACGAAAAAATCAAGCAATCTTGCGATTGCACTCATTTGGTTTACTGCTGCTATTTCAATGGCAGAAATTCTCACGGGTACTTGGTTTGCACCACTAGGATGGAAACAAGGTTTAATCGCCATCATCGTTGGGCACTTTATTGGCGGCTCAATGTTTTTCTGTGCAGGTTACATTGGCGCGAAAACCCAAAAAAGTGCTATGCAAACGGTACAAATTTCATTTGGTGAAAAAGGTTCTGGACTTTTTTCTTTACTCAATGCCATGCAACTGATGGGATGGACAGCTGTCATGATTTATATGGGCGCTGACGTCATTTCTATCTTGAATCAAACACCCGATGCGTCACTCTTCCCATTTCTTACACTTGGCTTAGGCATACTCATCATACTTTGGCTACTACTCGGCTTTACTAAATTAGGTATCTATAAAAGTATTTCACTTGTCACCATGTTTTTACTGATGTTGTGGCTTAGTATTCAAGTTGCGAATAAACCATTCATTGCCATGGATGTAGCACAAAATATCAAATTTGGTACAGCTGTTGAAATTGCTGCCGTCATGCCACTTTCTTGGTTACCGGTAGTATCTGACCATACGAAGAATAGCGAAACGCCATTTAAAACGACCGCACTTTCAACGCTGACTTATACCGCGACTAGCTGCTGGATGTATGCTCTCGGCTTAGGTGCAGCATTAGTGACCGGTAAATCTGAAATATCACAAATTCTTTCGCTTGCTGGTGTAAGTGTTATCGGCGTATTAATTGTCATCACCTCTACCATGATTAACACTGCACTTCCCGCCTATTCCACCGGCATGAGTTTAAACAATATTTTCCCTCAATTAAAAGTCACGCCAATCTCCATACTTACCGTGATTGTGGGCATTATATTAGCCTCAACCTTACCAGTGACAGAATACGAACATTTCTTGTTCTTTATTGGTTCAGTATTCGCACCAATGATCGCCGTGCTTATCGCTGATTTCTTTGTTCTTAAACAGCATGATGTAAGAAAATCAGTTGATAGTGTTGGACTCGGCGTTTGGTTTGTCGGCTTTGTGCTCTATCGTTTTCTTATGGCAAAAGGTTGGGAAACCGATTTAGGTCTGACTTTCCCTGTTATCATCATTACCTTTATCTTAGCAATCTTAGTACGCAAAATAGCTAAATAAAGATCGGATTTTAACTATAGAAAGGCGGGCATTGTTCCCGCCCTTTTATTTGCATCAATGTAAAAAAGGCTTTTTCCCTGAAAAGAGAAAAAGCCTATATACTTAAATTTCTAATAATAAACGAGTTGGATCTTCTAATAAGTCTCTAATCGCCACTAAGAAGCCAACAGATTCACGACCATCAATTAAACGGTGGTCATAAGATAGGGCTAAATACATCATAGGACGAATCACCACTTGACCATCTACCGCAACCGGACGTTCTTTGATGGCATGCATGCCTAAAATTGCACTTTGCGGTGGGTTGATAATTGGTGTAGACATTAAAGAACCAAATACGCCGCCATTAGTAATGGTGAAGTTACCGCCCGTTAAATCTTCAACCGTTAATTTACCATCACGGCCTTTTTCTGCGAGTGATTTAATTTGTTTCTCAATATCTGCCATGCTGAGTTTGTCGCAGTTACGTAATACTGGTGTCACTAAACCACGCGGGGTTGAAACGGCAATGCTAATATCAAAATAGTTGTGATACACAATGTCATCACCATCAATTGAAGCATTCACTTCAGGATAACGTTTTAATGCTTCAACCACGGCTTTAATGTAGAAAGACATAAAGCCTAAACGTACACCATGTTGTTTTTCAAATTTCTCGCCGTATGTTTTACGTAATTTCATAATCGGCTGCATATCCACTTCGTTGAATGTCGTGAGCATTGCTGTGGTATTTTTTGCTTCCAATAAACGCTCAGCAATACGTTTACGTAAACGGGTCATTGGTACACGTTTTTCTGAACGAGAGCTATATGCCACTGTGCTAATCGTATTTTGCTCTGTCGCCACATCTTGTTTCGCTTTTTGTGCATCTCGTTTTGCCACTTCACGTGCAATATCTTCACGGGTAATACGACCACCCACACCTGAGCCTTGAATTTTCTCTGCATCTAAATCGTGTTCAGCTAATAAACGACGAATAGCCGGACCTTGATCCGCTGAATTATTGTGACTATTTTCAATCGCTGCTTTTTGACGATCTGCTGGTGTTGGCTCATTGTCTTTCACTGTTTCAGATGAAATATCGCCCGCTTGTTGAGTAGAAAGTTTACCTAAAAGCTGTTTACTTACTACGGTTGCACCTTCTTCTTGAAGAATTTCAGCCACTACGCCATCGCTTAAAGCTGGCACTTCAAGTACCACTTTATCTGTTTCGATTTCCACTAAGACTTCGTCACGTTTTACCGTCTCACCGACTTTTTTATGCCATGTTGCAACAGTTGCATCCGCAACGGATTCCGGTAAATCTGGAACAAGAATTTCGATTGTCATTTTATTTTCCTTTAAATTATTCTTTCTTAAAAATTACTGAAATTTCGACCGCACTTTTACAGTGTCAGCGCATCTTCTACCAATTGTTTTTGCTGTTTGGTGTGTAAAGACATATAACCTACCGCTGGTGAAGCTGAGGCTGGACGACCTGCGTATTTTAACTTCACATGCTCAGGAATTGAGCTGTCAAAGTTATGTTTACTGCAATACCAAGCCCCTTGGTTTAGTGGCTCTTCTTGACACCACACAAAATCCGTCACATGGGCATAAGGCTCTAACGCTTTCTTCACATCTTCATGTGGATACGGATAAAGCTGTTCAATACGAATAATCGCCACATCTGTTTGATTATTCGCACGGCGTTTTTCTAAGAGGTCGTAATACACTTTACCTGAGCATAGAACCACGCGTTTAACTTGTTTTGGATCGATATCATCAATTTCACCAATGACAGTTTGGAATGTGCCATTTACTAATTCATCCAAACTTGAGACGGCAAGTGGATGACGTAATAAAGATTTTGGTGAAATACCAATTAATGGACGACGCATTTTACGGATCGCTTGGCGACGTAACATGTGGTAAACCTGTGCGGGTGTAGATGGAATACACACTTGCATATTCTGTTCTGCACAAAGCTGTAAATAACGTTCTAAACGAGCTGATGAGTGCTCTGGGCCTTGGCCTTCATAACCATGTGGTAATAACATCACCAAGCCACACATTCTGCCCCATTTTTGTTCACCAGAACTAATAAATTGGTCAATTACGATTTGTGCACCGTTTGCGAAGTCACCAAATTGTGCTTCCCAAATAGTTAATGTTTTTGGATCCGTTGTGGCATAACCATATTCAAAAGCCAATACGGCTTCTTCGGATAATACTGAATCCCACACCTCAAAACGACCTTGGTTGGCATGTAAATGTGTTAATGGCACATAGCCTGTCCCGTCATTTTGATTATGCACAACTGCATGGCGATGGAAGAACGTACCACGTCCCGCATCTTCACCCGATAAACGAACATTAGCACCTTCATCTAATAAGGTGGCGTATGCCATAGTTTCCGCCATCCCCCAATCAAATAATTTCTCGCCTTTTGCCATTTCACGGCGATCAGCATAGATTTTTTCGACACGAGGATGTGCACGTAAGGTTTCTGGATATTCACTGACACGCTCCGCTAAAGTTTGGAAACGTTCTTGTGGGAATTTACTTTCGTAAGGAGATGTCCAGTCATAGTTGAGATATTGCAACCAGTCCATTTGGGCAGTATCCATTTCTCGCCATTCTTTCACTACACGATCGCCATTATCTAAGGCATCACGATAGAGATTCATCATTTCGATGGCTTCTTCTTCGGTAATCACCCTTTCAGCAATTAAACGATCTGCATAGACTTTACGTGGCGTTGGATGTTTTTTGATGATGCTATACATCATTGGTTGAGTGGCTAATGGTTCATCAGCCTCATTATGACCATGACGACGATAAGAAATCAGATCAATGAAAATATCGCGTTTGAATAAGTTGCGATATTCCACCGCCATTCTTGCGGCAAAAGCAACCGCTTCAGGATCATCACCGTTTACATGGATAATCGGTGCCTGAATCATTTTCGCGATATCAGTACAGTATTCTGTTGAACGGGTGTCATTTGGGTTAGAGGTGGTAAAACCAATTTGGTTATTGATCACAATACGGATTGTGCCACCAACGGTATAACCACGCGCATTCGACATATTCAAGGTTTCTTGTACAACACCTTGTCCCGCTACCGCGGAGTCCCCATGAACCGTAACGGCTAATACTTGATTACGTTCTGTATCATTCTTTTTGGTTTGACGAGAACGTACCGCACCAATCACTACTGGGCTGACAATTTCTAAATGGGATGGGTTAAATGCAAGGGTTAAATGCACGCGACGATCACCGACTGCGAAGTCAGAAGAAAAACCTTGGTGGTATTTCACATCACCTGTACGCTCGCCTGAATGTTTACCTGCAAACTCATCAAAAAGATCTTCGGGTTTCTTACCAAGCACGTTAACTAACATGTTTAAACGGCCACGGTGTGCCATACCAAACATGACATCTTGTACACCTTGTTTGCTCGCATGACGAATAATTTCTTTCATCAATGGAATAAAGGCATCACTTCCCTCTAAAGAGAAACGTTTTGCCCCCGGGAATTTCGCCCCGAGATAGCGTTCTAAGCCATCTGCAGCGGTCAATTCACTTAATAAGTTAATTTTTTCTTCTTTGGTAAAGAGCGGTTTATTTAATTGGCTTTCTAATTTGCTTTGTAGCCAATTTTTCTGATCCATATCTTGAACATGCATAAACTCAAGCCCAATTGAGCCACAATAGGTCTCTTTCAGCATTTTAGCTAAATCACCTAATTTGATGTTATCGCGATGATAAACGTAGTGATTAATATTGAAGGTTTCATTGAGATCCTGCTCGGTAAAACCGTGATAACGGTAATCCAATTCAGGTACGCTGGAGACTTTCCAACGATAATAATTGATTGGGTCTAGTTTCGCTTCTAAATGACCACGGAAGCGATAAGCATTGATAAATTGGAGGACTTTGACTAATTTTGCGCTGGCTTCTGGATCGATAACCGTCACGGCTTCTGTTGTATTTTCTCTTGCTAAACGACGGAAATAATCACGCACTGGTGAATGTGGTTGCTCTGCGGCGGTTGTTTTTGGCAATGCATCAAATGTGGCACGCCAGCTTTCATCGACTGATGATGGATCTTCTAAATAACTTTCGTATAACTCTTCAATATACGATTGATTCGCCCCACCTAAAGCGGTTGAAGCCAACCATTCATCAAAGGCATTATAATGCTGCATATCTACCCCTTGTATTACATGATGTTGTTCGCTCATTATACATAGGATAAAAAAAGAAATAATCCTCAAATCACACTTTGTTACAATTTTGTGATCTACTTCAATAAAAAAACCGCACATAAAGTGCGGTCTGTTTTATCCGAGTTTTCTTAGAAACTTAAGAATGGAGTAATTTTTTCAATTGTAGCTTCACCGATACCATCAATATTTGAAAGTTCGGCAGCACTTTTGATTTTGCCCACTTTGTTACGGTAATCAATGATTGCTTGTGCTTTTTTCTCACCAATACCTGAAAGTTTTTGTAACGTTTCAGCATCTGCTTTATTGATGTTTACTTTTGCAGAAGAAGCCACTTTCTCTTTGGCTGCATCTTTTGTAGAAGCCGCTTTTTCTTTCACTTCTTTTACTTTATCTGCTGCTTTTGTTTTTGCATCAGACGCTTTCTCTTTTGCACTCTCTTTAACTGAATTTAATTTTTCAGTAGCTTTATCTTTAATTGAGGATTGATTACTCTCAGTCGCCTTTTCTTTTAACGCTGATGCTTTCTCTTTTACCGCATCTTTTGCAGAAGTTGCTTTATCTTTCATTGCATCTTTTACAGGTGTCGCTTTTTCTTTAGCCTCTTTTACTTTATCTAATGCAGTTGATTTTGTTGAACTTGCACTATCTGTCATTGATTTAAGCTTATCATTTGCTGCATTTTTCATATCAGCTTTTGTGCTTTCAACCATTGATTTTGAATTTGTTACAACATCTTCTTTTGTTGGCAATACGGAAGTATTCGTTGCTAATGCAGAACCTGACACCGCTAATGCAAGTGATGTTAATGTTAAAAGTGATTTTAAAGATTTCATAAAAACTCCTGTTTTATTATCAATAGGTTCAACTAGCGAACCTGTACACTAAGACTTATCTTCAGAAAATTAGTTCAAACAAAAAAACGCCCCTAATAAGGAGCGTCTTTAAATTTAATACAGACTAGTCATCGCTTGAGAAGATAGAAAGTAATCTTAATAAGCTAATGAATAAGTTGTAAATTGATACATAAATACTCACCGTTGCACGAAT
This sequence comes from Parahaemophilus parainfluenzae, assembly GCA_032568935.1. Taxonomy (GTDB): domain Bacteria; phylum Pseudomonadota; class Gammaproteobacteria; order Enterobacterales; family Pasteurellaceae; genus Haemophilus_D; species Haemophilus_D parainfluenzae_AE. The sequence continues at coordinate 15,423 of JAWHBY010000004.1, forward strand.
GTAGTTTGTTTCGCCACCATGAATAATATTGCTAGTTTCATAAAGGATTGTCATTGTTGAGAACACCACAAATAATGCACTGATCCCTACCGCTAATGCTGGAATTTGGAAGAAAAAGCTTGCCACAATCCCTAACAATAACACGATAAATAATGAGAAAATCGCGGTAGAAAGGAAAGACATATCTTTCTTCGTTGTTAGCACGTAAGCTGAACAAACAAAGAAGACGATGGCCGTACCTGCAAAAGCAAGCATAATTAAATCTTCCATTCCTCTCGCCACATAGATATTTAAAATTGGCCCAATGGTATAGCCCATAAATCCTGTGAACGCGAATGCAGCCAAGATACCCCACGCACTATTTGCTAAACGGTTGGTTACAAAAAGTAAACCGTAAAAGCCTACGAGCAATACGATAAGATTTGGATAAGGCAAGTTTAAGCTCATCGAAATATAAGCAACAACTGCCGAAAATGCCATTGTTAATCCCAATAAGAAATAGGTATTACGTAGCACTTTGTGTGTGCTAAGTAGTGATTCGTCCTGTGAATTAACCACAATGCGAGATTGCATAAAAGCTCCTTATTTTACAAAGAATAAATTTGATGAAACATCAGTTCGTAAAGTAAGGGCTATATGGAAAAAAGTCAATGGTAAATAAAGAATCTGTTTCGATTTTTTAAATTTATTTGGTCAACTCTTAAAGTCATTTTTTATACGCGTGATAATGAATAAATTAATTTACTCAATAAGATTGATTACATTATAATAAGCCTCCTATTTATTCCACATCACGGACATTATATGAACAACAAAAAATCTTATCTCGCTATTTTTGGCATCATTCTTGCCGTCGGATTAATGGCTTCAGCATTTATCCTAGGTAATCAATTTAAAAATTTACGTCAAACCGGTTCTATTTCAGTTAAGGGATTAGCAGAAAGCCACTATACGTCAACACAAGGCACATGGGTTATCCGCATAAATGGTTGGGGAGCAACTTATAATGATGCCATGGCAGCTAATCAGAAAAACTTAAATGAAGCGGTTCGTTTTCTTAAAGCACAAGGTTTTGCTGATGAAAATCGAGAAATCACTGAATTGGATGTATCTACTCATACTGACTATTATGAAAATGAAAAAGGTGAAACCAAAAGTAAAGACAATGGCTTTGATGCATCTAGATCAATCCGAATTTCGACCAAAGAACTCACTAAGTTACAAAAAGCACTCACCAACATTCACCAATTGGTTTCTAACAATCAAGACATTAGTTTTGGTGAACCTAATTATTATTTAGAAAATCTTGAACAAATTAAACGTGAATTAATTTCAAAAGCAACACAAGATGCCCATGTTCGTGCTGAAGAATTTGCGAAAACCAGTAATGTAAAAGTTGGCGTGTTAAAATCTGCTTCACAAGGGCCATTCTACATTCAAGCGCCAAATCCTGATGCGGATGACTCTAGCGATTACACTGGTAGCTACGATACAAGCACTATTGAGAAAAAAGCACGCTTAGTCGTCACCATTGAATATGCAATTGAATAATCATTTAATATTTACTCAACATTCATAAAAAAGTGCGGTCAATTTCATCATTAAATTCGACCGCACTTTCTTTTCAAAAGGAATAAGCTATGCAACTCCCCACTCTACAATCTGCAAAATTAATTCGCCGCTATAAGCGTTTTTTGACTGATATTGAATTACCAAATGGTGAAGTAATCACTATTCATTGTGCAAACACTGGTGCAATGACTGGCTGTGGTGAAAAAGGTGATACCGTTTGGTACTCTCATTCTGATAGCCAAACGCGCAAATATCCACATAGTTGGGAATTAACTCAATTAGCAAATGACCAACTTGTTTGCATTAATACGCACAGATCCAACCAGTTAGTCTTTGAAGCCTTGCAAAATAAACAAATCAAAGAACTGGCTATGTATGATGAAATTTATCCTGAAGTGAAATATGGTGAAGAAAATAGCCGTATCGACTTCTTACTTAAAAGTGAAGGCTTGCCAGATTGTTATGTTGAAGTGAAATCCATCACCTTTGTAAAAGGCACATTAGGCATGTTTCCCGATGCGGTTACTACCCGTGGACAAAAACATGTTCGTGAACTTTTAGCCATGAAAAAACAAGGACATCGCGCGGTTGTTCTCTTTGCTGGATTACATGATGGCTTCGATCGTTTTAAAATCGCTGAGTTTATAGATCCTGAATATGATCGTCTTTTAAAGGATGCCAAATCACAGGGCGTTGAAGCTTACGCTTATGCGGGAAAATTTGAAATCTCAGATGGAATTCCGACCGCACTTTCTCTTACGGAAAGTGTACCTTACATCGATTAAAAAAATAATTGAGAATTATTTTCATTTTTCTATTGACATGACATTTGAGAATGGTTATCATCTAAATATTCCAAAAACAAATAGATAATCACTCCAACTTCACGCCTATTTCCCCACAAATAGGCGTTTTTTTTCATCTCAATCTTTTCATTTCAGCCATATTCTCTATAATGTAGCCTTTAATATTGAAATAACATTAGGAAATAGAATGACTGATATTAATACCGTTCTCGCAGAACTAAAACGCGGTACTGATGAGATTCTTTCTGAAGCAGATTTAATCGAAAAACTGAAAGAAAATCGCCCACTTAAAATTAAACTTGGTGCAGACCCTACTGCTCCGGATATTCACTTAGGGCATACCGTGGTATTAAACAAACTTCGCCAATTCCAACAATTAGGCCACGAAGTCTATTTCTTAATCGGTGATTTTACTGGTATGGTCGGTGACCCATCTGGTAAAAATACTACTCGCCCACCACTTAGCCGTGAAGATGTGCTTCGCAATGCGGAAACCTATAAAGAACAAATTTACAAAATTCTAGACCCACAAAAAACAAAAATCGTATTCAATTCTGAATGGTTGGGTAAATTGGGTACTGAAGGGATGATCCGTTTAGCGAGCAACTACACCGTAGCGCGTATGCTAGAACGTGATGACTTCAAAAAACGTTTTGGTAACAATCAACCTATAGCAATTCATGAATTTATTTACCCATTATTACAAGGCCATGACTCTGTTGCTTTAGAAGCAGACGTAGAACTTGGTGGTACAGACCAAAAATTCAACTTACTTGTTGGTCGTGAATTACAAAAATCAGCCGGTCAGAAACCACAGGTAGCGATTACGCTTCCATTACTTGTTGGTTTAGACGGTGAGAAGAAAATGTCTAAATCATTAGGCAACTACATCGGCGTGACAGATGCACCAAGCGATATGTTCGGTAAAATCATGTCGATCTCGGATGAATTAATGTGGGATTGGTATAACTTACTTTCTTTCCGTCCACTCACTGAAATTGCGGAATTAAAAGCTGAAGTAGCAAATGGTAAAAACCCACGTGATGTGAAGATTTTATTAGCCAAAGAAATCATCGCGCGTTTCCATGATGAAGCGGCGGCAGAGGCAGCTGAGCAAGAATTTATTAACCGTTTCCAAAAAGGTGCAATGCCGGATGAAATGCCTAAATTCACCTTTGAAGGCAAAATTGGTTTAGCAACCTTATTAAAAGAAGCGGGACTAGTTCCTTCTACTTCTGAAGCAATTCGCTCAGCGAAACAAGGTGGTGTGAAAATTAACGGTGAAAAAGTCGAAGACATGAAAGCCAACGCGCCAAAAGGTACGAATGTTTACCAAGTCGGTAAACGTAAATTCGCACGCGTAACCATAGCATAAAACACCTATGAAAATGACCGCTCTTTTTAAGTGCGGTTATTTTTTAACTGATATCCACAATAGAAGGAAAATATATGAGCCAAAAAATCTGGGTAACCGGTGATGCGGTTGTCGATCTTATTCCTGACGGTGAAAATCATTATTTACGCTGTGCCGGTGGTGCGCCTGCAAATGTGGCAGTTGGTGTCGCGCGTTTAGGCAGCCCAAGTGCTTTTATTGGTCGCATAGGTAATGATCCGCTTGGCCAATTTATGCAAGATACCTTAAATGCGGAAAATGTGAATACACAACATATGATTTTAGATCCGCAACATCGTACCTCTACTGTTATAGTTGGATTAGATAATGGCGAACGCAGCTTTACCTTTATGGTAAACCCAAGTGCAGATCAATTCTTACAAGCCAGCGATTTACCGCCTTTCCAACAAGGTGAATGGCTACATTGCTGCTCTATCGCGCTAATCAATAATCCATCTCGCGAAGCGACTTTCGAAGCCATTCGTCGCATTAAAGCTGCTGGCGGTTTCTTCTCTTTTGACCCCAATTTACGTGAATCACTTTGGTCTAGCCTAGAAGAAATGAAAACCGTGGTCATGGAAGCCGTTGCATTGGCTGACGTATTGAAATTTTCTGAAGAAGAATTAACGCTTTTAACCAATACTGACAGCCTTGAAAAAGCCTTTGAAAAAGTGACCGCACTTTATCCTGACAAATTGATTATCGTGACCTTAGGCAAAGATGGTGCGCTCTATCACTTAGAAGGTAAAAAAAATGTAGTTGCTGGAAAAGCCTTACAACCGGTTGATACAACAGGCGCAGGTGATGCCTTCGTTGGTGGTCTGCTTGCAGGTCTTTCACAACATCCAAACTGGAAGGAAAATGATGTGCTTGTGCAAATTATCCGTCAAGCCAATGCATGTGGCGCCCTTGCTACGACAGCAAAAGGGGCGATGTCTGCGCTACCCAATAAAACACAATTAGCAGCCTTCCTAGCCAACTAAGAAGCAAAGGTGCAAATTATTGCACCTTTTATTTATGAAGATAATTTAGGAGATATTTATGAAACTTTGGTATTCCAACTCTAGCCCTTATGCAAGAAAAGCCCGTGCCGTAGTACAATATCATCAATTACAAGATCATGTTGAATTACTTCTCACGACAAGTGGTTTAGATAAGAATTCACCACATAATTTAGACAATCCTCTTGGTCGTTTACCTGCATTACAACGAGAAAATGGTGAGTGGCTTTATAATAGTTCTCTGATTGCAGAATATCTTGATAACATCGGTACTCAACCTTCACTTTATGGGAACAAAGAGACACGTTGGGAAATTCTCCGTTTACATTATTTAGCAGATGGTATTTTAGAGAATGAAATATCCGTAGCACCTGAAAAATGCCTTCGTCCACAAGAGCAATGGTGGCTTGAACGTCATCAGCAAATTTTTGACCGCACTGAGCGAAGCTTAATTGAACTAAAAAAAGCCATTGATAGTTTTGGTGAAGAATTAAATATCGGCACATTGAATGCCGTGTGTGCAATTGATTTCCTACTATTCCGCGATGCTTGGACTCATGCTTCACAACATGCAACCATCAAATCATTAAAAGCATGGGCTGAAGCAATGAATCAACGCTATGATTGCTTAAAAAATACTTTACCCAAATAAGATTAAATTATGATTATTTTCAATAATGGCAAATACAAAAGTATCCTAGCCGCAGAAGCGGGTGAACTCACAAAAATTGCTGAAACTGTGCAAAAAGACAAGGATTTTCGACCGCACTTTCATATTGCCCCACCAACTGGCTTGATGAATGATCCGAATGGTTTGATCTTCGATGGAGAGAAATATCATCTGTTCTATCAATGGTTTCCATTCGATGCAATTCACGGGATGAAACATTGGAAGCATTTAATCACGAAAGACTTCCAACATTACCAATCAGCGGATGATCTGATTCCTTGTGAGCTTTTTGAGTCTCACGGCTGTTATTCGGGTGGTGCTTTAAAAGTCGGTGATAAATTGGCCATGTTCTACACTGGCAATACTCGTCGTCCAAGTGATTATCAACGCGTACCTTATCAAAATTTAGCAATTTTCGATCTTAGCGGGAAATTGCTTAGCAAACGTCCATTGATTGAAAATGCGCCAGAAGGTTATACAGAGCATGTTCGCGATCCTAAACCGTATTTTACTGAAGATGGTAAAATACGGTTTATCTGTGGCGCACAGCGAGAAAACCTCACGGGAACAGCCATTATTTTTGAAATGGACAATCTCGAAGATACGCCTCGTTTATTAGGTGAGCTTTCCTTACCTACTTTTGACAATAAAAATGTGTTTATGTGGGAATGCCCTGACCTATTGAAACTCGGTGATAAAGATGTGTTTATTTGGTCGCCACAAGGTAAAGAGCGTGAAGCATATCAATTCCAAAATAATTATCATGCGACTTATGCAGTGGGCAAATTAACAGATTTAACCTTTAAAGCAGAATATATCGACGAATTAGATCAGGGCTTTGATTTCTATGCCCCACAAACATTTGCTGGCTTAGATAATCAAGCTTATGCTGTGCTTTTCGGTTGGATTGGTTTACCAGATTTAACTTACCCAACAGACAAATTTAAGTGGCATTCTACTTTAACCTTGCCAAGAGAATTGCGCTTAGAAGGGACGAAAATTTATCAACGTCCGATCGCTAAAATATACGAAAATCTGACCGCACTTTCAGTACTTCATCTTGATGAAAAAGCGGATATTGCTAGTTTAGATCGTGCGTATATTAAATTTGAGGCAAATAACCAAGCCTTTGACTTAACCTTCTTCCAAAATGAAAAAGGACAGTCACTTTGTCTATCTTACGAAAATGGCTTGGTTTACTTAGATCGCAGTCAAACCGAACAAACGGAATTAATGGAGAAATTCGATACGAAACGTTTCTGCGAAATTGAAAATCTGCAGACTGTTGAAATCTTCTTTGATCGCTCAATTATTGAAATTTTCTTTAATCACGGTGAAAAAGCCATGACATCAAGATTTTTCATTGAGAATAGAAAAAATACAATAACTATCAATCGTCCATTAGATTTAATGATCGGTTATTTACCGGCTATTCAATATATTTAAAAGGTTTTTATGCAACAAACTCATTTCAATTTATACAAGATGAGCAAAAATGTCCTTTTTGCTTTAACAGCTTTTTCATTAGTTGCCTGTACGACGACACCAAGTGAACCGCCAAAAAATACAGAACATTGGGCAACTCTAATCAGCGAACAGGAAAATTTATATCAGATTGATGATAAATTTTACCGTAGTGAGCAATTAGAAGCCCAATCTGAAGCGTTATTAAATAAATTGAATATTCACACTATTGTGAATTTACGCTTTTTTGACCGTAATGATGATAAACAAGCATTTGGTCATACTAAGATCAATTTGATTAATACCCCATTACTTACTTGGTCAATCAGCCCAGATGAAGTAGCTGATATTCTGTGGCAAATCAAACAACATCAAAAAAACGGTGCGGTTTTAGTGCATTGTTATCATGGCGCTGACAGAACTGGCTTAATTGTTGCAAGCTACCGTGTGATTTATCAAAATTGGGATCTCAATGAAGCCAAACGTGAAATGCAACAAAGCCCTTACGGCTATCATTCTGTTTGGAAAAATATTGATAATTTCTTCACGCAAGAAAATATGGCTAAGATCAAAGCTGAATTAGATAAACGTTCTAACGCAACAAAATAAAACATGAAAGTGCGGTTAAAATTAACCGCACTTTTATTTCCAACTATGTTCTTTTATTAAGTAATGACTATGTTTGTTCAACAACAAAATGCAACACCATCTAATCTTGTAGCCTTCAATTTTCTATTGATCGCCTTTTTAACGGGGATTGCCTCTGCCTTTCAAACGCCGACCTTGAGTTTATATCTCTCTCAAGAGATTCAAGTTTCACCTTTTTTTGTGGGCTTGTTCTATTCAGTCAATGCCATTATTGGCATTATCTTGAGCCAAATTCTGGCAAAATATTCTGATAAGCAAGATGATCGTCGTAAAGTGATGATTATTTGCTGTTTAATTGCTGTGCTTGGCTGTCTCATTTTTGCTTATAGTCGAAATTATTATGTGTTGATTATTATCGGTACAACTCTGTTAGGATTGGGCTCATCGGCTAATCCGCAATCTTTTGCTTTAGCGCGAGAATATGCTGAAAGTAGTCATCGTGAAGCGGTGATGTTCACCACAATTATGCGAACTCAAATCTCATTGGCTTGGATTGTTGGGCCACCACTTTCTTTTTTCATTGCGTTAAACTGGGGCTTTGATTACATGTATTTGGTGGCAGGTTCTGCCTTTTTACTATGTGCAGGCGTCAGCAAATTATTGCCGAAAATTCCTCGTCAAAGTGCGGTTAAAAATCAAGAGGTTTTAGACAATACGCCACCAAGAAAAAGTGTGATTTACTTGTTCATCGCTAACCTATTACTTTGGACCTGTAACAGCATGTATCTCATTAATATGCCATTATTTGTGATTAATGAATTACATTTAAACAAAGAACTGGCGGGAACATTAATGGGGACGGCTGCGGGATTGGAAATTCCTGTGATGATATTTGCGGGCTATCTCACCAAATATTTCAGTAAAAAACGCTTGATGATGATTGCTTTAATTTCAGGCCTCGCCTTCTATTCAAGTTTATTATTCGCTGAGCAAACTTGGCAGCTTATCGGATTACAAATGCTTAATGCAATTTTTATCGGTATTACCGCTACGATTGGCATGGTGTATTTCCAAGATTTAATGCCCACTAAAATGGGCACAGCCACTACGCTATTCAGTAATGCAGCAAAAAGTAGTTGGATTATCGGCGGACCTATTGCGGGTATTATTGCGGAAATTTGGCATTACAACTCTGTTTTTTATGTCGCTGTGGCACTAATTTTTATCAGCGTAGGCTGTATGTGGAAAGTCAAATCAGTTTAATGAAAATAAAAAAGTGCGGCCAATTTTGACCGCACTTTTTACTTTATATTAGCGCCATGCTTTGAATTGGTTAATCAATCCATTGGTTGAGCTATCATGGCTTGAAACGTTCTCTTTGTCTGCCAATTCTGGAAGAATTCGATTCGCTAGTTGTTTACCTAATTCCACGCCCCATTGGTCGAAACTAAAGATATTAAAAATCACACCTTGTGCAAAAATTTTGTGTTCATACATGGCAATTAATGCACCAAGAACAAATGGTGTAATTTTTTGCACTAAAATAGAGTTGGTCGGTTTGTTACCGGTAAAGACTTTAAATGACACAATGTCTTTTACCTCATCCAACGATTTACCGGCTTTCACAAACTCTGCTTCAACTTCTTCTTTGGTTTTACCGAAAGCAAGAGCTTCAGTTTGTGCAAAGAAGTTTGATAACAATTTGCTGTGATGATCACCTAACGGATTATGACTTTGTGCTGGCGCGATAAAGTCACAAGGGATTAACATAGTACCTTGGTGAATCAATTGATAGAATGCATGCTGACCGTTTGTACCTGGTTCTCCCCAAATAATTGGGCCAGTTTGATAATCACGGATAACATCGCCATTACGATCGACATATTTACCGTTTGATTCCATATTGCCTTGTTGGAAATAAGCTGCAAAACGGTGTAAATATTGGTCATAAGGTAAAATTGCCTCAGTTTGTGCACCAAGGAAATTAGTATTCCATAAGCCTACCAATGCTAATGTTGCAGGGATATTATTTTCTAATGGCGCGGTACGGAAATGTTTATCCATTTCATGCGCACCACTTAATAACGCTTCAAAATTATCAAAGCCGATTGAAAGTGCGATAGAAAGACCGATTGCAGACCATAAAGAATAACGGCCGCCAACCCAATCCCAGAATTCAAACATATTATTGGTATCAATACCGAATTCTGCTACCGCTTTACCATTGGTAGAAAGTGCGGCGAAATGTTTTGCTACTGCGCTATTATCTTTCGCTGCCGCTAATAACCAATCGCGTGCAGAATTCGCATTGGTCATAGTTTCTTGGGTGGTAAAGGTTTTAGAGGCCACTAAGAAAAGTGTGTTTTCAGGATTTACTTTTTTCAACGTTTCAGCGATATGGGTTCCATCCACGTTTGAAACAAAGTGCATATTCAAGTGATTTTTATAAGGACGAAGCGCTTCAGTCACCATGTAAGGGCCTAAGTCTGAACCACCGATACCAATATTCACCACATCAGTAATCGCTTTTCCCGTATAACCTTTCCATTCACCTGAAATCACACGCTCACAGAACGCACTCATTTTCGCTAATACGGCATTCACTTCTGGCATCACATCTTTGCCATCTACATAGACAGGTGTATTTGAACGGTTACGAAGTGCGGTATGTAATACAGCTCGATTTTCTGTACGATTAATTTTCTCCCCCACAAACATAGCATTAATCGCTTCATCTAATGCAGATTCTTTAGCTAATTGACGAAGCAATTTGAGAGTTTCTTGATTAATTTTATTTTTTGAAAAATCTACTAAGATTTGATTTTCAAAAGTTAAAGAATAATCATTAAAACGATTTTGTTCCTGTTTGAACAAATCAGCAATCGTGGTATGAGCCAGTTGAGATTGGTGAGCTTCAAGCGCTTTCCACGCTTGTGTATTGATTGGATTGATGTTTTTCATGAATATTTCCTTTTAAAAATTGAATTCTTTACATTTTTGCTTTATTGCAAAAACAATTAATCGACATATTCTGTTATAACACGCGGAGTTAATTTTGTAATCAATTCATAGCTTAAAATACCACTGTATTTAGCTACCGTTTCAATTGGTAATTCCTTACCCCATAAAATCACTTCATCACCTACTTTATCTTGGCTATCTTCGCCTAAGTCTACCGTTAGCATATCCATTGAGACGCGACCGACAATAGGAACAATACGACCATTTAGATAAACTGGCGTACCTTCTGGCACATCACGCGGATATCCATCACCGTATCCAATAGCGACAACACCAATTTTGGTATCTTTCGGACTGGTCCAAATGCCACCATAGCCAACAGGTTCACCTTTTTTATGTTCGCGCACCGCAAGCAATGAAGAAGTTAAGTTCATCACGGGAGTTAAACCAAATTCTGCACCGACAGTATCCGTTGGTGAAATGCCGTACATAATAATCCCTGGTCGAATACAATCTAAATGTGCTTCAGGCCAAAATAAAATCCCGCCCGATGCGGCAATGGTTCTTTCTCCACCTTTATCTTTTGTCGCTTGAAGGAAACGATCGAGCTGAACTTGAGTGTAATCAGAATCTAACTCATCAGCACGGCTAAAATGACTCACAAAACCTAAGTATGGTTGAATTTGAGGCAGTTTTTTCAGCTCTTGATAAAAATAATCCACTTTATCAAGCGACACACCTAAACGGTGCATACCAGTATCAATCTTTAACCAAACTTTGATTGGACTTGGTACTACAGCTCGTTTTAATGCTTCAAGCTGTTCACGGTTATGAACCACCGTTTCAATGTTATTTACCGCAATAATCGGTAAGTCTTTTTCATCAAAAAAGCCTTCTAGCAATAAGATTGGTTTGATAATACCGTTAGAACGTAACGATAACGCCTCTTCTAAACGTGCTACGGCAAAGCAATCCACCATGCTTTCTAAAGCAGATGAGACAAATACCACGCCGTGACCATATGCGTTTGCTTTTACCACGGCAATAATTTTGCTGTGTGGTGCTTTTTCTTTAATAACTTGTAAATTATGTTTTAGGGCAAGCGAACTGATTTTCGCTGTTGCCGGTTTTACGTTCATTTTTCTAATCCGTTATCTCTTGCCTAATAATCATCTCTGTATTCACGCTGTTCGGCAAGGTTATCAAAGCGTGAGAATTGACCGTTAAATGCTAAACGTACACGTCCAATTGGACCGTTACGTTGTTTACCAATAATGATTTCAGCAACACCTTTATCTTCGGAATTATCGTTATACACTTCGTCACGATAAATGAACATAATCAAGTCAGCATCCTGCTCAATAGAGCCTGATTCACGTAAGTCTGAGTTTACCGGACGTTTATCTGCACGTTGTTCCAACGTACGGTTAAGCTGGGAAAGAGCTACAACGGGGACTTCTAATTCTTTCGCTAAGGCTTTTAAAGAACGTGAAATCTCAGCAATCTCTAAGGTTCGGTTATCTGAGAATGCCGGTGCACGCATTAACTGAAGGTAATCCACCATAATCATGCTCAAACCATTGTTTTCGCGGTACACACGACGTGCTCGAGAGCGCAATTCTGTTGGGGTTAAACCCGATGAATCATCAATATAAAGATTATTTTTTTGCTTAAACATCCCAAACACGCTGGCAATTTTGCTCCATTCCGTTTCATCCAAATTTTGACCAGTACGAATTTTGGTTTGGTCCACGCGAGCAAGAGAGGCAATCATACGCATCATGATTTGTTCCGCAGGCATCTCTAAACTGAATACCAACACAGGCTTATCACTTGCCATGGCGGCATTTTCACAAAGGTTCATCGCAAACGTGGTTTTACCCATAGAAGGACGTGCAGCAACAATGATGAGATCCGAAGGTTGTAAACCTGCTGTTTTCTTATCTAAGTCAACAAAGCCCGTTGTGACACCTGTCACACCGCTATGATTTTCAAGCTTACTTAAGGTATCAATTCGAGCAATAGTACTTTCCAACACGCTGATCACATTTTGAGGTCCTTCAGTTGAAGAGCTACGTTTTTCAGCAATAGCAAACACTTCTCTTTCAGCTTCATCCAACACCATTTTGATGTCTTTGCCTTTCGGAGAATAGCTGTTTTCTGCGATACGATTTCCCACAGCAATAAGCTCACGCAAAATCGCTTTTTCACGCACGATTTCAGCATAAGCCAAAATATTAATGGCATTTGGGGTGTTATTAGAAAGATCAGCGAGATAAGCAAAACCGCCTACGGAATCGCTAATACCTTTTGCTTTAAGGGCTTGATCAAGGGTGATTAAATCAATCGGTGTTTGGTTACGCATTAATTCTTCCATGGTTTGGAAGATTGCTTTATGCGCAAAAGTATAAAAATCCTCAGCGATCACTCTTTCTGCAATACCATCCCAATGTTGATTACTCAACATGATGCCGCCAAGTACGGCTTGTTCAGCTTCAGTAGAATGAGGCGGGATGCTAACTTGTTCAGTTTTCTGATCAGGTGATTGGATTTGTCTTTGTGAGGCCATAAGGATTTCAATTTAAACTAAAAAACTGTGCTTATGATACCGCAAATACGAGGTGGTTTTAAGAAAAAAGTGCGGTGAATATTTTCAATATTTTAGACATAAAAAACGGTGGAAAAATCCACCGCTCTTTTTTATTCATGAATATTGATTATTCAACTGTTAAAGTACGACATACGTTAGTTGTACCTTCTGATTCATCACCTTGTGTTAATAAAACAAGATCACCTGAAACTAAATAACCTTTTTCTTTTAATAGGTTAATCGCTGCTTTTGCACCTGCAGAGCTACGAGATTCACCATCAAAATGAACTGGAGTGACACCGCGGTATAATGCGCAACGGTTTAATGTTTCTTGAACACGAGAAAGTGCAAAGATTGGTAAACCTGAGCTGATACGTGACATTAATAATGGTGTACGACCAGAGTGACTTAATGTAATGATTGCAGCGATACCGCTTAAGTGGTTTGCGGCGTACATTGCAGACATTGCTACTGATTCTTCAATATCTCTGAACTCACGATCTAAACGGTGATGAGAAATATTGATGCTAGGCATTTTTTCTGCACCTAAACATACGCGTGCCATTGTCGCTACAGTTTCAGCTGGATATTGACCTGCTGCAGTTTCCGCTGAAAGCATTACCGCATCGGTACCATCTAATACCGCATTTGCCACGTCCATTACTTCTGCACGAGTTGGCATTGGGTTGCTGATCATTGACTCCATCATTTGAGTTGCTGTAATAACAGCACGGTTTAATTGACGTGAACGACGAATTAATTTTTTCTGTACGCCAACTAATTCTGGGTCACCGATTTCCACACCTAAGTCACCACGTGCAACCATGATCACATCAGAAGCTAGGATGATATCATCCATTGATGCCTCATCAACTACGGTTTCAGCACGTTCAACTTTAGCAACGATTTTCGCTTCTAAACCAGCTTGTTTTGCTAACTCACGTGCATAGTTTAAATCTGCACTTGAACGTGGGAAAGATACCGCTAAGTAATCTACACCGATACGTGCAGCTGTGATGATATCTGCTTTATCTTTTTCGGTTAATGCATCTGCAGATAAACCACCGCCTAATTTGTTGATCCCTTTATTGTTTGATAATGGACCACCAACAGTCACTTCAGTAAATACTTTTGCACCGTCAGTAGAAAGGACTTTTAATTGAACACGGCCATCATCTAATAAAAGAATATCGCCTGGTACAACATCTTGTGGAAGTGTTTTATAGTCTAAACCAACGGCTTCTTGATTACCTTCACCTTTTGGTAATTCCGCATCAAGAATAAATTTATCACCAACATTTAAGAAAATTTTGCCGTCTTTAAAAGTAGAAACACGAATTTTAGGGCCTTGTAAGTCACCTAAAATTGCCACGGTTTTACCTAATTTTTTCGCGATCGAACGAACACGCTCAGCACGCTCAATATGATCATCTGGTGTACCGTGAGAAAAGTTCATACGTACAACATTAGCGCCTGCTGCGATAATTTTTTCAAGATTGTTATCGCGGTCTGTAGCTGGACCCATTGTACATACAATCTTCGTTCTTCTTAATTTTCTAGACATTATCTAAACTCCACAAATAGTTACAATTTAAAAAAGCTTTTTTAATTTCGGCTCATCCGAGATAAAAACCGTCGCGCATTATACGCTTAAACCACTGCAAAATCAAAACAAGCACTGAGAGTTTTTGCAACAAATTTTGGTTATTTTTTTAGCAGCTAAATTTAACTTAAAACAAATCCCCTTGTTTTCATCATTAAAACTGTTTATCATCTGCCACATCTTTTACGCGACTATAGCTCAGTTGGTTAGAGCACCACCTTGACATGGTGGGGGTCACTGGTTCGAGTCCAGCTAGTCGCACCATCTATCAAAGCCAGTAAATTTCTACTGGCTTTTTTCTTTCCTAAAGTTCACCTCAAAAATCAATAACTTATCTATAATTAATTCAATTCATCACTAAAATTTCAAGCCTTAAATATTGCCAGCTTTTAGTTATTTTTATATATTTCTTGCTGTTAATTACGCCAAAATTACGCCAAAATCACATTACCAAAATGATTTATAAGAAAATATTAGTGCGAGCTAGTCGCACCATATTGCAATCCCAAGCCTTTTAGCTTGGGATTTTTCTTTTTATTTATCCCCCCGCTTAATTTGAATGAATCTTTTCTGGATAATCACATATATAAATGAAAATAATTTGCATTGATTGACGTAAACGTTTTCGCTATACTTTGGGCTCTTTTATTATCCATTGGGAAGCGATTATGAATTTTAAATTAAGCCTTATTTCAACCGCACTTTTAACCAGTTTTTCCATTTCTACGTTTGCAGAAACTGAGCAAACCGTAGATACAAACACCGAGACGCTTGAGCAAATTAACGTTCAAGATACGGGAATTAAACAAAATGGTTATCAAACGACAGGGACATCAGTTGTATCAAAAGCTGAAGTGCCTGTATTCGACACACCAAACACAGTAAATATTCTTTCGACCAAGCTACTAGAAGATCGCAAACCTGAATCACTCATTGATGCACTTTATAACGTCAGTGGTGTGAGTCAAGCGAATACGTTAGGTGGTATGTTTGACTCCATTCAAAAACGTGGTTTTGGTGGAAACCGTGACAACTCAATTATGCGTAACGGTTTACAAGCTGGCCCAGCTAAAAACTTTAGCGCGACAACTGAAACCGTTGAAGTTTTAAAAGGACCTGCATCTGTACTTTATGGTATTCAAGATCCAGGTGGTGTGGTCAATATCATTACTAAAAAACCACAACAAACGCCACGTTATGTCGTTGGTGGAACCTTAGGTAATCATAGCCTGTGGGGAACGCAATTAGATTTTACTGGTGGCTTAGGAAATGGTTTTGCTTACCGCTTTATCTATGACAAACAAGAAAAAGACTACTGGCGTAATTTTGGCAAAGTGAAAAATACGACTTACGCACCCTCTCTTTCTTGGGAAAATGATAAAACTAAAGTACTTCTTTCTTATGAACACAAAGATATTCTTGAGCCATTTGATCGTGGCACAAATCTTTTAACGGCAACTAATGCATTACCGGATATTCCTGTATCGCGTCGTTTAGATGAACCAAATAATGAAACAACCGCAAAAACCGATAACATTGATTTTAAAATTGAACACAAATTAAGTGATGGTTGGAAATTAAATGCGGGTTATAGCTATGCTCGTTACAAATATTTCTACGATCAAGCTCGTATTACAAATGTTAACGTTAAAACACGAACAGCCCGCCGTGCGATTGAACAGCAACAAGGCGATCAACGCGTTCATAGCGGTACATTAAATATCGTTGGTGAATTTGGTATTGGTGATATTGCTAACCGCTTTGTAGCCGGTATTGATGCAATGCGTAATATTCGTGATCTTGGTCCTATTTATAACCAAGGCATCATGAATTCTGATATCAATATTGATAATCCAAACTATACCAGCCCTGTTGCGGAACATAAAAATGGTAACGGCAACGCCTATCAATATAACTATCTCAAAACCGTTGGTGTTTATATTCAAGATACTGCTTACTTTACAGATAACTTTATCATGACGGGCGGTTTACGTTATGAGTACTTTGATCAATTTGCAGGACGTCATTGCTTAAATGCAGCAAACTGTAAAAAAGGTCAAAATCTAACAAAAACCGGAAATACCGATCAGCACGATGGTAAATTATTGTATCAATTAGGTGCCGTATATAAATTTACGCCACATATTGCGACCTTTGCGAACTACTCTGAGTCTTTCCGTCCACAAATGAGTGTAGCAACACCTGTTAGCGGCGATTTAAAACCAGAACAAGGTAAATCTTTTGAAATTGGTGCAAAATACGAAAACTCTGGCTTCAACGCGACACTTGCATTATTCAATATCACCAAACGTAATGTGGCAGAAGCCGTTGGTTCGGGTTCAAATGCACAATTAAATATCGTCGGCAAACAACGTTCTCGAGGTGTGGAATTCGATCTTAATGGTCAAATTACTGATAACCTAAGCGTAGCGGCTAACTATACCTACACCAAAGTAAAATCACTTGAAAATGAGCGCTATCCTGATGCGGTAAATCAACAACTTTCAGGTGTACCAAAACATCAAGCTTCTCTATTCTTAGCTTACAACGTAGGTGAATTTGATTTTGGTAACATCCGTGTTGGTGGTGGTGCTCGTTATTTAGGTTCTTGGCATGCTTATAACAGTGATTACACAAAAGCATACAAATTACCTCATGCCGTGGTATATGATGCCTTTATTGCTTACGATACAAAAATCTCTGGCAAGAAAGTATCCTTCCAACTTAACGGTAAAAACTTAACAGATAAAACTTACTATCCATCTACCTCTGGTAACGCAACAAACACGTTAATCCCTGTTGCATTAGGTTATGGACGTGAATTTATCTTCAACACTAAAGTTGAGTTTTAATTGAGCGCACAATACGAGGGCGAATCATTTCGCCCTTTTTCGTTTTTTACTTTATGGATAATCAATGAATTGGCAAACTGAACTTAACTCAAGTTTAAGCTGGATTTTGACCGCACTTTTCTGGGTGATTGTGTGCTTTAGCGTGACGACACTGGTACTCAAACAAACCACATTCGGTCAGAAGTTTTGGCATATTGCATCCCCTTCGATTAATCGCCGTAACAGCATCAAAATCATCGTTATGCTACTGGTGTTGTTTACCATGATTTTGTTAGAAGTGCGCTTTAGCGTACTCAACTCTTTTTTCTATAACGGGCTTTATAGCTCAATGCAGGAATTAGATGCGGATAAATTTTGGTTCTTTGCAAAACTGAATGCCCTCTTAGTATTGGTACAAGTTATCCACTCCATCGCCGATTATTTCTTGCAACAAGTATTTGAAATCCATTGGTTGGAAAGCTTGAATAAACTCCTTGTTAAACGATGGTTAGAAAATAAAAAATACTATCGCCTCAAATACGAAAAAGATCTGCCCGATAATATTGATCAACGTATTGAACAAGATGCACGTGAATTTATCAGTAGTACCGTCAAAATTGTGCGCGGTATGATTAATTCTATTTTGACTACCATTGAATTCACTATCATTCTTTGGTCACTTTCTGGTGTGTTGAGTCTTTTCGGCTTGAATATCGAAAAAGGTGTTGTTTTCTTTATTTATGCCTTTATTATCCTCGCAACGTTAATGTCCGTTTGGATTGGTCACCCTTTAATCAAGCTGAATTTCAATAAAGAAAAACTTAATGGTGACTACCGTTATTCTTTAATTCGAGTGCGAGATAATGCGGAAAGTATTGCGTTCTATCAAGGTGAACAGCAAGAACAACATTTACTGAAAAACAAATTTGCCGAAATTATTCATAACCGTTGGGCAATTGTATTGAGAATGTTGGGATTAGACGGCTTTAACGGAAGCGTCACACGAGTGGCGAAACTCTTACCTTTAATGCTTCAAGCCCCTCGTTTTTTTACTGGACAAATCAAACTGGGCGATATGCACCAAACTGTGCAAGCATTTAACCGATTAATGACCGCACTTTCCTTCTTCCGTTTGTTCTATGAAGAGTTTACGCTCTATCAAGCGCGCTTAAATCGTCTTTATGGTTTTATGACGAAGTTGGATGAATTAGATCATTTAGAAATTCATCAACCCATGAAATGTTCTAACCGTGTTGCGTTATCAAATTTTGGTATTAAAGATGAGCAAGGCAGATTGTTGCTTAATAACTTAAATATTGAACTAAAAAATGGTGATGCTTTATTAATTCAAGGTCCATCTGGCACAGGGAAAACATCTCTATTAAAAGCGATGGCGGGAATTTATCCTTTTGAGACAGTGGGTCTGGTGGAACATCCTTGTGTGACCAGTTTATTCTTACCGCAACGTCCTTATATGCCACAAGGCACATTACGTGAAACAATTTGCTATCCTGATATTGATCCTTATCATCCTGAATTGGAAAAAACACTCGCGGATTGCTGTTTGGATAAATACCTTCATAGTCTTGATATAGATAACGATTGGCAAGCAATTTTGTCACCGGGTGAATTACAGCGTGTGGCATTTATTCGTATTTTACTGACCAAACCTGAAGTGGTCTTTTTAGATGAAACCACATCAGCACTTGATGAACCAACAGAGTATCTGCTTTATAAAACAATTAAAGAGCGCTTACCGAATATGATCATTCTAAGTGTCGGCCATCGTGGTACATTACATCAATTCCATAACAAACAATTGGATTTGGCAGTCTGCATCGTCTAAATAACAAAAGGCTAAATTATATTTAGCCTTTTCTTTTTACTACACCCGTACAATTGCTTAGAACTAGCACAATGCTTGCTACACACCCCAATCCCCCCTATAATTTCCTCAATTTTTCTAATTCCATTTTCACAATGTCAAATAAAACCATTGCTAAAAATACACTGTTTCTTTACATCCGCATGCTCTTCAATATGGGAGCGATGCTGTATATCTCTCGTGTGGTATTACAGGTATTGGGTGTAGAAGATTTTGGTATCTACAACATTGTGATGGGTGTCGTGGTCTTGTTTTCCTTTTTTAATGGCACAATGACCGCCACCACTCAGCGTTTTATTAACGTAGAAAAAGCCTCGAATGACATTCAGCGTGTCAATAAAGTCTTTAATATTAGCATCTTAAATCACCTACTCATTATTTTTATCGTATTCGTGTTAGCTGAAACCGTAGGTTTATGGTTTTTAAATCACAAATTAGTTATCCCCGCTGAACGCTTGCAAGCGGCAAATATCGTTTACCAATTAGCATTAATTATTGCCCTTGTTGAAATCATTAAAGTGCCATTCAATGCCATGATTGTTGCACACGAGAAAATGGGATTCTACGCGTGGTTGGGATTAGGGGAAACCATCTTAAAACTAACCTCTGTTTTTATCTTAAGTCATATCACACATTACGATAAGTTGATTACTTATGGTTGCTTATTGCTTTCAGTCAGCTTAATTGTGCTCTCTCTTTATGTGTTATTCACTAAATATTATTTCAAAGAGGCTGCGCGTTTCCGCTTATATAAAGATTTAAGCAAAACCAAAGAAATGGTGAGCTTCTCTGGTTGGATGCTTATGGGGCAAGTTGCCTATGTAGGTTCGACCCAAGGCTTGAATATGGTGTCTAACTTATTCTTTGGCGTAGCAGTCAATGCAGCTGTCGCTATTGCGACTCAGGTAGAAGGTGCTGTTTATAGCTTTGTGAATAATTTCCAAATGGCGGCTAATCCTCAGTTAGTTCAGTCTTATGCGGCAAAAGATTACGATCGCAATCGCCAATTAATTCTTGGAATTTCAAAATATTCACTTTATTTAATGGCGATTCTCTCTGCGCCTGTATTATATTTTACCCATACCTTACTGACATTTTGGTTAGGTGATCATCTTCCGCAATATACTGAACAGCTTGTACAAGCTATTATTGCTTGCTTATTAATCAGTGCAATGGCTGGCGCATTTTGGATGAGTGCATTAGCGATTGGCACATCTACCGTAAAACAATACAATATCATCGTCGCGTTAATCGATCTTTGCACGGTGCCACTGGCTTATTATTTGTTCACACTAGGTTATAATCCAGTATTTGCCTTTGTGGGTAAATTTAGTACGATGGTCATCTCACAAATCTATCGATTATATTTTATTAATAAAAAAATTAAATTTAACCACAAAGAATTTGTCTCATATTTAATGAATGTCGGCGTGGTGTTTGGCCTACTATTAGGTATCATCTATATATCCGATACTACCCGCAGCTATTCTTTATTGGAATTTATTGGACAATCCATCATTTTAGAAATGGTATTAATCTGTGTCATTTTAATCTTCGGATTAAACACAGCAGAAAAAAATTTCTTGTTTAGCTATTTAAAGAAAAGAGTAAAAAAATGAATCAACTCCTTATTGATTTAAAAAACAAACTGAATCCTATTGTCGAACTGATCAAAGATAAAAACGACGTATTTTATTTCGACTACCCGCTTCATTTGAACGTGGGCGATTTGCTGATTTATCACGGAACCGAGCAATTTTTTAAAGATCACCATATTAATGTGACCTTAAAACGTTGCGAATATGATTTAGATCTTGCAGAAGTCAAAGCAAAAATTACACCGAACACCACTATCCTTTTACATGGTGGAGGTAATTTTGGCGATCTTTATCCGCAGCATCAAAAAATCCGCGAAGAAATGGTGACGAATTTCCCGAATAATCGCATTATTGTGTTGCCACAAACTGCTTATTTTAAACACGAAGAAAATCTGCAAAAATCAGCCGCACTTTTCCGTAGCCACAGTGATTGCCATCTATTGGCGCGTGACGAAAGAACAGAGAACCTATTTACACAATTTTCAAATCATGTTTATTTGTCACCGGACATGGCGCATCAGCTTTATGGCACGATGGAAACCAAACAAGGCACAACGGGTGAACAACTTTATTTCTTGCGTAAAGACATTGAAGCAAGTGATGTAGAGAAAAATATCCTAGCGAAACTGCCTGCTAACAGCAATGTAAAAGACTGGGAAGATATTCTTTCAACAGAAGATGATGTAGTTTTAGCATTAAGCTGGCGAATGAGTAAAATGGCCAATAAATTTGGTCTGGGTTGGCTGAAAGATCTTTGCCATCAATTCTGGTATGCCTATACTCAACGTATTGTAAAACGTGTTGCACAAGTATTCTTAGCGAATGATAAAGTCACCACAACTCGCTTACATGGTCATATTTTCTCTTGCTTGTTAGAAATTCCAAATCGTGTTTGTGATAACTCTTATGGCAAAAATAGTAGCTATGCCAAATTATGGACCAAAGAGCTAGATTTTGTTGAATTGGATAAATAATGTTTGAATTAAAAAAACTCATTACAGCCATGATTCTTCCCCCATTTAATATTTTAATTTTATGGGGACTTTCACTTATTCTAGCTAAATTTAATTTCAAAAAATTAAGCCGAATTTCGACCGCACTTGGTTTCTCTCTACTCTATCTTTTAAGCATTCCTTACACGGCACAAGTACTTAAAGACAGTCTCATTACTGAAGATCATTTAACACTGCAAGATTATCAACAAGCTCAAGCGATTGTTTTACTTGGCGGTGGTTTACGTGATAGCAAAGAGCTTTATGCACCATTAGCTTCAACAGGTATTCAACTTGAACGCTTACGCTATGCCGCATTCTTGCAAAAAGAAACACACTTGCCATTATTAATTACAGGGGCGAGTCCAACAGGCGCTATTGAGGCAAAAATTGCCGCAGAAGAACTCCAAAACTTCTTTAATGTGCCAACCAAATGGATTGAACCTAAAGCCCTTACTACTAAAGAAAATGCGCTTTTCACCAAACAAATGTTGGAAAAAGAAGCTATTCACAAAATTATTTTAGTCACTAATGAATGGCATATGCAGCGTGCAAAATTATTGTTCCAACAACAAGGTTTTGATGTGTTACCTGCGAGTGTAGGTGAAGGCATTACGCCTGACAGTTATGGACTTAATATGATGCATTTTATTCCGCAAGGTGGTGCCATTACGAAAAATATGCAATTACTCAAAGAGTGGATTGGATATTGGAAAGAGCGCTAAAGTGCGGTCAAAAGATCACAAATTAGATAATGTTAAGAGGAAGAAAACATGAGTCAAATTACACGCGAACAAATGCTTCAAGTATTCGAAAATCGCTGTTCCACACGTTATTACGATCCGAATAAAAAAATTAGCCAAGAAGATTTTGCGGCAATTTTAGAATTTGCTCGTTTATCACCAAGTTCTGTCGGTTCTGAGCCATGGAAGTTCTTAGTGATTCAAAATAAAGCATTACGCGATAAACTCAAACCTTTTAGCTGGGGTATGCAATATCAATTAGATGATTGTAGCCATTTAGTGATCATTCTTGCTAAGAAAAATGCGCGATATGACACACCTTTCTTCCGTGATGTGGCGAAGCGTAGAGGTTTACAAGGTGAGCAATTAGAAAAAGCCTTGGCAAAATACAAAGGCTTACAAGAAGTTGAAATGAAAACCGCAGAAAGCGAGCGTGCATTATTTGACTGGACAAGCAAGCAAACCTACATTGCATTAGCCAATATGCTCACTGGTGCTGCCGCTATCGGTGTAGATTCTTGCCCAATTGAAGGCTTTAACTACGATAAAATGAATGAAGTTTTAGCCGCTGAAGGGCTCTTTGATCCAAATGAATGGGGCGTATCTGTGGCAGCAACATTTGGTTATCGAGCAAGAGACATTACGAAAAAATCTCGTAGACCAATTGAAGAAATCGTTACTTGGGTTGAATAATCTATTTTCAAATAAATGGGCAGCAAACGCTGCCCTTTTCTTTACCCACCAAACAAGGCTGCGCCACCTGTTACAGCCTCCATCGTGCCATATAACAAGCTTAGTGCAAAAAAGATCATAATTGCGCCCGCAATACATTTGATCATGGCCTCACCTTTTTGATTAGACCCCGCTAAACCATACCAATGGCCTAATCGAATCGCAACATTTCTCGCATAGCGTACTAACACTGCAAAAAGCGAAAGCATTAATCCCGTACCCAAAGACATGGCAAACGTAGCTAAAATTCCCCACCAATACAGATCTAGCATATAGGCAAGAAAGAGCACGAAAATAGCCCCACTGCATGGTCGCATGCCAATAGTCAAAATCACTAATAACTGAGATTTTAAATCTCCCGACTGCTTAAGCTGTTGATGATTGGGCAAATGTTGATGCCCACAACTACACTGTGTCTGACTTACTTTTCCTTGCTCATATCGAAAAGGCGAAGCTGTTCCAATCTGTTTTGGTAATGATTGGATCGATGTAATACGAAAATATTGT
This sequence comes from Parahaemophilus parainfluenzae, assembly GCA_032568935.1. Taxonomy (GTDB): domain Bacteria; phylum Pseudomonadota; class Gammaproteobacteria; order Enterobacterales; family Pasteurellaceae; genus Haemophilus_D; species Haemophilus_D parainfluenzae_AE. The sequence continues at coordinate 39,359 of JAWHBY010000004.1, forward strand.
TTTTTCTTTAAACCTTTCAAGCCTTGAGCAATCCAATAAATCCCTAACAACACTAATAAAATTAGAGCGCTACGTTCCAGCCATAACTGGCTAAGTTTAAAATATTTAGAGGAAAGATTAAGTATCACCACCACAATGGAGGTTGCAGCAACTGCGACAAAACCTTGCATGAGAGAGGAAAGCAAGCTTAAGCGTATGCTGGTCTTAAGTTGACTTTCGTGCGTAGAAAGATAACTAGCGATAATAAATTTGCCATGCCCAGGCCCTAATGCATGTAATACACCATAAGAAAAGGCGGCAAAAATCAACCACAATCCTGCCGTTGATGAATGTGCTTGAATCTGATGGAGATTTTCAGAAATCAACTGATTAAAGGCTTTTTGCCAATCAGCAACTTGCACAAACAACCAAGGTAATAATGCGAAGATAATCGCTAATAAACCAATAAAAAGTGCGGTCAGTTTTAACTTCATTTTTATTCACACTTAATTTTTACTTTCTGCGCAAACAATACACCAAGAGAATCATCTTCATTTTTTTGCGATTTATCCAATGATGATGCGTAAGATTGAATTTTTTCATCGACATTAGGTTCCAGCACCTCGCCTTTGCAGTTTGCAGGAAGTGATGAAAAATCAACCGCTCTTTTGCCAGTTTCTGCATACCGCATTGCCACATAATAAGTGCGGTCATAAGTCATCAGCGTAAATTCATTATTTTGCAAGGCCTGTGGCTGAGCTAAAAGAAAATCAAAATAATATTCCACCTCGTTCCCTTTCACACGCATACCGTAATTTTCAGGGTGTTTTGTGTATTTAATTTTATGATTTTCTTTATCAAAGACATAACTAAAGTAATGTTCATTCACAACGTTCGCCATGACTTCATCAACTAATTTCTGTTGGGCAGCCTTATCCCCTTTTGCCTGTTTCACATCATACAGGACAGCTGAAGAACTGGCTTCATCAAGTAACCACTGCGTCGAGAAACCAATTAATTTATTATCTTTCACTAAGGGTTTCGTTTGCATATCGATGAATGCGTGAGGATGCGCTAGCGCTGAAAAAGGCGAAATCAGCAATAATCCAAGAGGTAATTTTTTAAACATAAATAAGAAAAAAGAGTGGCTAAATGGTTGAATAGACAGATTTTATCACAAGCAGTTCCCAATCAAAATCGAATAAAAATCAGTCTAAAAGTAAAAAATCCTATGATTTTATTGATTTTTATCAAAAAATGATTCATTCGCATTTCCCTTATAACTGAAATTTATGTACTATCTGTTTCGTCAAGTGATTGCTTGATATTCATAAAGTTCCTAAATAAAATAATCATAAATATAGCTAAACTACTTTCCTACCACCCTATATGGGTGGTTTTTTTTGCCTTTCAAATAGCTTATTCCCTAAACATCAAGTAAAATAACCGCACTTTTATTCATAACATCGAGAGAATTATGTCAACGCAATTTGTATATACGATGCATCGTGTCGGCAAAGTCGTGCCACCGAAGCGCCATATTTTGAAAGATATTTCTTTAAGCTTCTTCCCTGGTGCAAAAATCGGGGTGCTCGGCTTAAATGGTGCGGGTAAATCAACCCTTTTGCGCATTATGGCGGGCGTGGATAAAGAGTTCGAAGGTGAAGCGCGTCCACAACCAGGTATTAAGATTGGTTATCTTCCACAGGAACCAAAACTTGATCCGCAACAAACTGTGCGTGAAGCGGTAGAAGAAGCGGTTTCAGAAGTGAAAAATGCACTGACTCGTTTAGATGAAGTGTATGCACTTTATGCGGATCCTGATGCGGATTTCGATAAACTAGCTGCAGAACAAGCAAACCTTGAAGCGATTATTCAAGCACACGATGGTCACAATTTAGATAACCAATTGGAACGTGCAGCAGATGCATTACGTTTACCAGATTGGGATGCCAAAATCGAACATTTATCTGGTGGTGAACGTCGTCGTGTGGCGCTTTGTCGTTTATTGCTCGAAAAACCAGACATGCTCTTATTAGACGAGCCAACCAACCACTTAGATGCGGAATCTGTGGCATGGTTAGAACGCTTCTTACATGACTACGAAGGTACTGTTGTGGCGATTACCCACGACCGTTACTTCTTAGATAATGTAGCTGGCTGGATCTTAGAGCTTGACCGTGGTGAAGGTATTCCTTGGGAAGGTAACTACTCTTCTTGGTTAGAGCAAAAAGAGAAACGATTAGAGCAAGAACAAGCGGCTGAAAATGCGCGTCAAAAATCCATTGCGAAAGAATTAGAATGGGTACGCCAAAACCCTAAAGGTCGTCAAGCGAAAAGCAAAGCTCGTATGGCACGCTTCGATGAGCTGAACTCTGGCGAATACCAAAAACGTAACGAGACCAACGAACTCTTTATTCCACCTGGTCCTCGTTTAGGTGATAAGGTTATTGAGGTAGAACATCTCACTAAATCTTACGGTGACCGTACTTTAATTGATGATTTATCATTTAGCATTCCAAAAGGGGCTATCGTGGGTATTATTGGACCAAATGGTGCGGGTAAATCGACCCTATTCCGTATGCTTTCAGGCCAAGAACAACCCGATAGCGGATCAATTACAATGGGTGAAACTGTTGTACTTGCTTCTGTGGATCAATTCCGTGATTCAATGGATGACAAGAAAACCGTTTGGGAAGAAGTGTCTAATGGACAAGATGTTCTCACTATTGGTAACTTTGAAATTCCAAGCCGTGCCTATGTTGGCCGCTTTAACTTCAAAGGCGTAGATCAACAAAAACGTGTGGGCGAATTATCAGGTGGTGAACGTGGTCGTTTACACTTAGCGAAACTTCTACAACGTGGTGGTAACGTACTGTTATTAGACGAACCGACCAATGACTTAGACGTTGAAACTTTACGTGCGTTAGAAAATGCGATCTTAGAATTCCCAGGCTGTGCCATGGTGATATCCCATGACCGTTGGTTCTTAGACCGTATTGCAACTCATATTTTAGATTACGGTGATGAAGGTAAAGTGACTTTCTATGAAGGTAACTTCTCTGACTACGAAGAGTGGAAAAAGAAAACCTTAGGTGAAGCCGCAACACAACCACATCGTATTAAATATAAGCGTATTGCAAAATAAGAAATTAAAGTGCGGTCACTTTTGACCGCACTTTCCTTTTTACATCTGGAGTGATTATGTTAGTTTATTTGCATATTGTTTGTGCATTTTTAAGTTTAGGATTATTAATAATCCGTGGGGGAATGCAATTAAGTGGGAAAGATTGGCGAGCAATTAAACTGCTAAAAATTTTACCGCACTTAGTTGATACACTTTTAATTGCAAGCGGTTTATCGATGTTTTTCTTGTTCGGCTATCAGTTACAAAGCTGGCTGGTCATGAAAATCATCATGCTTGTGCTTTATATCTTCTTCTCGGCTAAATATTTTAATCGTAAAGCAGTCAATCCAAACAGTGCATTTTTAGCATTTGCCTTGTTAAGTTTCTTAGGTGCAATGTTCTTTGCTTACCAACCAAACTTTATGGAAGGCTAATTATGAAAAAATCCATCTTCAATTGAAGATGGATTTTTTGTCTTATCTTAACCACCGGCTAATTTTACTTTAAACCCTTTTTGTTCTAAAAGTTGTTTAAGTAAATCGCGTTTTTCGCCTTGAATCTCAATATTGCCGTCTTTAACTGAACCACCACAACCACAACGTTTTTTAAGTTCAGTGGCTAATTTTTTTAATTCATCATCGGATAAATCTAGCCCAGTAATCACTGAGACGCCCGCACCTTTTCGGCCACTGGTCTGTTTTTGGATGCGAACCACACCATCACCCTTAGGGCGTTGTACCGGCTCTTTTTGCGCTTTAATTCGACCAATTTCGGTAGAATAAACTAATGTACTCTCAGTCATATTACTCAATTGATGCATTAATTGAACGAAGCACTTCAGCTGGGTTTTCAGCTTGAGTAATTGGACGACCGATTACTAAATAATCAGAACCAGAACGAATAGCTGCTGCTGGTGTCATGACGCGACGCTGATCACCAAAATCACTACCAATTGGACGAATCCCTGGGGTGACTAATTTAAAATCAGGACCACAAGTATTACGTAAAATCTCCACTTCTTGTGGTGAACAAACGACTCCATCTAATCCCGCACGCAGGGTTAAATGCGCAAGACGTAATACATGTTCAAGTGGTGAAGAATTAATACCGATTTGTAATAAATCCAAATCTTCCATACTTGTCAATACGGTTACTGCAATTAATAAAGGCGCATCTTTTCCATAAGGCTCGAGAATTTTCTTCGCCTCTTCCATCATTTTCAGACCACCGCTAGCATGGACATCAACCATCCATACCCCTAAATCAGCCGCAGAACGCACTGCTCTTGCCACAGTATTAGGAATATCATGAAATTTAAGATCGAGGAAAACATCAAATTGACGCTCGTGCAATTGCTTAACGAAACTGGTTCCTAGTGTAGTAAACATTTCTTTACCCACTTTTAAACGGCATAAGCTTGGATCAATTTGATCCACGAGGGATAGCGCTTGTGCTTCCGTTTCGTAATCCAATGCAACGATTACTTTGCTATTCATAATTTTACCTCACTGTGTCAATTAATTATGTTCTGGTTTGATGGATTCCCACTGTTTGCAAGAAGGACAATTCCACATTAATTTATGGGTCTGATAACCGCAATTTGAGCAACGGTAGCTAAAGCCTTGCTTAATTCTCTCACCGACCATTTTATGTAGCAAAATTAAGCTTTCTTTACCTCGTCCTTCCTCTGCATCATCAATTTGGAATTGAATAAAACGGTGGAAAATAGATGTACTTGGATGTTTTGTGAGTTGTTGATAAAGCTTTGATTGCGCTGCACTCTTACCATCTTTCTCTTCAATCACGCTTGCTAACATTAAATCTACTTTCGTATTGTTAATCTGCTGACTGGCTCGAATCAAGAATAACTCAAAGTTATCTCTCTCTCCTAATTCATCATAGCAATATTTGAGTGTTTTCAACACTTCTCCAATGTAAATTGGATTTTGATTAAGAATATTCTCCAAAAAATGAATGGCTTGACGGTAGTTTTTATCTGCCATTTCTAAATCAGCAAGCAGCATTGATGCTCTCACACTGGTTGGAGATACATTCAACGCTTTTTGTAAAATACTGCGTTTTTCGACCACACTTTCAAGTTCACCACTTAAGGAATATTCACAATAACATTGTGCTAATTCCACATCATTTTCTTTAGGTGAAATCTTGGCAAGCTTCTCTGCGATATTAACCGCTTTTTTCCATTCTTTTGTTTTTTGATAAATCACCAAAAGCTGTTGCAGTGCATTTTCAGCAAACTCTGGTTCATCCACCATAATGATGTAAAGCGCTTCAGCACGGTCATAAAAACCCACCGCCATGAAATCCTTAGCGAGTTGCTGTTTAGCTAATAATTTTTGTTCGAAAGAGTAATTGGGACTACGATCGAGGGCTTGATGGATACGTAAAGCACGATCCACTTCACCTCTAGAACGGAAAAGATTACCGAGCGTTAGCTCAGCCTCAAATTGTGAATTGCTTTCAATTTCATTTTCGGTTTCTTGTTTTTGTAACATATCAAGAAACAAATCAACAGCTTTATCCGTTTGATTAGAAAGCAAAAAATTGACCCCCGTGACATAATCACGGGAGAGTTTATTATTAATATTTTCCTGATCTTTCTTGGCACTCCGATGCCCCATATACCAACCATAAGCGGCGGCTATTGGCAGAAGCAGAAAGAGTAATTCAAGCATTATACTGCCTTATCGCGGGTAGTCGTTAATTCGTTAATTTGTAAGGTTTGACGTTTAACTTGACGCGCTAACGACATATTTTTTAATTTTAATTTTAAGTAGAAGAATCCAGTAATTAACCAACCTAAAATTAATCCAAAACCAAATAAAATTGCAACTAATGTTGAAAGTTGGAATTGGCTTTCAGCAACAATATAGTTAAAGGTGATTACTTGATCATTATTCGCCCCTATAGTTACCGCAACGAGTACAATAGCCAGCACAATAATGAGTCCGAGAATATATTTAATCATCACAATCTCCTTTGTTAAGAATAGGTTCATTATGCCAAAATTTGTAATAAAAAACGACACCTAAGTGTCGTTTTATTGATATCGATTGAATGTTTAAGCAAAAACATTTACGCGATCTTTTAATTCTTTACCCGCTTTAAAGTGCGGTACAGATTTAGCATCTAATTTTACAGAATCACCGGTTTTTGGATTACGACCCACTCGCGGTTGACGGTGGTGTAAAGAGAAGCTACCAAAACCACGAACTTCAATACGATTACCCTCTTCTAAAGATTGTGCAATGAGTTCAAGAATATCCTTTACAATACCTTCTACTTCTTTTGCTGATAAAGTTGGGTGCTTTGTTGATAGATTTTCAATTAGTTCAGATTTAGTCATCGTCAACTCTCCTTTAAATTTATACTTAAACTTATTATTAAGACTTACAGGTAATGTATTAGTTCACAATAAATTACCGCTAAATCCTTGTTAATTATAGCTGGTAGTAATAAGGCTGAGTCAATGACCCAGCCTTATTTATGTGAATTAATTATTCACCTTTAGCCGCTTTGAAAGCTTCAGCCATTGCGTTTGGAATAGCAACATCTTCTTGTTTGTTATTCACGTTTGCAACTGCAGCTGCTTCTTCAGCTTGATCTTTCGCTTTTACAGATAAGTGAACGATACGAGCTTTACGATCAACACCTGTGTATTTCGCTTCAACTACATCACCTGCTGCAACTTCGTTTGTTAAGTCTGCTGCACGGATATAACCTTCAACGCCACCTGCTAATTCAACTTTAGCACCTTTAGCGTCAGCTTCAACAACAGTTGCAGAAATTACTGCACCTTTCTTGTTAACTGCTACGAAGTTGTTGAATGGATCATCTTCAAGTTGTTTGATACCTAAAGAAATACGTTCTTTCACTGCGTCTACTGCTAATACTACTGCAGAAACTTCGTCACCTTTTTTGTAGTTACGAACTGCTTCTTCACCTGCAACATTCCAAGAAATGTCAGATAAGTGAACTAAACCGTCGATACCACCTTCAAGACCGATGAAGATACCGAAATCAGTGATTGATTTGATTTTACCAGTAACTTTGTCGCCTTTATTGTGAGTTTCAGCGAATTGAGTCCATGGGTTAGGTTTACATTGTTTTAAACCTAAAGAAATACGACGACGTTCTTCGTCAACTTCTAATACCATTACTTCAACAGTATCGCCAAGGCTTACAACTTTAGATGGGTGGATGTTTTTGTTAGTCCAATCCATTTCAGAAACGTGAACTAAACCTTCAACACCATCTAAGATTTCAACGAAACAGCCGTAGTCTGTTAAGTTAGTTACTTTACCTGTTAATTTGCTGTTTACTGGATGGTTTTCAGCGATAGCAACCCAAGGATCTTGACCTAACTGTTTTAAGCCTAAAGATACTCGAGTACGATCTTTGTCAAATTTTAATACTTTAACAGTTACTTCGTCGCCTACATTCACGATTTCGCTTGGGTGTTTAACACGTTTCCAAGCCATATCAGTGATGTGTAATAAACCGTCAACGCCACCTAAATCTACGAATGCACCGTAGTCAGTTAAGTTTTTAACGATACCTTTAACTTCTGAACCTTCAGCTAGGTTCTCAAGGATTTGTTCACGTTCTTGGCTGTTTTCAGATTCGATCACTGCACGACGAGAAACAACAACGTTGTTACGTTTCTGATCTAATTTGATTACTTTGAATTCTAATTCTTTACCAAGTAAGTGATCTGCTTCACGTGCTGGACGAGTGTCAACTAATGAACCTGGTAAGAATGCACGAACACCGTTTAACTCAACTGTGAAACCGCCTTTCACTTTACCGTTGATTAAACCGATAACGGTCGCTTTATCTTCGTAAGCTTTTTCTAATTCAATCCAAGATTCGTGACGAACAGCTTTCTCACGAGAAAGTTTAGTTTCGCCGTAACCATCTTCAACTGCATCTAAAGCTACGTTTACTGTGTCGCCAACTTTAACTTCAAGTTCACCTTGAGCGTTTTGGAATTCAGCAACAGGAATTGCAGATTCAGATTTTAAGCCTGCATCAACAAGTACAAAGCCTTTTTGAATAGCAACAACAGTACCGCTAACGATTGAACCTTGACGGGTTTCAAGGCCTTTTAATGATTCTTCAAAGAGTTGAGCAAAAGATTCTGACATATAAATAATCTTCTTAATTTAAGTTAATAACATCCACATTAAGATCCATAAAATGCGGGGTTGAGGATAAATGTCTATTCTTCCTTGAATAAACAGTTAAATCGAAATTGACGCTTTTTGTTGAATATAATCCAACGCTTGAGCAATGACCTCATCAATACTCAATGTTGTGCTATCTAACAATAAAGCATCGTCAGCCGGTTTCAATGGCGCAACCTCACGATTTCTATCGCGAAAATCGCGTTCTTGTATCTCGGCTAAAATCTGTGCAAAGTTACCATTAATTCCCTTATTTTGCAACTGTTTATAGCGTCTTTTTGCTCGTTCTTCCGCACTTGCATCTAAAAACAGTTTAACTTGTGCATTTGGGAAAACCACAGTTCCCATATCTCGTCCATCAGCAATCAGTCCATCATTTTTGCCAAAATCCTGCTGAAGCTGTAGTAAAGCTGACCGCACTTTAGGAAAAACTGCCACTTTTGACGCAGCTTCCGCCACTTCTTGTGTACGGATTAAATGGCTCACATCCATCCCACCAAGAAGCACATTGACTTCTCCATTTTTCGGGATGAACTGAATATCTAAATGACGTGCTAACTCCGCTAATCCTTCTTCATCGGTTAAGTCAGCATGACGTTTCAACGCAGCCAATGCCGTCACGCGATAAATTGCACCACTATCTAACAATGTAAAACCTAACTTTTCTGCCAATGCGTAACAAAGTGTTCCTTTCCCTGCCCCACTTGGACCATCAACGGTGATAATTATCCCCATCATCTCTATCCTTTTACTTTTCAAAAACCGATATATTATAGACATAAATAATTTATTTCACTAAAGATTCTTTTGCCAAATGTTAAAAATAATCACCTATCACAGTTCTAAATAAACATTGATAATTCATATAAAATTTAAAGAAAAAATATCAGCTCTTAATCCTCTCCTATAATGTCAAGGCAAACTCCACGGATACAAAGAAAAACTTCAATAATCGTTATTATGTTTTCAACAAAAAAGGAGAATTAAAAATTTCATCATATATAACATGAAAATTATTCTTTAATTCTTATATAAATTTCATGATCTCATCCCTTGAATTCTCCCACCCAGAAGAAGATAATAAGAATCTTTCTCAAAAATAAGGAGGTAACAAATGAAGAAAGAAATAAAATTAAACTTAGTTACATTTTGCCTAATAAATGCAATGAATATTAATATTGCTGAAGCTCAAACAGAAGAAATACTCGATCAAATAAATGTGGTCGAAAAAAATGTGGCTAATGATAAGAAACCATTCACAGAAGCAAAAGCTAAAAGTACAAGGGAGCATATATTTAAGAATACTCAAACTATCGATCAAGTTATTCGAAGTATCCCTGGTGCTTTTACTCAACAAGATAAAGGGGCTGGCGTAGTTTCTGTTAATATTCGCGGCGAAAATGGGTTAGGTCGTGTCAATACTATGGTTGATGGCGTAACGCAAACTTTTTATTCTACCTCAATGGATTCAGGCCAATCAGGCGGTAGCTCTCAATTTGGTGCCGCGATAGATCCTAATTTCATTGCTGGTGTCGATATCAATAAAAGCAATTTCTCAGGTTCCAGCGGTATAAACACATTGTCTGGTAGTGCTAATTTTAGAACATTGGGGGTTAACGATATTATCACGGATGATAGACCTTTTGGTTTAGTTGTTAAAGGTATGACTGGTAGCAATGAAACTAAGTCGAATTTTATGACCACAGCTGCAGGCAGAAAATGGCTTGATAATGGAGGGTATGTCGGTGTGGCATATGGCTATAGTCAACGTGAAGTCTCACAAGATTATCGTATCGGTGGAGGAGAACGATTAGCTACACTTGGGCAAGATATTCTTGCCAAAGAAAAAGAAGCTTATTTCCACAATGCAGGTTATATTTTAAATTCTACAGGACAATGGACACCCGATTTAAACAAAAATCATTGGTCTTGCAATGCGCCAACCCCAACATTTAACGGAAATACAGATCCAATTACAACTACAGATGAATTGACTGGAGTAACTGAAACAAGAACACCGGGATGTATTACTCGAGTAGAAAGAAAAGAAGAAAATTATGATTATATTAGTGAAGAAGATACGCCTAACGAACCACGTTACAATACATCTAGCTATCAACTTAATACTTATAAAAATGAAACTAGAAAAAAAATTCTGAGAGAATTAGAAAATGGTGTGCCTCCCAAAGATATCCCCGAATTACAAAATGATGTGGATTCAACAAACAACTCATTTGAACGTAATAAAGATCAATACAGCGTTGCCCCTATTGAGCCTGGCAGTTTGCAATCTCGTTCTCGTAGCCATTTATTAAAATTTGAATATGGTGATGATCGCCATAATTTAGGTGCACAAATTCGTACTCTCGATAATAAAATTGGTTCTCGAAAAATTGAAAATCGTAATTATCAATTAAATTATAATTTTAATAATAATCGCTATCTTGATCTCAATTTGATGGTAGCACACAACTTGGGTAAAACCATTTATCCTAAAGGTGCATTCTTTTCTGGTTGGCAAGTAGAAGATAAATTAATTACGAAGAATGTGGCAAATATTATTGATATTAACAATAGCTATACTTTTTTATTGCCAAAAGAAATCGATTTAAAAACCACATTGGGCTTTAACTACTTTATTAATGAGTATAGTAAAAACCGTTTTCCAGAAGAATTAAGTTTGTTTTATAACAATGAATCACACTCCCAAGGAAACTATAGTTATTTAGGTCGCTTCCAAGGAAGTAAAAGCGGATTACCACAACGTTCAGTGATCTTACAACCTTCTGGTAAACAACAATTTAAAACTGTTTATTTTGATACCGCACTTTCTAAAGGAATTTACCATTTAGACTATAGTGTCAATTTTACGCATTATGCATTTAACGGTGAGTATGTAGGTTATGAAAATACACCAACACAAATTAATGAACCGATTTTGCATAAATCAGGACATAAAACAGCGATAAACCACTCAGCAACGCTTAGCGCGGATATCAATGATTATTTTATGCCGTTTTTCACCTATTCGCGCACACATAGAATGCCAAATATTCAAGAAATGTTCTTCTCTCAAGTATCTGATGTTGGCGTAAATACGGCATTAAAACCTGAGCGAGCAGAAACTTATCAACTAGGGTTTAACACCTATAAAAAAGCTGTTTTTACAGAAGAAGATGTTCTAGGTTTAAAACTAGTGGGATATCGTAGTTTCATCAAAAATTATATTCATAATGTATATGGTGTATGGTGGAGAGATGGCGTTGTTCCTGACTGGGCTGCTGATAATGGATTTAGATTTACCATTGCTCATCAAAATTATAAGCCTATTGTGAAAAAGAGCGGCGTCGAGTTAGAAATTAACTATGACATGGGACGTTTCTTTGCAAATCTGTCTTATGCATACCAACGAACAAATCAACCAACCAATTATGCAGATGCAAGTCCACGTCCTAACAACGCATCAAAAGATGACATTCTAAAACAAGGTTATGGTCTATCTCGTATCTCAATGTTACCTAAAGATTATGGAAGATTAGAACTTGGCTCTCGCTGGTTTGATCAAAAATTAACTGTTGGTATCGCAGCTCGTTACTATGGGAAAAGCAAACGAGCAACCATTCAAGAAGAATATATTAACGGCTCTGAATTTGAATTAAATACTAGTCATGAAAGAACTTATTATGCAATTAAGAAAACAGAAGAAATTAATAAACAACCAATTATTTTAGATTTGCATATAAGTTACGAACCTATCAAAGATTTGATTATCAAAGCTGAAGTACAAAACCTACTAGATAAACGTTATGTTGATCCTTTAGATTCTGGCAACGATGCGGCATCTCAACGCTATTATTCAAGCTTAAATGATTCCATTTGTAGCAAAAATGATACTTGCGATAACGGAATAAAAGATAAATCTGTGCTTTACAATTTTGCACGAGGAAGAACTTATATTTTTAGTTTAAACTATAAATTCTAATGGGTTTATATAAAAAGGCATAGTCAATTAACTATGCCTTTTTAAATAATGTTTATGATTCAATTTTAGAATTTATTATCTTATTAAAAGATTATTACTACAGTCTGTCTATCATCCCTAATACTAATGCCGAAGACTGTTTTGCAGCTAACGGTAAGAACTCTTCAAAAGACATACTCGCTTCGCCATCGCCTGCATCCGAAATTGCCCGAACGACCACAAAAGGTACGTTAAAGGCATGACAAACTTGCGCAATCGCCGTGGCTTCCATTTCTACTGCAGTCACATTTGGGAAATCAACTTTAATTTGAGCAATTTTTTCTTCGCTATTAATAAAACTATCACCAGAGCAAATTAAACCGCGTTTTACATTTTGTCCTTGTGATTGGGCAATTTCATCGGCTAAATTTGCTAATTGTTTATCTGAAAGAAAAGCAGCTGGATTTGCGGGTAATTGACCTTTTTCATAGCCAAAAGCTGTCACATCGGCATCGTGATATCGGGTTTCATCTGAAATAACGATATCCCCCACTTTTAAGCCTTTCGCAACACCACCCGCTGAGCCCGTATTTAAAACCACATCCGGTTTAGCCAATTGTAATAAAGCTGTGGTACCAATAGCTGCCGCGACTTTACCAATCCCAGATTGCAATAACGCGATCTCTTTGCCATTAATTTTGCCTTCAAAAATGACCGCACTTGCAACTTTTGTCTCTTTTTTATCTGTCATTAATTGGGATAAAATCTCCACTTCTTGTGCCATTGCACCAACAATCCCGATTTTCATTAATTTTTCCTTTCTTGTTCGAGTTTATTCACTAAGAAATCTAATACTGCCACTCCATAATCATCGTTATACAGCGTACTTGCGGTGAGAACATATTTCCCACCTATAACTACATAAGGAAAAGTAAAAACACCATATTCTTCCGTCAAATTAATAGCGTTACTTACATCCTTTTTCACTTCTGAAGAATGCACAACTTTGTTAAATTCAACTTTACTAATTCCTTGCGAGATTACCCATTCACGCATCTTATCTAATGTAGATAATTCGGTATAACGCGCCTTTTCAGAAGTTTCAAATAACAGCGTATCCGATAACTCGCCCACTTTTAAACGCTGTAATGTATAGAATATTGTCGCTGAAAATCTAGCCTCATTCGTGGCGACAGGATATTCTTCTAATTCCACCTTATTAGGGCGAATTTGGCTATAAAGTTGCAAGATATCTTGAGCTGAAGAACAAACCCGACAGTCGTAATCAAAGAAAAATTGGATAGGAATTCTACTATCACTTCTTCTAATCTGCTCAATAGGTTCTTGATATGAAAAATAATCTCTACCGTCTTCAAACTGTGTCACATTTGCAGGCGGTAAGTGTGGTGAATTTTTGGCGGAAAAATCCTTCGCATTGACTTCACCGGATGCGACATTTGTCACGCTCAGCAACATCATTGCAAATGATCCTTTAAATGTATTCTGCCAAAATTTTTTCATAAACTAACTGGCTCAATATAATCGACTAATAATTGGACGTTTCGATTTCCTCGAAACTCATTAATTTCTAATTTATAAGCAAATTTTGCCTGTTTAATAGACAAGTCGGGATAATACCGAGTATCAATATTAAACGCAATGGCATCTAATAATGGACCGCCATTTCTAGGCTCAACAAGCATTTTTAAATGATTTTGATTTTGCCCAATAGTACGTTGCTCAAAAATTTTAAATTCACCATCAAAAACAGGCTCAGGAAAAGATTGTCCCCAAGGTCCACCAGATTTTATCACTTCTGCCGTTTCAATACTAAATTCATTTGCTTGAAGTTCGCCATCCGTCCAAATCACACCTTGTAATTGATCTTCATTTAACCAATCTTGCACCGTTTGATTAAAAATCTTTTGAAAATCAGGGAAAAAACTTTCTTTAATACTTAATCCTGCTGCCATAGCATGACCACCAAATTTTAAAATCATATCCGGATGTTGAGAATGGATGCGTTCTAATACATCGCGCATATGCAAGCCTTCAATTGAACGTGCAGAACCTTTTAAAATACCTTCTTGATCTTGTGTAAAAGCAATGACTGGTCGATGATATTGATCTTTGATTCGAGAAGCTACAATGCCTAATACACCTTGATGCCAATCTGGCTGGAATAAGGTTATTCCCATCGGTAATTCATCGGAAAGTGCGGTGAGATTGCGGCAAATTTCTAAAGCCTCGAGCCTCATGCCTTGTTCAATTTCTTTTCGAGCCTGATTTAAGCTGTCCAAATCCAAAGCTTGTTCTCTTGCCTCTTGCATACTTTCTGCAAGTAATAACTCCACACCAACAGACATATTATCTAATCGCCCTGCAGCATTTAAACGTGGTGCAATCGCAAAGCCTAAATCAGCCGAGCAAAGTTTTTCAACTTCTCGATTAGCCACTTCCGCGAGAGCAATAATTCCAGGGCGACAACGTTTCGCACGAATTCGCATCAACCCTTGATGAGCTAAAATGCGGTTATTTTGATCAAGAGGAACAACATCTGCAATTGTACCGAGCGCGACTAAATCCAGTAGCTCAGTAAAATTAGGTTGTGTTTCTGCCGTAAAAATACCCAACTCACGAAATTTAGCTCGTAAAGCGAGCATTAAATAAAACGCCACGCCCACACCGGCTAAACATTTTGAGGGAAAATCACATTGTTGCAAATTTGGATTAACAATAGCATCAGCAGTCGGCAGTATTTCTGGTGGCAAGTGGTGATCGGTAATCAACACCTTCACGCCCTGCTCTTTTAAATACGCTACGCCCTCAAAGGATGATACCCCGTTATCTACTGTCATCAATAACTGCACGCCTTTTTCCATTGCCATTTCAGCAACAGGCACACTCAAACCATAACCCTGTTCAAAACGATTCGGCACAAGATATTCTACATCAGTAAAACCAAGCATACATAAAGCCAAGACAGAAAGTGCCGTACTGGTTGCCCCATCAGCATCAAAATCACCAACGATAACAATCTTTTGTTTCTGTTGATAAGCATCAACCAATAAATTCACGGCTTGTTGAATACCGTATAATTGATTGGGATTTAGCATTGATTGCAAAGTGCGGTCTAATTCTTGACTATTTTTTATATGACGAGAACGATAGAGACGATCGAGTAATGTATTATCTGAAACAGGATTTCCGCCAGGAATTTCACGACGTTTAATGAGTTTTTTCACGGTGTTTCGTTATTTAAAATTACATTAAAGGAACATTCGATATGTACTTTGATGACATGAATATTTTAAGGGCGCATACAATACGCCCTCACTACTAATAATTATTGTGCTGATTCTTGTAACACAGCTAATAAATCTTGAGGTTTTAAATACCCGCCAAGCATTTCACCTGTTGAAGTCACAATACTTGGCGTACCTTTCACACCAAGTTGTATACCTAAATCATAGTGTTTTTTTACAATATTAGGGGTTTTCAATTCTTTCGGTAAGTTACCTTTTTCTGCTTCGTCCAATGCAAATACAGGATCTTTTGCCGTCCAAATTGCTTCCATTTGGCGAGCAGTTTCATTCATTCCTGCTCGAGGAAATGCCAAATAACGAATAGTGATACCTAAATCATTATACTCTTTTATTTGTTGATGGAGTAAATGACAATAATGGCAAGTGATATCCATGAATACTGTCACAACATGTTTTTCATTTTTTGCCGGATAAACAATCATTTCATTTTTTAATGCGTTCACTTTATCCGCCAGAAATTTACTCGCTACATCAACAGGACCTTTATTCGTTAATTCATACATCTTACCTTGCAAAACATATTGACCATTTTCACTCACATATAAAATACCTTGATCTGTCACAGCAGTTTTAAGGCCTTTTACAGGCGAATCTTTTACTTCTATATTTTTCGCACCTAATGCCTGCAATTTTGATTTAATCGTAGCATTATCTGCCATTGCGTTAACCGAAACCGTAACTAAAAGTGCGGTCAGTAATTTATTCATACTCGTTGTTCCTAATTTATTATGAAAATGAGCCTGAATTATAAAGTAATTGATGATTTATGCAAAACTGTTATTTTTTCTAAATAGCATACTAAAAAGATCAACTAAATACTTGATCAAATAACTATACTTTATTACAATGCCAACTGTACCCATTCTGGTACAATTTTTAATTCTACTCAAAGAGGATATCTCAATGAAAAACTTATTAAAAATCACAGCTATTGCAGCATTAACTTTCAGCTCTATTAGTGCATTTGCTGCATCTCAACAAGCTGAAGAAGTGAAAAAATTTAAAGCGTGGGAAGAAACAGCTGGCCAAAAACTTGAAGCAAGTTTTGATGCAATTGCTACTGCCTCTTCAAGTAGCAATGTGGCCGCAACTGAAACTGCTGTTGCAGAATTTGATAAAAAAGCAGCAGAACATGTAGCCGAATTAGAAGCATTAGGCATTAAAAGTGAAGAAGTTTCACCACTTGTTTCTATGTATAAAGAATATGTAGATGCTGAAAAAGAAGTGGCTCAACTAATTTTATCTCAAGTCAAATCACCATCTGCTGACAATGCAGGTAAAGTTCCTGAAGCTGTCGCAAAAGCAAACGCAAAAGACGATGCTATTGACAAATTAGCAGATCAATTAGAAGAAAAATTCCCTGCAGAGGAATAATTTCATCCTTTTTAATTATATTAAGAACCTTATTTATTCTAAAAATAAATAAGGTTTTTTATTGCTCAATAATCTACCCAATCCTCTGTAGTTCCTTTATAATTTCAATCTTAATTTAACTTAAAAGCTTATTTAGTCATTATGTTTGAAATTAATCCAATCAAAAACAAAATTGCTGACCTTTCCGAGCGCACTTCTGTGCTTCGGGGGTATCTTTGACTTCGACGCAAAAATCGAGCGTTTAGAAGAAGTCAATGCCGAATTAGAACAACCTGATGTGTGGAACGAACCCGAAAAAGCCCAAGCGCTTGGAAAAGAACGTGTTTCACTTGAACAAGTGGTTGATACCATCAAAAATTTAGAACAAGGTTTAGAAGATGTTGAAGGGCTGCTTGAATTAGCCGTTGAAGCGGAAGATGAAGAGACCTTCAATGAAGCCGTTGCTGAATTAGATGAGCTTGAACAACAACTCGCAAAATTAGAATTCCGACGCATGTTTAGCGGTGAACATGATGCATGTGATTGTTATGTCGATTTACAAGCAGGTTCCGGTGGTACAGAAGCACAAGACTGGACGGAAATGTTACTTCGCATGTACCTCCGTTGGGCTGAAAGCAAAGGCTTTAAAACAGAATTAATGGAAGTATCCGATGGTGATGTGGCGGGTTTAAAATCAGCGACGATTCGTGTCAGTGGCGAATATGCTTTCGGTTGGTTACGCACAGAAACCGGTATTCATCGTTTAGTGCGTAAAAGCCCATTTGACTCCAACAATCGCCGCCATACATCATTTGCAGCGGCTTTCGTTTATCCAGAAATTGATGATGATATTGACATTGAAATCAATCCTGCAGATTTACGCATTGACGTTTATCGTGCATCCGGTGCGGGTGGTCAGCACGTCAATAAAACCGAAAGTGCGGTGCGTATTACTCACATGCCAAGTGGGATTGTCGTACAATGTCAAAACGATCGTTCTCAACACAAAAATAAAGATCAAGCCATGAAGCAGTTAAAAGCGAAATTGTATGAGCTTGAGTTACAAAAGAAAAATGCGGACAAACAAGCGATGGAAGATAATAAATCTGATATCGGTTGGGGCAGCCAAATTCGTTCTTATGTGTTAGATGATGCGCGTATTAAGGATCTCCGCACAGGCGTTGAAAATCGTAATACACAAGCCGTACTGGATGGCGATCTTGACCGCTTTATTGAGGCAAGCTTAAAAGCGGGACTTTAATCATCTCTTTTATACAAAAAAAGTGCGGTCAATTTTAACCGCACTTTTTTATTACACTTCTTCTTTTTCTTTCAGTTTATTCTTACCTAGTACCGTATCTTTCATCACCGTCAGCAATTCTTTTTGCACATGAGAAAGCTTTGGCTTTTCTGCTTTATCAAATGCTAGTGGGCGACAAAACTCCATAGCCTTAATACCCAATCGAGCCGTCAATAATCCCACGCCGATCCCCTGTGCAGCTCGTGCAGAAAGTTTTGCGGTAATATCTTGCGAAAGCCAATCCATCCCTAAATCTTGTACAATCTCCGTTGCACCAGCAAAAGCAAGATTCACTAACACCATTCTAAGTAAGCGAAGACGGGTAAAATACCCTAGCTCAATCCCATAAATTGCTGCAATTTTATTGATTAAACGAATATTTCGCCACGCAATAAAAAACATATCAATAACGGCTAAAGGACTGATTGCCACAATCACAGCGGATTCTGCCGACATTTTCGTAATCAGTTTTTTCGCTTTTTGATCAAAAGATTGCAACACAGTCTTACTAAATAAATGGGTAACTTCGCGAGCAGAATAACTTTCATTCAGCTGTTTTTCCCATTGGACAATTGAGGGATGTTGCGAGTCCAATTTTAAGGTATCAGCAATCGATAAACACAAGACTTTTCCTTTCTCGCTATCCTGTTCTGAAAAAACTTGATGATTTTTAACCGCACTTTCACCTATTAATCGCTGACTTTGTTCTTGTAAATTCAAGCGTTTTTTAAGCTTAACCAAACGTCGCCATTCTGCGATGATTTCAGATAAACCAAACAACACAACGACAAAACTCACCAAGGCAAAAGCAAGGTAAATCCATTGTTGATTTTGATAACTGTCCCAAATCCATTGAACAGATTGTGCAACCGTCGCCCCTAAAAATAAAAGTGCGGTCAATTTTAAAGCCGTTTTCCAACCACTCGATTTAGGCTTCACAATTTGCTCAAATTGCTCGTCCAACAACTCTCCTTCTAAAGGTTCATTATCAATGGTGGTTTCAACATTATAAAATTCCTGCTTAGGCAGAATTTCTTCCTCTTCTTGTTGTTGAGATTGTGTAAAAATTTGTTTTGTCATTATTCTTTCCAATAAAAATAGAAACGGTATTTTACTTCAAATTTCTTTAGCAAATCTTAAATGGCTGAAATAAAAAAGCAATATTGACTAGAAAATAAAATGAGCTACTATAGCTATGTCCACAATTAGTTTATCTAATGTGTTAAGTTTTAACTGTTAACTAACTATAAGGATCTTATCATGAAGAAACTTATCGCCACTGCGGTGCTCTCCGCATGTTCCATGGCTTACGCCAATACCGACATTCCAAACTACAATACCGATTCTCATCTGTATGAATTCACTCAAACTTATGATTTAGTCGCGCCAAAAGGTTCGCAAGGACAAGCAAATCTTTGGGTGCCTTTACCGTTTAATGGCGAGTATCAACAGGTAAAATCTATCCATTTTGAAGGTAACTATTTGGATGCTTATGTGACAGAAAACAACAAATATGGTGCGAAAACGCTCTTTGCGACTTGGGATAAAGATGCACAAAAACGCGATTTAAAAATCACAATGGTGATTGAAACCAAAGATCGTGAACCTATGGTTAAAGGTGCATTAGAAAATTACAAGCCACCAAAAGATATTCACTATTCTGTTGATGTACAAGAATATTTAAAACCGACTCAACATATTAAAACTGATGGCATTGTGAAACAGTTCGCCGATAAAATTGTGGGCACTGAAACCAATCCATTGAAAAAAGCTGAGTTGATTCACCAATGGATCGTCAACAATATGGAACGTGACAATTCTGTTCTAGGCTGTGGCGATGGTGATGTAGAAAAAATTCTGACCACTGGTGTGTTAAAAGGTAAATGTACCGATATTAACTCTGTTTTCGTTGCACTTGCTCGCGCTAGCGGTATTCCGGCTCGTGAAATTTTCGGTATTCGTTTAGGTGCAGCGGATAAAATGGGCAAATACTCTAAAGGTGCATTCGGTAGTGCGGACGAACATGGCGTAGCAAATGTAAGCGGTGGTCAGCATTGTCGTGCTGAGTTCTATCTTGCAGGATTCGGCTGGGTGCCTGTTGATTCTGCAGACGTGGCAAAAATGCGTTTAGCGGAGAAAAAATCTGTTGACGATAAGGATACTCAAGCCGTTGCCAAATACTTATTCGGTAACTGGGAAGCAAACTGGGTTGGCTTTAACCATGCTCGTGACTTCGATTTATATCCGCAACCAGAACTTGCTCCACTCAACAACTTTGGCTATCCGTATGCCGAAGTCGGTGGTGACCCGCTAAATTCCTTTGATCCGAAAGAATTTAAATATGACTACGTCTCTAAAAAGCTCTAATAAATCTTTTTGGGTTGCGATTGCCACCGCGCTAAGTGCTGCGGTGGCATCAACTTTGTGCTGTATTGCGCCTTTAATCTATTTAGTATTTGGCGTGTCATCCACATGGTTGATCGGTTTGGGTGAATATGACTATTTACACATTCCGATGCTTATCATTTCATTATGCGCCTTTGCCTACGGTTTTTGGTTGCTGATGTTTTCCAAAAAAATCATTTGCAGCAAATACATTTCCCGTAAAAAGCTCATTGTTTTGTATTGGATTGTATTTATCGTCATGCTCTTTTTCTTAACTTATCCAACCATTTTACCGTGGATTTTAGAGCTTTCTAATTAGGAACAAAAAATGAAGAAATTAACGACCGCACTTTTGCTTTCACTATTCACCTTCTCTATCGCACAAGCGGAAGAAACAAAGCAAGTTGTGCTAAAAGTAAATGAAATGAACTGCCAGCTTTGTGCTTATTTAGTGAATAAAGAATTACGCAATATTGATGGTGTTATTTCCACTAAAGCCTCCATTAAAGATAGAACTGTGACTGTTGTAGAAGATCCAAAAGTTGCTGATGAGCAGTTAATTAATGCAATTCATAAATTGGAATATACGGCGGAAGTGGTTAAATAAAGCGGTAAAAAATAAAAGTGCGGTCAAAATTGACCGCACTTTTTTTGTCTTTAAGAATCGACTTATTTAATCACGCCACATGCCATACGTGGGCCGCCACCGCCAAGTGGAGCTGGATGATCTGAGTGGTTATCGCCACCTGCGTGAATCATAATAGAATGACCACGAACTTCATCTAATTTTTTAAGACGTGGTGCTAAAACAGGGTTAGTTGCTGTACCATCATGTAATACAGTTAAAGCCGGTAAGTCACCTAAGTGAGCATCATCTTGCCATGGATAACCGTGTTGTTTTGCACCTTTAGGATCCCAGTGACCGCCAGCCGCTAAACCTGCTGTTAATTTACCGTCTTTTTCTTTTGGATCACAGCTTGGATTTTCATGAATGTGGAAACCATGTAAACCTTCAGCTAAACCTTGTAGATTTGGTGTAAATACTAAACCATAATTTGATTCAGTAATGGTTACAGTCCCTACATCTTTGTTACCGTTTGCAGGATCTAATTGTTGTACTTTTACTTCGATTGAAGGACCTGCTGGTTTTGCCATATGGTCATGTGCATTTGCCACGCCAGCAGCACAAATTCCGCTGATTGCTAATGCTAAGAGAGTTTTCATTTTCATCATAAGCTCCTTTACTTTAGAAAGACTCAAATTGATTCTACCTAAATACCAATAAAAAAATAGTGGTTTATATTAAGTATTTGACAATTAAATTGATTTGATTTTTCTATCAATCAAACCTATCCGCCAATAAAAACTGTAAGACTGCATCCATTCTTAAATGCTGGATGCTTTCACCTTGTTGTAAAACTTGAGGTTCAAAGGAATCAAAATCAAAAGATTGTTTTGACCAGAACTCTGCATTAGGTAGTTTACTAGGTACAGACCCCGGATAAAGTGTAATCAGTTGTTTATCTAAAGAACGCACACCTTGAATAGCTTTAATTTGTTTACCATTTTGATTAACTAAAACCTGTTTCGTCGCACGAATGGCGGCAATTGCTGTGTATTCTGTATCAATTCCTTCAAATTCTACGTGACGACCGCCCTCTTGCACCAATTGACGCATAAGGCTAATTAAGTTTTGAATTTGATCGGTTGTGATATGATCGGCTTTTGTTGCCACAAACATGAGCTTATCAATATTTGGGGAAAACAAGCGATTAAGTAAATTGCGTTTCCCATAATGGAAATTTTTAAAAAGCTGATTAAGCCCTGTTTGCATATCGATAAAGGCTTGTTGGCTATGATTCAGTGGCGTTAAGCAATCAGCTAAAATCACTTGTCGATCAAAGGTCGAAAAATAATTTTCATAAAAGCCTTTCACCACCTTATTACGATAATAATCATATCGCTTATTCAATACGGCAAAATAGCTATTGAATTTTGCTTCTCTTTTCAGTTTTTGCCATTGTTCTTCTGACAAATGCAATAACGGGAAAAATTGTAATACAGGTGCGCCTTCTAATTCACCAGGTAAAACAAATCGGCCAGGTTGAATAAATTGCATTCCTTTTGCTTTGCAGGCAAGTAAATAATCGGTATAAGATTTTGCAATCTGTGCTAAAACATCTTCATTGACGACCGCACTTAGGTCGAGTTTTTTCAGTTTATCCAACCAATCTTGCGCAAACTGTTGACGAACACCCGATGTAATGTTGGCTTGTTCGAGCGACCATTGTTGAAAATCTAGATTTAGCAAAGGTAAATCCAATAGCCATTCACCAGGATAATCAAAAATATCTAAATATAATGTGCCGCGTTCTTTAAAATGACGAAGTAAACCCGATTGGCGTTCAAAACGAATGGCAAGTCGTGTTTCACTTACTCCTCGAGTTGATTGGCACCATTGTGGTGGATTATTCATTAAATCATTGAGATTGGCTTCATAATCAAAACGTGGAATACTTAAATCCTGCTGCGGCACACGTTTTACCGCTAAAATAGAGTGATTTCGAGCGGCCTCAAATAAAGGAAGATGAGAGTTTCCCTCTTGATTAATATGTAACAATTGATTAATCAAACTCGTAATGAAGGCTGTTTTACCGCTTCGACTCAGCCCTGTCACAGCCAAACGTAAAGTGCGGTCAAATCCACGATTGATTAGTTGATTAATTTCCCGATTAATTGACTTAAACATATCCTAAAAATCCAATAACTAGCCATTTTTGCCAAGATATTTTACAATTCACCCAATTTATCACAAAACAGTCTTTAATAATAAAGCTATGTTACGTCGAAATGTCACTTTTTGTTTTTTATTGTGTGGGTTGAGTCAAATGAATCTGACACAAGCCGCCCCACGCATACCTGAAATGCTGACAGAAAACGGCTTAACATACTGCACAAATGCATCGGGTTTTTCCTTTAACCCGCAAACTGCAGACGCCGGCACCAGTATGAATGTGGTGACGGAGCAAATTTATAACAAATTATTTGATATTAAAGATCATAGTGCAGCACTCGTTCCTGTGTTAGCGCAGTCTTATTCTATTTCGTCTGATGGTAAACAAATTCTTATTAACCTTCGTAAGGGGGTGAAATTCCATCACACTCCTTGGTTTACGCCTACGCGTGACTTTAATGCAGAAGATGTGGTCTTTTCGATTAATCGTGTTTTAGGACACGATACTTACCTGCCTACACTTTCAGATGATGTGGTCACCTACAAAAATCCACAATATAGAATCTTCCATGAGCAGGCTAAGAAGGTTCACTTTCCGTATTTTGAAAGTATAAAATTAAACCAAAAAATTAAAAGCATCACAGCAACGAACCCTTATCAGGTCAAAATTGATCTATTTGAACCCGATGCTTCAATTCTGTCGCATCTTGCCAGTCAATACTCTATTATTTTCTCACAAGAATATGCGTATCAATTAAGTGCGGATGATAACCTCACCCAATTGGATACGCATCCTGTTGGCACTGGCCCTTATCAAGTAAAAGATTACGTGTATAACCAATATGTTCGCTTGGTTCGCAATGAGGATTATTGGAAAAAAGAAGCCAAAATTAAAAATATCATTGTGGATCTTTCAGCGGATCGCACGGGACGTTTAATTAAATTCTTTAACAATGAATGCCAAATCGCCTCTTATCCTGAAGTTAGCCAACTCGGCTTGTTAAGTGAAAAGGACGACCGTTATTATCTACAATCTACGGATGGAATGAACTTAGCCTATTTGGCTTTTAATTTCCAAAAACCATTAATGCAGGATAAAACCATTCGCCAAGCCATTTCGCAAAGCTTGAATCGTTTTAGAATTGTGCGAAATATTTACCACAACACAGCAACGGTGGCGAATAACATTATCCCTGAGATTTCTTGGGCTTCTGCAATTAATACGCCTGATTTTCCTTATGATTATCAGCCTGCAGAAGCAGAAAAAACATTACGCGATAAAAAACTCACATTAA
This sequence comes from Parahaemophilus parainfluenzae, assembly GCA_032568935.1. Lineage (GTDB taxonomy): Bacteria > Pseudomonadota > Gammaproteobacteria > Enterobacterales > Pasteurellaceae > Haemophilus_D > Haemophilus_D parainfluenzae_AE. The sequence continues at coordinate 64,026 of JAWHBY010000004.1, forward strand.
ATATGTGGGTGATGAATGAAGAGCAAGTGTATAACCCTGCTCCCATTAAAATGGCGGAGCTCATCAAATGGGATTTAGCCAAAGCGGGCGTGGATGTTAAAGTGCGGTCAGTCACACGTACATATTTAATCGAACAATTACGTAAAGGCACAGAAGATTACGATTTAATCTTAACTGGTTGGCTTGCTGGAAACCTTGATCCTGACGGTTTTATGCGTCCAATTTTAAGTTGTGATACGCAAAATGAAATCACAAATTTATCAAATTGGTGTAATCCTGAATTTGATAAGATGATGAATCGTGCACTGGCGACCAATCATTTATATGAGCGCTCTAAAGCATATAACCATGCGCAAGATCTTATTTTAAATGAGTTGCCGATTGTGCCGATTGCAAACGTCAAGCGACTTTTGGTCGCACGCGGCAATGTTAAAGGAATTGAGATGACCCCATTTGGTAGCATCAATTTTTCTACCTTGTATTTCATGAAGAATAAGGAGAAAAAATAGTGCTCATTTCAGCCATTCGCCATATAATTTGGGTAAGCATTTTATTATTGATTCTGTCCATATTAAGTTTTGTCATTTTAATGCGAGATCCACTCAATGCAGAACTTGTCACAAATAACATTTATAGTGCCTATTATCATTACCTTACATCATTGTTACAGGGCGATTTAGGAATTACCTATAATGGCGGAGAATCGTTAAAAGATTTAATTTTTACGGTATTACCACCCACATTAGAACTCTGTTTTACCGCGCTTTTATTAGCTTGCATCTTAGGTATTCCTCTCGGTGTATTAAGTGCGGTCTATAATCAACGTGTTTTTTCACGTACATTACAAAGTATATCCAATGTAGGCTTATCTATGCCTATTTTCTGGTTTGCGCCAATTTTGCTTTATGTGGCAGCAATTCAAAGCTGGGAGATTGCAGCCATCGGGCAGTATAATTTACTGTATGAAATCAAACCTATCACAGGCTTCCCTACTATTGATATGTGGTTTGTTAATGTTCCTTACCGAACCAAAATCGTACAAAACGTTTTACAGCATTTAGCCTTACCGACATTAGTGCTTTGTATTCTGCCAACAATGGAATTTATCCGAATCATTCAGCAACGGGCTGATTATTTACTTCAACAAGAATATGCCAAAGCAGCTGTAACACGTGGATGGTCGAAATGGACGATTTTAAAACGTTACGTTTTTCGTAATACATTTCCATTATTGATTCCACAGCTTACTCGCGTATTTACCTTAGTATTAACACAATGTATGTTGGTAGAAAACGTTTTAGGTTGGCCAGGAATAGGACGTTGGCTGATTGATGCCGTAACCCAACAAGATTACAACAGTATTTCTGCCGGCGTGGTAGTAATTGGTATTTGTATCATTATTATTGATACGTTCGCCAAGTTGCTCATGTTTATATTAGATCCATTGAATAAGAAGGGCTGGTATGCAAGATAGAGAACCTGATGAATTTCGTGAAAGCACCTCCTTCTTTCAGATTTGGTTGCTTTTCCGTCAGAATCGTGTGGCATTATTCTGTTTCTATTTATTTTGCCTTCTGATTTTAACCGCACTTTTTCCTAAACTCATTATGCCTTATAGCGAAAGCATGGAGTTTGTCGGAGAAGAACTCATGCCGCCATCTTGGGTAGAAAAAGGTCGTATTGCTTTTTTCTTTGGTACAGATGATCTTGGTCGTGATGTACTCAGTCGATTAATTATGGGGACACAATATACTCTCGGTTCCTCTCTTTTAGTGGTCATTGCTGTGGCAATTATTGGTGGCGCATTAGGTATTCTTGCCGGTATGTCAGAAGGGATTAAATCTCGTTTTTTAGGTCATTTTTTTGACGCCTTTTTATCTATCCCTATTTTACTGATTGCCATTATTATTTCGACGTTAATGGAACCGAGCTTAATAAATGCCATGTTTGCCACTCTGTTGGCTATTTTGCCGTATTTTGTACATGCCATTTATCAAGCAATTCAGCAAGAACTAAAGAAAGACTACGTACTCTTACTAAAATTAGATGGTATTTCAAACTGGGAATTATTAAAAACTACAATCTTGCCGAATATTAGTGTCGTCTATACACAAGAAATTTCTCGAGCATTTGTGGTCGCTATTTTAGATATTACGGCTCTCAGCTTTATTTCTCTAGGTGCACAACGTCCAATGCCAGAATGGGGCGCAATGATTAAAGATTCGTTAGAGCTGATTTATCTTGCCCCTTGGACAGTTTTATTACCGGGCTTTGCTATTATTTTCACCATTTTATTAAGCATTATTTTTACTAACGGATTGTGTAAAGCAATCAATAAATATTACGAGTAACCCATGGCGCTGTTAGATATTCGCAATCTTAATATTGAAATTCAAACACCAAACGGTCGCATGAAAATTGTGGACTGCGTCAATCTTTCGCTTAATGAAGGGGAAATTCTAGGGCTCGTCGGTGAATCTGGTTCAGGTAAAAGTTTAATCGCTAAAGTAATCAGTAATTCCATTAAAGATAACTGGATTGTCACCGCTGACCGTTTTCGTTTTAATGATGTTGAATTGCTTAAACTGACGCCGAATCAACGTCGAAAAATCATTGGAAAAGAAATTTCAATGATTTTCCAAAATCCATTAAGCTGCCTAGATCCAAGTCGAAAAATCGGTAAACAGCTTATTCAAAGTATTCCAAACTGGACCTTTAAAGGTCATTGGTGGCAATGGTTTGGTTGGAAAAAACGTCGTGCGATTGAATTACTACACCGTGTAGGAATTAAAGACCACCAAGATATTATGGCGAGTTATCCTAATGAGCTCACTGAAGGTGAAGGCCAAAAAGTGATGATTGCCGTAGCAGTGGCGAATCAACCTCGATTATTAATTGCGGATGAACCCACTAATTCTTTGGAGTCCATTACGGCATTGCAAATTTTCCGCTTGCTTTCAAGTATGAATCAAAACCAAGGCACGACAATTTTATTAGCCAGTAACGATCTTAAAAGTATCAGTGAATGGTGTGATAGCATTTCCGTTCTTTATTGTGGGCAAAATACAGAGTCTGGGCCAACCGACCAAATATTAGAAATGCCTCATCATCCTTATACACAAGCATTGCTTTTCTCTGTTCCGGATTTTAGTCGCCCCTTAGGTTTTAAAAGCAAATTAGGAACATTAGAAGGGACTGTGCCGATTTTAGAACAAATGCCGATTGGTTGCCGTTTAGGACCTCGCTGCCCTTTTGCTCAGCGTGAATGTATTCAAAAGCCAAGCAGATATCGCATTAAACAGCATGAGTTTTCCTGCCATCATCCAATTAATCTTCGAGAACGGCAGTTTAAGGATAAAATTGCAACTTCACCGCTTACGCTCAATACCGAATCAAAAGGAAACGAATAATGCCATTATTACAAGTGGAAAATCTCAGTAAAACCTTTGATGAACCTGCCAAACTTTTTGGCTCAGAGCAATTTTATGCGGTAAAAGATGTCAGCTTTACGCTTAACCGTAAAGAAACGCTTGCGATTATCGGTAAAAATGGTTCAGGTAAATCGACCTTAGTAAAAATGATTGCGGGGATTACTCCCCCTACTTCAGGAAAAATCTTATTTAATGATTTACCGTTACAATTCGAAGATTTTCACTATCGTGCACAACATATCAGAATGGTTTTCCAAGATGCGAATTCAGCATTTAACCCACGTTTAAATATTGGCCAAGCCTTAGATGCACCACTACGATTAATTACCGATTGGAATGAAGATACTCGCAATGAAAAGATCTTTGAAACACTATCTCTGGTGGGGCTTTATCCTGATTACACGAATCTTAAAATTAAACATCTTTCGGTCAGCCAAAAACAGCGGATCGCTTTGGCTCGTGCACTCATTCTTCAGCCTGAAGTGATTATTATCGATGATGCACTTGGTACATTAGATGCCTCCGTTCGTGTTCAATTGCTTAATCTAATTTTAGATTTACAAGAACATTTAGGCATTTCTTATATTTATGTTGGACAAAATTTAGGCATAATCAAACATATTGCAGATCAAGTTTTGGTAATGGATGAAGGTGAAATTATCGAGTCTGGCACTCCGAGAGAGATCTTTACCAATCCTCAAAATAACATTACTCGCCTACTTGTAGAAAGTCATTTTGGTCAATTGCTTGATGAAAATGCTTGGCAAACAACCACTTCCTAATTCTCTTTAAAATAAGTTAGGCATAGACATCTCAAAAAAACGTCTTTAAAATTGACCGCTCTTTTTACTCTTTTTAACAAAACA